>CALGZA010000044.1 GCA_937934595.1 uncultured Verrucomicrobiales bacterium | reverse complement strand
ATTCCTTCTTTTGTTAGAGAATGCGTAGAGGTATTGGGCGTTGAGTTTATCCATTTTGAATTCACGTAGGACACCTGATAGACCGTCGAAGCTTTTACGCATATCGATAGGAGGAAGGATAATTCGAATTTTTATGGCTGATGAAGATAAATTAATCATAGCAGGAGAGACTATGGTAATTTTGAATTTTGGCTAGTAGCCCAATTTAAAGACGCTTACGATGGTTCAGCTGTAGTGAGAAGTGAGGCGGAAGCATCTAAAGTGATGCCTGGTCTGAGTAAGGGAAATATAGTAACTGAGAAGCAGGCTAAAGTGCAGATTGCTATTCTGTTAGATACAAGTAGCAGTATGAATGGGCTAATTAACCAGGCTAAATCGCAGCTATGGAAGGTGGTGAATTCATTTAATAGCGCTAAGAAGGAGGGTAAAGTTCCTTTTGTAGAGGTGGCGCTTTATGAGTATGGTAATTCATCGCTCAATTTAACAGAGAATTACATACGCCAGATTGAGCCTCTTACACGTGATTTGGATGAGGTTAGTAGAGAGCTTTTTAGCCTGAGGACGGGCGGTGGAGAAGAGTATTGTGGGGCGGTGGTAAGCCGAGCGACTAAGGACCTGAAATGGGATAGTGATCCTGGGACTTATAAGGTTATTTTCATAGCTGGAAATGAGAGATTTACGCAGGGGCCAGTTGATGCGATAGTAGCTAGTCAGGAGGCTGCGCAAAAGCAAATAATAGTGAATACGATTCATTGTGGAAATGAGCAAGCTGGGATAAGTGGGCAGTGGAAAACTGGTGCTCTGACGTCTGGTGGTAGCTTTGCTATTATCAATCAGGATAAGGCTGTAGCGCATATACGGTCTCCTCAAGATCCGATTTTATTGGAGCTGAACAATGAGCTGAATGGGACTTACATTCCTTACGGGAATAAGGGTAGGGCGAGTGCATATAATCAGGCTGCACAGGATACGAATGCTGTTAAGAATGCGAGTATGGGATCAGCTGTTCAGAGGGCGTTGACTAAGTGTTCTACGAATTATTGGAACGCTGGCTGGGATCTTTGTGATGCTTCAAAGGCTGAGGGTTTTGACTGGAAGAGTATTGAGAAAAAGTCTCTTTCTAAGGAGCTACAGACAAAGAGTGTAGAGGATATAAAAGCGCATGTGCTTCTCAATCAGAAGAAGCTTCATGAGATATAGGAAAAGATGAAAAAGGTGAATGCTGAGCGTTTGGCGTTCCTGGAAAAGGAGAAGGCTAAGCAGAAGAGTGTGAAGGGGGAGAATACTCTTGATGAAGTGATCCAGGGAGCTGTTAGGGCTCAGGCTATAGCGAAGGGCTATGTCTTTAAGTAGTTTTGTGAGGGGCAGCGGATTGTGATACCCGTGTTTGGTCCAGTGGCGTTTTTTAGTTTAATGCGCCACTGGATTTTTGTTTTCGTGTAGCAAGCTTGTGGCTTGGCTGGAGGGGAGAGCTGATTAGGAGGTTGGTGGTGACTATTTCTTTTTAGGTGCTTTTTTTGCGGCTTTTTTTGCTGTCTTCTTTGCTGTTTTTTTCTTTGTTGTTTTTTTGGCTTCTCTTGGAGGGAACTCGAATACTGGGCGGCTTGCTTTGAAGTCGTAGAGGAGGAATGCTTTGAAGTTACGTTTTGTTCTGTTGGATATAAATCCTGTCATCAATGAGGTTTTCTGCCCTTGGAACATGAGTAGGGCGTCTTCTGGGCTGATGGGCTGTTGAAGCAGTATTTTAGAGATTTTTATGCCGTTTTCTTCTTTTTTGGTCTTTAGCTCTGGGACGCGATAGAATTTTTCGGTCTCGTAGACTTTGAATTCTGTGTCGTCTTTGGCGAATTTGCCTATGACCATGGTGTCGTCTAGTTCTATGTCTTCATCGTCATTACCGAAGTCGAAGGTGACTTTGAATTTTTTGTCTAGAACGAGTGCTGCCTCGAATGGTTTGTTGAATCGGGATTTAAATCCTTCTAGAGGTCCGACCATTCCTTTTGAGAATAGCTCGTTGGCTTCTTTTTCTTCGAGGAGACGGCTGGCTATGTGTTTACCCATGCGGAAGTCACATTCTACTTCATGACACTCGTAGGTTGCATCGGTTTGTTTGAGAGTGGGTGCTTGGCATTTTGGGCAAGGAGCTTTTATGTCTGGGAAGCTTTTGTTTTTTAGGTGTTCAGCGCGTTTTTTTGCTTTGTCAACGATGTCTTCAGTGAAGTTGATGATTTCTTGCATGAAATCTTTTCTACTGAGTTTACCTTGTTCCATTTGGCGGAGTTTGTATTCCCACTCTCCTGTCATGGTTGCTGAGGTTAGTGTGTCTACTTTGAATCCGTGTAGGGTTTCTATGAGTCTTAGGCCATTGGCTGTGACGTGAATGTCACGGCCATCACGGAGGATGTATTTTTGGCGTAGAAGTGCTTCGATGATGGATGCCCTGGTGGCTGGAGTTCCGAGCCCTCGTTCAGCCATGGCTTCTCTTAGTTCTTCGTCATCGATAGTTTTGCCGGCGCCTTCCATGGCGGAGAGGAGAGTTGCTTCGTTGAATCTTGCGGGTGGACGGGTTTCGTCTTCTTTCATTTCGACGTGCTCGACTGTTGCGGTTTCGCCGTCGTTAACAGGGCAGAGTTCGTCTTTTCCTGCGGCTACTCCAACTTGCCTACCGTAAACGGCGAGAAATCCTGGTTCTACGAGGACTTTACCTGTAGTGAGAAAGGTGTCGGTTTCTGTGCCGTGGTTGATAGCTGTGAGTCTTCGTGTGTTTTCGAATACGGCAGATGGGTAGAATACGGAGAGGAATCTTTTGCAGACGAGGTCGAATAGCTTGGCTTCATCGTCTGATAGTTTAACGAATCTGCCAGTGGGTATGATGGCGAAGTGGTCTGATATTTTGGCATTATTGAAAACACGTTTGGTTGGGACCATGAGGTTATTATCAATGACGTGTTTCGCGTATGGTGCGAGCGGAGCGTGGTCTTTCGCTATTGACCCTATGGTTGATTTTACGTCATTTACGTAGTCTTCTGGCAAGTAGCGGGAGTCGGTTCTTGGGTAGGTGAGCATTTTATGGCGCTCGTATAGGGCTTGGGCGATTCGGAGTGTGCTTTTGGCGGAGAATCCGAATCTGCTGGAGGCTTCACGCTGGAGGGTTGTGAGATCGTAGAGTTGCGCAGGAGCTTGCTTGGTGGGTTTTTTGGTTTCTGTGACAGTGCCTTTTTTGCCAGAGCATCGGTCTGCTATTTGTTGTGCGATTTTTTTGTCCCAGATACGTTCAGCTTTAGAGTGTGGATTTGACTGGTCTTTTGTCCATGCGGTGTCGATCCAGCGGCCGTCATAGTAGCCAGCAGAAACGCCGAAGTTTGCGTGGACTTCTGCGTATGGTGTGGGTTCGAATGCACGGATTTCTTTTTCGCGTTTTGCTAAGATGGCGAGAGTTGGGGTCTGGACGCGGCCTGCGGATGTGATGTTGAATCCACCGTGTCGGGAGCGGAAGCAAGTGAGCGCACGTGTGGAGTTGAGGCCAACGAGCCAGTCTGATTCGGATCGGCACTTGGCTGCGTCACCTAGGTCTTGCATTTCACTGGCGTCACGCATTTTCCCCCATGCTTCTAGTATGGCGTTGTTGGTCATGGACTGCATCCAGAGTCTTTTGACGGGTTTTTGAATTTTGCCTAATTCTAGGATGTAGTTGAAGATGAGTTCTCCTTCGCGTCCGGCATCACAGGCGTTGACAATGGCATTGACGTCTTTACGGCGAGCGAGGCGGAGGACTTGTTTTAGTCGGGTTTCTGATTGCTCGATGGGCTGGAGTTCGAAATTTTTGGGCACAGCTGGGAGGACGTCGAATTTCCATGGTAGGTTTTTGCCGTTTGGTCCGGTGGGCATTTTGAGTTCTACGAGGTGGCCGACGGCTGATGTGATGACGTGAGTATCATTTTCAAAGTAATAGTCGCGGCCTTTGCCTTTTTTCTCGAACTTACCAACGTTTGGTGCTTTGGCGAGGGATTTAGAGAGATCCGTTGCGACTGAAGGTTTTTCTGCGATGATTAGCGTCTTTGACATGGTTAGTGTTGAGTTAAGGCGGATTTAGTCATTTGGAAAGGGAAATTTTTTGTATGCTGTATAAAAGGAGGGGGTTTATGGAGGGTGGAAGAGAGTAAATCAAACATAGCACTGCATATGCCAGCGTGCCAACTTTGAAAAAAATACACTTTTATAGGCTTCTTGTTACTAAATCTACTTGCTGGTGCTCTACGACTAACGCGTAAACTGCTGAAAATATTCTCCGTCTTTAGGTTCACCGCTTTCAGTTTTTCTCCGATTTCCTACTGTATTTTTGAATGCAATGTTTTTCACTTTTCTGTCTATGGCTTGAAGTGCACTAGAGCAGGTTCTTTTGCGTGCCTTGCAGTAGGCACTGGTGTCTTTATTTGGCACAGGCTGAGAGAGTGTGCAATATCATGATTGAATTATCCCAAGGCACTTGAAGCTGGATTGCCCATAGGCTCAGGCGAAGTAGAAAGCGGTCACCGAAGCGTGCTACAAGCAAGGCTCAAGAAACCTGGAGCATGGTGGAGCTTAGACAATGCTGAGAATATGGCTCACT
>CALGZA010000043.1 GCA_937934595.1 uncultured Verrucomicrobiales bacterium | reverse complement strand
GCGGTTTTCCCGCATAAGGCTCCTCTGGGTTACGTGTAGGATAGAACATCTGTTGTGTCTGGCGTTTGTGTGGTTAGTGATAAGTTTCAGGCGAATTTATTGCCATTCTTATATCACCCCACGCACACCCCTGCAAGTGGGGACTCTCTTTGTTCTCGTTTCTTGAGAAAGTCACTGAAGCCTTCTACTACAATAGGATTTGGGATATCCCAGTCCTGATACCAATGATGCAGGAACTTTTTCCACGTGTAGCTTTTGCGCTGGCTTCGTTCGTTTAACCATTTAAATGTTAGTCGTGTGACTGCTCGGAAGTAACGAGAGTTCATCTTTGAGTTCGACTGAACGCCGTAGTAATTCCAGTCGTATAAATATTGTATGTCTAATTATTTTAATGGGGACGACCACGAGCGAGGCGATTGAATTTAATCAAGCTTGGAGCACCGAGGGATAAAGTCCATATGGCGAGTAGAAGCCGAAAAGGGCAATGCGAATCTGCAATGTAGAAATAGTGCGTAATGCACTCAATAACGCATGGTTAGAAAGCCAGGGACTCCATAGTCTGGAACAGCAATGGGTGAATGCTCGCTATCATAAGAAAGCACTAGAACAGCCTACAGGAAAGTAAGTCTGACACATTGAAACCGCCGTGCTACACTGCCAACCTCAACCACGCAGTCACTCCGCAGAGCCCCTTGGCAAATCCGTATGGCCGGTGGTGTGGGGGGTGGCGGTTAGAACCCGCTACCTACCCGATTCGACCATTTTTTTATTGTGTTTCATTGGATTTGTTGTGCTGATATTCATCAGTATAGTTAAACTTAAGAGGGCGTTCAAGCATCGAAGATAATAATAAAGAATAAAAAGTGGATACTAGAGCTAATATAGGAAGAGCGAAATGCGCTAGCACAAAGCCAAATCCTGCTCCACTTCCTTCAGATCCATCTAATGTTGGTTCTACAGATGTATGCCAATAGATAAGACTAATTGTCCACCAAACCCAACCACCAAACCCAAAGATATATGCTAAGATAGCGAGGGTTTTCTTTGACCACTGATTGGAGGTTCTACGAGCAACAATCGGGAGCAAAATCAGCACAATGAGAATTATGTAATGCATATAATGTTGAATGATGTTGAGCATCTATATTTTTAGTCGAACGTAGAGTCCACTCGCGGCGCGTTAGCGACGTTGAGTGCGACGACTTGATATGCTTTTAGTTTTTCTTCCGACTGAAGCTGACTGAAGCTGACTGAAGAAGCTGGTAAACCTTAACTCCTTCATCACTTTTTCTCTCGCTTGCACGATGTATTGCGGTGATCTGCATCCATCCAAGAATCGTTGGATCCGCGCCAGCTTCAATTAACAACTCTGCCATCTTAAGTTTACAATTGGCAGCGACTTCTCCGAGAGGCGTCTCTCCGATTTTCTTTTCCTCGTGGGCGTTTACATCGGCTCTAGCTGCAAGCAAGCATTCAACAACAGCATACTTTTCTTCTTTCACAGCATGATGAAGAGGTGTCCATGAAAGGTCATCAAATGCATTGAGCTCATAGCCTTGGTGGATCAATTCTTTCACCTTGGGAAGATCACCGTCAGCGGCGGCAAGATGCAAAGCTTCATGCTTCATCCAGTCATCCATCTCTTCATTTTCCTGCATATCGTTATAATTCACCCGATCGGTTACATTGTCGGGGTTAAACTTAATCTACCAGAAACCTCCATCGAAGCAAGCCAGCTTTCGCAAACTAGGGCGCGGTATCCGATTGGGTGCAATGACTTGATAGGCTGGTCAAATTTCATCATTGGCTAAGCCCGTCGAATATACTTTGAATCATAGAATCATGTGGATTAGATGTATCAAACTCAGTTTTCACAAAGTTCGAAGTGTGATCCGCGAAAGCTTGAACAATCCTCTCAAGTTCTGCAAAAGTCGCCGCCATCGAAGACCTTCGTTCCTCTGGCGGATCATGCCCTGCTGCAACGTGATAGTCAGTCCATCTCCTTTGGTATGGAGAGATTAAGGGCAATATTTCAATTGGCGAAGGGCAAGAATAAACAAGATCACGGGAATCAAGAGCAAAAACAACTTCAACAAGGGCGAATAGCTCTGAAATGTAGCCGTCATCATACTCGTGACTATGTGGGTGATTCAAAAGCTCCATGATTCGCTTAAATAGACGCTCACTGAACAGAGCTAAACAATCTGCGGCTCCATCGTTATCGAGATTGGTGTCTCCTTCTGCACTCATATTTTTGCCTATCAGTATTAGATCACTTCCCCTGATGTGATATCACATCTTAAGCTGGTTGCTAGTCGTAAGGTAGTGGTTTTCGTTTTGATACTATAAAGAATAAAGGTTTGAAGATACTTGGCAAGTATTTATTATGGGCTTTAATTTCATTTTGAATTGTTAATGGTCACTCTTTCTTGATAAATTGATATCAGGTGTTTTTTAGCGCGGTTGATATCACTTGTTTAGGGGTATTAAATTTATAGATTAACGAAAGAGGATGATTTGTCTGTCTCATAATTGCAGTCCGTCTCATAATTGCAGTCCATAATTGCATGACTTCGGAAAGCCGGATGCGGGAGAACCGCACGTCCGGTTTGATGAGGCGGGCTAGTCAATAGCCCCTACTCTAACTGCATTTTATTTAATTAGCTTAGCCAGTTTTTCATTAACTGCACCGAGGCTCAGTGTAATAGGTTTAACTGAAAATACATTGCCTAATACCGTGAATTCATCTGTATCAACAAAGTAAGATCTTAAGAAGTGTCGTTCAGTTAGATTATGGTTAGGTTTTGATTGAGCGGTCGAGGTTGTTGTTTGAGGAGGATGTGGCGATGTATGGGGCATGCCGATTTTATGTGGATGAGGTATTATACCATTTTCACAGTTATTCTGGTTTGATAGTAGTTTTAATACATTTGGGAACAGCAGCAGAGCTGATTTTTTGAAGTGCACAACAATATATCAAGGTTAGCTTCGTTATTCGTCAGTTGTATAGTGCACTATACGCTTTCCTCTTGCCTTGCTACTCTTGCTATCTTGTTGTGCTATCAATCCATTCTAACCGTTCAAATGGTATTAGACAGGAAGTCTGGTGGTGGATGTAGTAAGAGCTTGGAATGTTTTTGGGTGTTTCCTTCGGCAAAGCGTGGGGTGGATTCTAGGGATGGCGAAGAGAAGAGGCATCATATTTTGGAGGCTGCTGTGAGTAAATGGCTGAAGAATGCGGTGAGAAAAGCGGGTATCTCGAAAAGAGTATCTGCACATGTTTTGAGGCATAGCTATGCTACGCATTTGTTGCAGAGTGGTGTGGATCTGCGGACTCTTCAGGAGGCATTAGGGCATAGTAGTATAAAGACGACGGAGATTTATACTCATGTATTACATGCTATTACTGGGAAGGCAAAGAGCCCGCTTGATGAGCTTTGATTGTTATTTTTTATATGTTAGGAGATTGTCACAGCTTTGTTTGCTGTGACAATGTTGGTGGGGTTTTATTCCCACTCGATGCTTGCTGGTGGTTTGCTGGAGATGTCGTAGAGGACGCGGTTGATGCCGTTGACTTCGTTTAGGATGCGGGTGGAAATTTTTCTTAGTAGTGGGGTGGGGAGGTCAACCCAGTCTGCGGTCATGGCGTCTTCTGAGATGACGGCGCGGAGGTTTGTGGCGTATTCGTAGCTGCGTTCGTCACCTTTGACTCCGACTGTTTTTACTGGGATGAGGCCTGCGTATGCTTGCCAGGTTTTGTCGTACCAGCCACTTGCTTTTAGTTCGCCGATGAAGATGGCGTCACAGTCGCGGATGATGTCTAGTTTTTCTTTGGTGAGGTCACCTGGGCATCTGACGGCTAGTCCTGGTCCTGGGAATGGGTGGCGGTTTAGGATGTCTGCATCGATTCCCATGGTAGCACCTAGTTCGCGGACTTCGTCTTTGAATAGTTCGGCTAGGGGTTCGAGGACTTTGCCTTGTTGTTGCATTTCTAGGATGCGTGGGACGCGGTTGTGGTGGGTTTTTATGGTGGATGCTTTTGAGTTTTCGTTTGATGCGGACTCGATGACGTCTGGGTAGAGTGTTCCTTGAGCTAGCATTTCGGCGTTTCCGACGGCGTCCCAGAAGACGTCGATGAACATGTTACCGATGATTTTGCGTTTTTTTTCTGGGTCTGCTTCACCTGCGAGTGCGTTGAGGAATCTTTCTGATGCGTCGATGATGGTGATGGGGACTCCCATGCGTTTGAAGTTGGCTTCGACTTCTGCTGTTTCATTTTTTCTCATGAGGCCTTGGTCGACGTATATGGCTTGCATGTTGACGTTGGCTTCTTTTAGGAGGACAGCGAGGACGGTGGAGTCTACGCCGCCTGATACGCCGCAGACTATTTGTTTATTACCGCAGCGTTCTTTTATTCCGGCGATGAGTTCTTGTTTGAAGTCTTCTATTTTGAATTCTGCGAGTTCACCGGCTGTGTTGAGGAAGTTTTTGAGTATTTGAGTTCCTTGGTGTGAGTGGGTGACTTCTGGGTGGAACTGGATTCCGTAGAAGTGATTTTCCCATTTTAGTGAGACTGGTGTGTTGTGTTGGTTTTTTGCGATGACTTGGCAGTTTTCTGCGAGTTGGTCTACTGTGTCTGAGTGGCTCATCCAGACTTGGCTTTCTGATGAGATGTCATGGTATAGGCCTTGGCATTCGACGGGGAATAGGCTTGCTTGTCCGTATTCGCGGTGGTTGCTTGATTTGACTGTGCCGCCGAATTTGATGTTTAGGAGTTGCATTCCGTAGCAGACTCCTAGGACGGGGACGTTGTAGGATTTTAGGAGGTTGAAGTCGATATCTGGGGCGTCTTGATCGCTGGTAGATGATGGGCCGCCTGATAGGATGATGGCGCCGGGATTGCCTATGTTTGTTAGGTTTTCGGGTTGGTAGAGTTTAGCGAAGTATCCGATTTCACGTACGCGGCGTACGATGAGCTGGGTGTATTGTGAGCCGAAGTCTAGGACGGCTACGTGGTTGATTTCTTGCATGGGAAATGGTGATTTGAGTTAGGGTGAATGGAGTGGATCTAGCTGAGAGGCTGATAGTTTGTGGGTTCTTCAGTGATGGTGATGTCGTGGGCGTGAGATTCACGGAGGCCACCTGCGGTGATGCGTGTGAATACTGCTTTGTCACGGAGTTCTTCTAGGGTGTTAGCGCCGACGTATCCGAGTCCTGATTTGAGTCCACCCATGAGCTGGAATATGACGTCTGATAGTGGTCCTTTGTATGGGACACGGCCTTCTACTCCTTCTGCTACCATTTTGCCTGAGGCGTTTTGGCTGTATCGGTCTTTTGATCCTTTTTTCATGGCGCCGAGTGATCCCATGCCACGGTATGATTTGAATCTTCTACCTTGGTAGTGAACCATGTTACCTGGTGATTCACGGGTTCCGGCGAGGATGGATCCAAGCATGACGAGGTCTGCTCCTGCGGCTATTGCTTTTACTACGTCTCCTGAGTATCTGATTCCTCCATCTGCGATGACTGCTATTCCTTTGCTGCGGCAGAACTCGGCGACGTTTTGGATGGCTGTGAACTGTGGCATTCCGACTCCTGCAACGACGCGAGTGGTGCAGATGGATCCTGGTCCGACACCTACTTTGACGGCTGAGGCCCCTGCATTAACGAGGTCTTCTGCTCCTTGGCGGGTGACGACGTTACCAGCGACGATGGGTGTGTCTCCGAGTTCTCTGAGTGAGGAGATGACTTCCATGACTCTGCTGGTGTGGCCGGTGGCTGCGTCTATGAATAGGGCGTCAGCTCCTGCATGGATGAGGGCTTGGGCACGTTCTTTGCATTCTGGTCCTGGGCCAACAGCGGCACCGCAGCGTAGTTGTCCGTTGGTGTCTTTGGCTGCGCTGGTGAAGAGGAGGCGTTTTTCTATATCTGCTCCTGTGATGAGACCTGCTAGGGTTCCGTTGTCGTTGATGAGTGGGAGTTTTTCGATACGGTTGACGTAGAGTATACGGCGTGCGTCTTCTATGGTGGTGTTAGCTGGTGCGGTGATGAGTTTTTCGATAGGTGTCATCACTTCTGCTACTTTTCGGGTTTCGTTGGCGCTGTGTCTGACGTCACGTTCTGTGACCATGCCTTCGAGTATTTTGTTTTCGTCAATGACGGGGAAGCCTGCGAATCCTTGATCTGCCATGATTTGACGGATTTGCGCGACGTTCATGTTTCTGGTGACTGTGAATGGGTCATAGATGACGGCGTTTTCGGAGCGTTTCACCTTAGAGACCATGGCTGCTTGATCTTCTATGGTGTTGTTGCGGTGGATGACGCCGATGCCGCCTTCACGAGCGAGCGCCATTGCTAGATCGGCTTCTGTTACTGAGTCCATGGCGGCAGAAACGACTGGGACGTTTAGTCCAATGTTCTGCGTGAGCCATGATGAAATTTTCGTCTCGTTCGGGATAACAGCGCTGTGCTGGGGAACGAGAAGAACGTCGTCAAATGAAAGTCCTAGAGAAATCTCTGCCATGAAGGAGACAACTCGAAAGGTGTGTGATATGCAAGTCTAAAAAGGTTGATTTTGTATGGTATTTTTTGAGTTTGGTAATGGTTGAAGATTTTAGGTGAGTGTAATGTTTTTTTGAGTAGGAATAAAAAATCTTGCAAATTCGTCTGATAAGCGATAATTGGGAACCGCATCTGAGATTTAGTGGGGTTTATATGGGCTTTCACTGGGTTATTAAGAGGGGCATTAGCTCAATTGGTAGAGCGCCTGCATGGCATGCAGGAGGTCAGCGGTTCGATTCCGCTATGCTCCACCATTTTTCACATGTTTTTGATTAGGTGGGGGATGGTGCTTAGGGGGTTTTTGTATCATGGATTATTGGGGTTATGTTAGCGCTATTAGTTTTTGATTTAGCCCAAAATATAATGATTTTAAACGAATGATAGCAGGAATAGAATTGGCAAAGGCGTGTGCTCTGGCAGCGGATGAGAATAAGGCAGAAGATATTAAGGTGTTAGATGTGTCTGGTAAGTCACCTATTACTGATTTTATAGTGATCTGTTCTGGGACTTCGATGCCTCATTTGAAGGCGATCATGCGTGATATTGGTAAGAATGTTCATGAGCAGTTGGATGAGCAGCCGAATAGTTTTGATGGTAATCCTGATGCACGGTGGGTGGTTTTAGATTATGTGGATGTAATGGTTCATGTGATGTTAGAGGATATGCGTGAACTTTATGCGTTAGAGGATCTGTGGGAAGATGCAACTGAGGTGGCTTGGGAGAAATAGGCGATGTTGGAGTCTCTGTTTATTTAGATGATGGAGGTGTTATACATTTGTTCTGGGATTTTAGCGTCAGGTTCTGCTTGGGGTATTGTGTGGTTATGTGGGATGGGTTTGGTGCGTCCTGCTGTTAGTGGCCGTGCTCTTTTACGATTTTTGCTGTATCTTTTTGTGTGTTGTGCGGGTATTGATACTTTTGTTTATTGTAGGGATATTTATGAGGAGTATTCTGTAGCGGATACGGCAACTAGAGAGTATATTTTATCACTTCATGAGGGTAGTGGTGGATGGTTGATTGTGTTTAAGTTGGTATCAACTGGGTTGCCTATTTTTTATTTGTTGAAGCCTGTGAGGTTTGTGAGTTTTTTAGTTTTTCTGGTGGCGTTGTGTTTTGTTTTGTTGCCTTATTATGAGGAGATTCAGAGACATTTGCGTTAGTTAGTGGGTGTGGTTCATGATGTGTATTGTTTTGATCGATGTTGAGGTTATTTTAATCGATTCGTAATTTTTTTTGATTTCTGTATTTTGTTGTTCATGAATATAAGTGAGCGAGTTGATAGATTAGGAGTTTTGACACCGCCGTTACCGTGGGATAAATCTCGAGTGTATGGTGGGAGCGGTGATGAGGTGGTGGTGGTGCTTCATGGTCTCTGGCGCTCACTGCGAGCAATGCATCCGATGAGTAAGTATTTAAATGGTGAGGGTTTTACTGTTTTGAATGTATCTTATGCATCTTTTCGATATGATTTGGATACTTTAGTGGGTTTTGTGCTTGGTGAAATTCAGTCATGGGTTGATGAGGGGAAGACGATTCATTTTGTGAGTCATTCGTTAGGTGGTGTAGTGGTTAGGCGTTTATTGGAAGTTTTGGGACAGGGAGAGATTAAGAAGATTGGTCGTGTCGTTATGCTTGCGCCTCCGCATGGGGGAAGTGAGATTGTGGATTGGCTCAGAAGCTCACCATTGAGGGGACTAAAGTGCGTTTTAGGTCCAGCTGGTGAGTTTCTGAGTAGTGCGCAGATGTCAGAGCGTTCTGGTGGATTTACTGAGGGGGTGGAAGCTGCTGTGATAATGGGAGAGAGGAGTGCGATACCATTTTTTAGGAGTTTGTTAGATGCGTCTAATGATGGGATATTGTCTGTTGATAAAGGGAGGCTAATGGGGGTAAAGGAGTTTAAAGTGGTGAATGCGGATCATACATTTATTAGTAGTGATGCGCGAGTCATGAAGATGACTAAGGCGTTTATTTTAGATGGGAGCATGCAAAATGAGGTTGTTAGTGATTGATACTTGATCATTAAGAAGTTCATGATGTAGTTTCTTATTTATGAATAAGGGTATAAGAAAATACACGTTAAAAATATTTTTGTATGAGATAACGCCACAGATCTGGCGCAGGCTTTCAGTGTCTGGTGATACTACGTTTGCTGAGTTACATGAGATATTGCAGTTAGCGATGGGGTGGGAGGATAAGGAGCAGCATGAATTTAGATATGGTAAAGGGAAGAATCTGACTAATGTTATAGCTGCGGACAGTGAGGAGGTAGTTGGTGGTGGTGACTTTACGGATGAGAAGGATATAACAGTTGATCAATTTATGGGGCGTAGGAGGACTCCATTGCGGATGCTGTATCGGTATGATTTTCTTGAGGACTGGGTGCATGAATTAGTCATTGAAAAGAAGGAGGAGCTGTCTGAGGGGGAAGAAGTGTTAGCTGAGTTACTCGAGGGTGAGCGTGCTTGTCCGCCTGAGGATTGTGGAGGGGCGTGGGGTTATATGAGTGCTCTTGAGGGTGAGGTAGACTGGATGGATGATGAGTTTGAACCTGAGTTATTTGATCCAACTGCTATTGATTTGAGTCTTTAGTGTATTATGAAAACACGAGAGAAGATATTAAAGTCAGCATGGAAGTTGTTTGCTGCTGAGGGGTTTGAGAGTGTTTCTGTTAGGGATATCACACAAGATGCTGATGTTAATTTGGCTGCTGTCAGTTATCATTTTGGGGGGAAAAGTGGTTTAGTTCAGGAGGTTATAGTAGAGGCTTTGGTTCCTATGAACAAGCAAAGGGTAAGGTTACTACAGGCTGAGGGAGAAAAGGTAGGGGGTGTAGAGCATGCAGATATGAGTGCTATTATTAGGTCATTTTTACGACCAGTAGTGAGTCCGGAGGATTACGGAGGGTGTTCAAATATGATGGCTCGGTTGATGGCGAGGTATTTGATAGACCGAGATTATGATGTGCCGGCGAAGGTAATGGATTCTTTTGGTGATGTTTATAAGATATTTGGTGTAGCGATAGGTGCGCGTTGTCCTGGGAATGATCCTAAGAAGGCCCTTGAGAAGTTGTTATTTTCTACTGGGGCTGTTTTTATGTTCCAGGCATTTTCGGGTTTAGCAGCGAGGGCTGTGGGTAATGATGATACGCAGGGTATAGAAGATTTTTTTGATGATGCGGTAAAATTTGCTGAGGCTGGTTTTATGGCGGGATGAATTAGGCTCTATTCTTTAACTGATTGATTTATAATGGAGGGTGGTTTATTTTGATCTGAGGTTTTGCCAATGATGGATTGCTTTATTTCTTCTCCTATCATGTAGATGCATGGGATAAGGATCAGAGTGATGGCTGTGGCAAATAGAATTCCGAAGCCTAGGGATATAGCCATAGGGATGAGGAACTGAGCTTGGATAGAAGTCTCGAACATGAGGGGCATGAGTCCAACAAATGTGGTGATGGAGGTTAGTATGATGGGGCGGAAGCGTCTGGCTCCTGATTCTAGAATGGCTTCATGTAGTGGTATACCCTGTAGTCTTCTGGTGTTGATATAGTCAACGAGGACGAGTGAGTCATTTACTACTATTCCTGTTAGAGCGAGGACACCGAAGGAGCTGAGTATGGATAAGTCAACGCCTAGGACTGCGTGTCCCCAAATGGCTCCTACAATACCGAATGGAACTGCGGTGAGCACGTAGATAGGCTGGAGGAATGATTTAAATGGAATGGCTAATAGGGCATAGAGGGTGAATATGAGGAGGTAGAATAATATTATGGTTCTATTATTTGAGTTCAAGTGCTCAGCGACTTCTCCTTCATATTTCCAGGATACGGAAGGGAAGGCTATGCAGAGTTCGTTCATTTTTTTTGTGATGGATGGTTCAGCTTGTATGAGATCACTAACACTTGTTACCATGGCGCCGAAGTCATAGATGCGTGAATTGTCTTCACGAATGATTCTTGCGGGAGTAGTTGACTCTGTAATGGTGGCGAGCTGAGAAAATGGTGCGGTTTGGCCGTTTTTAAGATTGATGCGAAGTGATTCTAGGGTGTGTATGGAATTACGCATTTCTTTTGGTAGTTTGAGCATGACTTTAATTTCATCCTCACCACGTTGAATTTTTTGTATTTGTTGACCGTAGAATGCGGTACGCATTTGTTTTGAAATATCGTCTTCTGACAATTGAGATTGTTTAGCGATAGGTTTGAGGGAGATGTCTAACTGTCTGCCTCCTTTTGATCGATCTCCCCATGCTCTGGTGACAAATTCTTGATCATTGAGCCATTGTTTCATGAGTTCGACCACTTTGTCTTTATCATTTTCATTGTTGCCACGGAGTTGGAGGGATAGTGTGCCGTCATTATTTCTATTAGAAAATTTGCCCTGAGTTCTTTCCCCTCTGATGAGGAATCTGTTCACTTCTGGCATAGGACCTGTTAGTTCACGCCACTTTGTTACGATTTCTGAGTTACGGATGCTTTTGGCTTGCTTTGATTCTCTCAAGCTTGGAGGGGTGATTTCAACCATGACACTAGATATGTGGTCACCGGTTCTGCCCCATGAGAGTCTGCCCCCGAGTGTGCTAACGACATTACCGACTATGCTTTTGCCGGTGCCTTCATCGATGAAGTGTTCTTTTAAATCATCGATTGCATTAAGAACTTTATTGAGTTTTTGTTCAGTTACTTGGCGTTCTGTTCCTACTTTCATCTGCACACTCGCTGATAAGTAATAGCGTTCTGTAGATGGCATGAACTTTGTCTCCATTCGCTCTGCCTGATAGACGTAGGTTATGGCTAAGAGACCGAGGAAGAATAGGATTACAGCATAGCGATGCTGCATAGCGAGTTTTAGGAGTGGTGTATAAATTTTACGGATACCGCTGTTTAGTAGGTTAGCGATATGGTCTTGAACCTTTGCAATGATGTTATGTTTTGGTGAGATGGGTTTCAGGTTTTTTAAGTGTGCTGGTAGAATGAGCTTAGATTCGATCAATGAGAAGATGAGTACGGGGATGACTACGAGTGGAATTTGTTTAGCCATGTTACCGAAGTATCCGTCATCAAAATACATTAGTGGCAAGAAGGCTACAATCGTGGTAATGATGCCGAAGGTAACGGGAGTAGCGACTTCTTGTGTTCCTATGACGGCTGATTCCAGGGGTGAGTATTTTCCTGTTTTCACTTTAGCGTAGATGTTCTCTCCGGTAACAATGGCGTCATCGACTACCATTCCGAGTACGATAATGAAGCCGAATAGGCTCATGTTGTTAGCCGTTACACCTGTGTAATACATGGAAATGGCGGCACCCATGAAGCTAACAGGAATTCCCACAGTTACCCAGAAGGCAATTTTAGGACGTAGGAATAGTCCTAGCAGAATCATGACAAGTACAGCGCCTTGAAGTAGGTTCGTGTATAGTGTGTGTATTCTTCCTCTGAGGCTGATGGAGTCATCGTCCCAGGTAGCTAGGTTAACACCTGCGGGGAATAGTTCTTGTGAACGTTTGATGTAATCTTGAACGATATCTGCGGTAGCTAGGGCGTTTTCTCCTTCTAGGCGCATGACTTCGACCATTAAAACAGGCATTCCGTTGAACCTGGATTCTCTTTGTATATCTTCAAAACTGTCGATAACTCTGGCTACGTCAGCAACTTTGATAGAGGACCCTTTCATTGATTTTATGACAAGGTTTGCAAACTTTTCGCTCGTGTATGCTTTATTGTTAGAGCGAATGATTACACTCTCGCCGTTGGATTTGATAGCACCGGCAGAGACGTCTACTGATGCACTACGAATTCCTCTGATGACATCATTAAATGTTAATCCATATGCGTTTAGTTTATCTGGCTGGACTTCAATTGATATTTGTTTTGTTTTGTCACCGACGATACTTACCTTGGATATACCTTGGAGGGCGGTAAGGTCATCTCTTACCTTTCTGGCTGCTTTGAGTAGTTCTGTATCAGAGAGGTGGCCGTGGACGGCGACTGAGATGACTTCTTTCCATAGGGCAGTGTCTGGGATGTAAAACTTTGGTTTATCGTCATTTTGAGGGAATGTGGAGATTCTTTCAACCCGGGATTGTATTTCTATTTTTAGTTCTTTTGGATCGAATCCATCAGTAACTTGAACTTCTATGTGAGCTTGGTCTTTTCTGGCGTATGCATAGATGGATTCCATTCCAGATAGGTTCTGAAGCGCTTTTTCTATGGGTAAGATGATTTGAGATTCTATTGCGTCTGGCGAAGCACCTTTGTATGGGACTCTGATATTTACTTTAGCAAAGGACATAGAAGGTTCTACTTCTACACCGAGTTTAAAGTAAGATAGGTATCCACCGAAAAGCAGGATCCCAAGCATGAGAACATTAGCTGCCACGTGATTTTTAGTGAACCATCTTATCATGAGATTGTTATAGGATTAGGGTTGTTGGGATGAGCTGTGTTGTTTGGCCCAGAAGTCGAGACGTTCTTTAATTCGTTTTTCTAATCCGTTTTCAGTTGGTATGTAGTATTTTCTGCCCTCTGGTAGGTAGGCTTGAGGGATGTAGTTTCCTTCAAATGCGTGGGAGTAGTGGTATTCTAGTTCAGAGTCTTTGGTGCCTGATGCTGAGGCTAGTTTTTTGCGAGTTGGAGTTCTGAGGTGAGGCGGGACTGCAAGGGTTTTTCCGTGTTCTACATCATGTATTGCATCGTTGAGAGCGGCGTATGCGCTGTTTGATTTAGGGGAAGTGGCGAGGTAAACAGTGGCGTGAGCTAGCGGGATGCGACCTTCTGGCATTCCTAGGAACTCGAATGCTTGTTGGGCGTCCATGGCGACTCTTAGTCCGTTAGAGTCTGCGAGACCTATGTCTTCACTGGCTGAAATGACCATTCTTCTGGCGATGTAGCGGGGATCTTCACCTGCTACTAGCATTTTAGCTAACCAGTAGAGTGCTGCGTCAGGGTCTGAGCCGCGGATGGACTTGATGTAGGCTGAGATGGTATCGTAGTGTGAGTCACCTGTGGCATCGTAAACGATGGCTTTTTGCTGAATGGATTCTTCAGCGATTTGGATGGTGATGAGGATATTCCCGGTATTGTTTTCTGGTGTTGTGAGCGCGGCTAATTCGAGAGCTGTGAGAGCTTTTCTGACGTCTCCGTCAGCTTTTTCAGCGATATGGAGGAGAGCATCTGGGGCTGCTATTATTTTGTTGTTACCTAGGCCGAGATGTTTGTCATTAAGAGCGTTTTCTAGGATAGGGATGAGGTCATTGGTGTGGACTGGTTCTAGCTGAAAGATTTGTGATCTGGAGGTGAGTGGAGAGTTAATGTAATAATATGGGTTGTGTGTGGTGGCTCCGATGAATCTGACTGTGCCGCGTTCTATGTGGGGTAGGAGAACATCTTGTTGGGCTTTGTTGAAGCGGTGTATTTCGTCGATGAAGAGGATGGTGGTCTGGTTTCTGAGCTGTTTCCAGGTGCGAGCTTGTGCTATTTTGTCTCTGATTTCACTTACATTTGATTCGACGCCGTTGAGCATTTCGAATCTGGAGTTAGTGGTGTGCGCGATGACGGTGGCGAGGGTGGTTTTACCTGTGCCTGGTGGTCCGTAGAATATGAGTGATGAGAAACGGTCTGCTTCGATGGCTCTGCGTAGTAGTTTGCCTTCACCTAGGATATGCTGCTGACCAGCTATTTCGTTAAGTGTCTTTGGGCGGAGGCGAGCTGCGAGTGGCTGATCATGGATAGGGGAGGCCTGTTCGTTGATATTGCCTTCTGGGTTTCCTTCTGGGAATAGCTCACTCATTTAGTGGATAATTGCTATGATTCTTTGAGTTTATCGAGACGTTTAGTTTGTTCGTCTAAGATGAATATTGAGCGTTTGTAGTCGATGAGGGACTCGAGTTTTTCTGCTTCTTCGCGTGAGCGGCTGTCGATTTTGAGGGTCATTTTACCCATTTGGACACCTGGAATGTCTGCGACGATGGTGGGGTCAGCGATGTGGAGGATGATGTCTCTTACTTTCCACCATTTTTTACGTAATTCTACGTGTTCGATTTGGCTATATGGCATTGAGATGGTGACGACTTTTGGTGTATCACCGCGGAAGACATTTCCTTTTAGTCTCCAGTCGAGTTCTATGCTTTCTGCGAGGAATCGGATTTTGCCTTCGACGTGGTCTTTTCCTAGGTGGTCTGTGGCTGGGATTTCAAATTGAATGGAGATGGGGTTTGTATCTAACATTATTCTTTATTTTTAGAGTCGATTATAATGGTAACTGGACCATCATTGATGAGTGATACTTGCATATCAGCGCCGAACTTACCAGTCTGGCATGGATTTTTTAAGTGAGAATTTATTGATTTGATGAAGTGATGGTAAAGAGGTTCTGATATTTCTGGGCGAGCTGCTTTAGTGTATGAAGGGCGGTTACCTTTTTTAGTTGATGCGTGAAGTGTGAACTGTGAGACGACGAGAGCTTGGGCAGAAATGTCATTTATTGAGAGGTTCATGATTCCATCTGAGTCATCAAAGATTCTCATGTTGGAGATTTTTTTGGATAACCATTCGATATCTTCGTTTGAGTCACTACTTTCTATTCCGATAAGGATGAGTGCGCCATGATTGATTTGGCTGTGGGTTTGGTTAGAAATTTCAACTTTTGCGGATGTAACTCGCTGAATGACTGCTTTCATATGATTAATTATGAAATGAGGGTGTGATTTAGTTTAGTAATGGGTTTTCTGGAGTGAGTGAGATGATGTGGTGGAAGGGTGAGAGTGACTGCATGGTATTTTTCCAGAGTGATTCATCTTGAGGCATGCTGAGAAGTTTGGGGATGGCTGGGGCAACGAACCAGAGGTGATTTTCTAATTCTTCTTCGAGTTGGCCTTGTGTCCATGTTGAGCTTCCTAGATATGCTCTGAGAAGAGATCCGCTCTGGTGCATGGTTTCGATGGCTTCTTCTGCTGAGATGGATGGTTTGCATTTAATTTGGCCATCTTTTTTCCAGCTGAAGCTTGCGAAGCTTAGTTGGTCTTCATCGACAGGGCCTCCGAAATAGAGAGGTAGGTCTTTTAATAATTCGAAGTGGTTGCTGCACATGAAGTCTCCTACGGTTTGGCCAATAGGTCTGTTTAGTATTAAGCCTTCAGTGCCTGATTTATGGTGGGTATGGACTAGAATGACAGAATCATCGAATAACCCATCTTGGAGTGATGGTGAGGCTAGAAGAAGTGACCCGTTGATGGGCGGTTTGAATGAGTGAGTAGGTTTATCCACGTGTTTAGATTAGATCTGAGGTGAGGTGAGGTCAAGTGATTGTCATTAAATGGGTGAGTTGTTTTTTTGTGAGTGTTGGCGGGAGGGTTTTAAATGTGGGGGTGATTTTGTTTTTTTTTGGCATGTTGGGATTAAAGTAAAGTGTGGGTGATATTTTGCTTTATCTATGAACAATGAGCATTCAGCATAGATCTATGATACGATTTTTTGCAATAATTATAAGTCTCGGTGTTATTTCTGGTGATTTTGCTTTTGGTAAGGGGAAGCAGCGTCCTCCGGTTTCGATAACGTTTCATTTAGAGGCTAATAAGATGGAGGGTAGGAAGCTGAGTATACCGGCAAAGACGCCTATGGGGACGAAGTATATACAGAAGTCACCGACTTTTAGTACGACTGACTTCATCGCTTACTATCCGTTTCCTTCTCCTCATGCTGATGGGAAGTATGGTGTGTCACTGCAGTTAAGAAAGACAGCAGCCCAGCGGCTGAAGATGTTATCTGCGGCAAATAAGGGGAAGTATATAGTGGCGAATATTAACGGTGTTGTTGTTGATATGATCTATGTTGATAAGCAGGTAGATGGGAGGGTGATCACTGTCTGGCGTGGTTTAGATGAGAAGATATTGTCTATTATTAATCCATTACTACCTAAGATAGGTGAGAAGCCGAAGGACTGGAAAAAGCGTATAAAGCAGGAGGAGAAGGATGCTAAGTCTAAGCGTTAAATTGTATTTGATGATAAGATGAGACCCTCCTTTATATTTAGTTTGTTTTCGATTTTGTTGTGCTGGCCTTTAGTAGTGGCTGGTGAGGAGCCTTTGGGCTTGTCTCTGCCGACTTACAATCGTCATATTTTTGGTTCTGAACCTCAGAAGTTTTATATGTATACCTCTCGTTATTTTGAGGGAAAGAAGTCTAAGCCCTGGACTGCTGGTCAGTATGGATATGTGAGAAATATGAAGCGAGCGCCTGAGGGTGTGATAGGCACACGATTTCATGAGGGGATAGACATACGTCCACTGAAGCGTGATGCAGCTGGGAGGCCTTTGGATTTAATACGTTCTATTGCGAAGGGTAAGGTGGTGTATGTGAATAACTTGGCGAAGATGAGTAATTACGGCAAGTATGTGGTGATAGAACATCATTTAGGCAATAATCTGGGATCTTTTTATTCAATTTATGCTCATTTGCATCATGCAGATTGCGAGGTTGGTCAGCCTGTTGATAGTGGTACGGTAATAGCGAAGATGGGTTATACTGGTGCCGGAATAAACCGGGAGCGGGCGCATTTACATTTGGAGTTAAATGTGATGATACATACGGGGTTTACGCATTGGTATAAGTATTATTTTGGATCAGCTAGTTACCAGGGTGCCTTTAATGGTATGAATATGAGTGGTTTGAACATTGCTGAGCTTTTAATAAGGCACAACAAGGATAAAGCGTTAAAGATGAGTGATTTTCTTAGGCAGATACCTGTGTATTATAAGGTAACCGTTCCTAGGAATGGTGGGGAGGCACTGGATATAGCGAGGCGTTATCCTTGGATTAGGAAAGGAGACCATGGTAAGGCTACTCCTTCATGGGAGATTAGTTATGCTTCATCTGGGTTTCCTTTGGCAGTGGCGCCTAGTTTGAGGGAGGTGAGTCGTCCTGTGGTGAGTTATGTGAAGCCTACTGCGAGTGATCATAAGAACTACACAAAAGGGATATTATCTGGGAAGAAACGCTCAGCTAGACTGACTAAGTTAGGTTTGAGGTCAGTTTCTTTGCTGACAGGAGATTTTCCTAAGCCTGAGGTCAAGAAGCCTGAGGGTAATGATGATCAGGTTGATAAGGTTGATCAGGTTGATCAGGTTGATACTGTTAATCCTGATTCAGGAGCTAGAGCCACACCCATTCGATAGGAATATCGATGCTTGAGTGGAGGCTCTGATGAACTGGGCAGGTAAGTGCAGCGTTTATCATTAGGTCTTTGTATTTATCATCTTCAGCCATGGGCATGTTGATGGTGACGGGAAGTTTACTGATGCGGCGGGGTAAGTCTACTGACATGTGTTTTTCGACTCTGAGGTTCATGCCTGCTAGTGAGATTCCTTTTCTTTCTGCTACGATTCCCATGATGGTTGCCATGCAGTTAGCGAGAGCTGTTGCTACGAGGTCTGTGGGTGAGAATGTTTCTCCTTTGCCGTTATTGTCAAGTGGGGCGTCAGTGGAGAGAGTGCTTCCTGAGGGTGTGTGTGTGGCTGTGCAACGGAGTTCACCGTCGTAATTGATATTTATGTTAACCATGAGTGATGTTAGGTTGTGGATTTTGTTGATGAATTGCTTATATGGTCTTCTGGTAGGTCTGCGAATGCGGCGTGTTCTTCAAAGTTAGCGGCGTTGATTTTTCTTTCCCAGACGTAGCGTCTGAATAGGACTTTTACAGCTGCGGTCATGGGTACTGCGAGGAGTGCGCCGAGCATGCCACCGAGTATGAGTGACCAGAAGAGCATGGAGAAGATGACAGTCATGGGGTGAAGTCCGACTGATTCTCCTACGATTTTAGGTGCGGTGACGAGTGAGTTAATTTGCTGGACGATGACAAAGATGGCTGCGACTGCGGCAACGTATGCCCATGGGTTAGAGCCGAGTAGCCATTCGTGGGTATCGACTGATGGGTTAGAGAAGTGAACGTATGCGATGAGGCATGCGGGGACTAGGCAGATGATGTTGCCAATGAATGGAATGACTCCTATGATGCCGAGGATGAGCCCGATGAGGACACCGTATGGGAGCTGGAAAATGGCGAGGGCGATGCCGACGAGAAGTCCGTCTATCATGGCGACTAAGACTTGGCCACGGAAGAATGAGATGAGGTAGCCATTAATTTCAGCGAGGGTTTCTACGACTTCTGTTTTGAATCTGGAAGCTTTGAGTGGGACGTAGTCATGCCAGCTGCTTTTGATTGCTGATCCTTCCTTGAGGAAGTAGTAGAGGTAGATGGGCACCATGGCTAGGCCGATGATGAATCCGAGAGTTCCAATGAATGTGGAAGTTCCTGATGTGATGAGTTTACCTGTGAATGCAGCGACTTTACCTGCGTTTTGAGATAAGTAGTTGGCTAGGTTGGTTTCTGAGAATTTGGTTTTGTTTTGATTTATTGATGTGCTGGGGAGGTTTTCATTATGGTTCTGAATGGGAGATGTGGTTATAGCTTCAGGTTCTTCGTGTTTAGAGAGAAGTGATGAGAGGACAGGTTTTAGCCAAGAAGTTTCACTGACGGATTCTATGGTGCTTTGAATGCTTTCGCCGATTTTATTTCGTTGATCGTCATCTGTGACTTGTTTGACGATGGGTGGTAGGACGATGGCTGCGAGTATGGAAAGAATGAGTAGGAATGATGCGAAGACTACTAGTACGGATTTTATTCTGCTCATGCCTTTTTTTTTCAGCCATGAGACTATGGGATCTAGGAGGTAGGCGATAACACCAGCGACTGCGAGGGGTAGCAGAACTGGCTGGAGAAATGATATGACGGAGCTTGTGACCCATATAAGACCAACTAGGAGAAGACCGATGATTAGTATAGCAAGGCCCGTGATGGCTTTCCAGATAGTTCTTTTTTGGTAATCAGTCGGTCCGTTTAATTCCATGCGTGTGATGAAAGCGTAATTAAGTGCGTAATGCGATGGTAAAATGTTGTGTTTTTTGTAAGGTTGTAGTTAGTGGTTTTATGGATATTAAAAAAATAGTAACTCATCCGGGAGGAGCCCATAAAGATGATTTTTTAGCCTGCAGTGTGATGATATATCACCATAATGTTCCTATATTTCGGCAAGAGCCTACGGCTGATGATTTATCAGATCCGAGTGTCTGTGTGATAGATGTTGGTGGTGAGCATGATCCGGCGAAGCATAATTTTGATCATCACCAGTTTCCTAGGGATTATGTTCCAACATGTGCATTGTCTTTAGTGCTTCGGTATTTTGATCTATATGATGATGGGCGTAAATTTTGTGAATGGTTGGAGCCAGCGGAGTGGTTTGATACGCGAGGAGCTGTGAAGACGGCTAAGTGGCTGGATGTGGATAGGGGGGTGATGGCTAAGTTGAATTCACCTTTGGATATTACGTGTTTGAGGAGGTTTGCAAAGTATAGTGAGCTGAATCCGGGTGATGTGATCTGGGAGTTAATGCGAATGGTTGGTGAGGATCTGGTATACTATATAAGTAGTGCGAGAGAGCGCTTAGAGTATATAGCTGAGAATGCGGAGGTGATTGACTTAGGCTGTGATTTGCGTGTGCTTTATATGCCACGTACTGAGCCTATGCCAGGTGAGCCATCTGCTGGGATGGGTAAATTTATTGAGCTGGATCCTAGTGCACAAGGTTGTGTGGCAATGATATATCCTGATAGGAGGGGTGATGGTTATGCGCTATCACGCTATAATGATGATATGCGTTTAGAGTTTACTAATCTCAATGACTGCACTGATGTTCACTTTGCGCATGTTGCGGGCTTCATGGCTAAGACGACTGCTACTGAGAAGAGTAGGCTTATTGAGTTAGTGAAGATGGCTTGGGTGGGTTAATGAGTTTAGGTTTAATTTGGGGGTGAGTTAAACCATTTTCACAGTTATTCTGGATTGATAGTAGTTTCAATATATTTGGGACCAGCAGCAGAGCTGATTTTTTTGAAGTGCAAAACAATATATCAAGATTAGCTTCGTTATACGTCAGTTGCAAAGTCCACTATGCGCTTTCCTCTTTCCTCGCTACTCTTGCTATCTTGTTGTGCTATCAATCCATTCTAACAGTTCAAATGGTATTAGCCATTAGGGATTCTATTTCATCGACTTCTATGGGGATGTTAGCCATGAGGTCGATGTTGCGTTTTTTACCGATTATGTAGTTATTTTCTAGTCTGATGCCTAGGTTTTCTTCTGGGATGTATATACCTGGTTCTATGGTTAGGACTTGGCCTTCCCTGAAGGGTGCTTTAGGGTCTGATACGTCATGAACGGTGAGACCTATTTGGTGAGACGTTCCGTGCATGAAGTATTTACTGACGAGTGGCTTGGATGCGCTTTGTTGTTTGGCTTCATCTGGGTCAATGAGGCCGAGGTTAATGAGTTCTTTCTCGATGAATGCTTTTACTTGGTTTTGATATTCTGCGGGGTAGGTGCCGGGTCTGAGGATGGAGTCAGCGAAGCGCATGGTTCTTAAGACTGCATTGTAGACGTCTTTTTGGCGCTGTGTGAATTTACCATTTGCGGGAATACTGCGGGTCATGTCTGAGTTCCAGTTTGCGTATTCTGCGGCTACATCCATGAGGATGATGTCTCCGTCCTTGACTATGCAGTTATTAGTTATGTAGTGGAGGACGCAGGCATTACTACCGCTACCTATGATGGGAGTGTAGGCGAATCCTTTGGATTTATTTTTTGTGAATTCGTGGATGAATTCTGCTTCTATTTCCCATTCACCGACTCCTGGTTTTACGAATTTTAAGACGCGTCTGAATCCTTTTTCTGTGATATCGCATGCTTTCTGCATGAGATTGATTTCTATGGGGTGTTTGATGTCACGCAGACGGTTTGTGATTTGAGAGAGTCGCTCATAGTTCATGAGCGGGTATTCTTTTTTACATTTTTTTATGAAGCGGTCGTTTCTTGTTTCGACTGGGGTATTAGCTCTGCAGTGTTCGTTATTGCTGAGGTAGATGTTATCTGCTTCGAAGACGATGTTTTTGAAGATTTTGTCAAAGTTTTTGGTCCATTCGATGCGCTTGATCCCTGAGACTTCTGATGCTTTTTTTTTGGTGAGTTTTTCGCCTTCCCAGATGGCTATTTGTTTATTGGTTTCTCTGACGAAGAGGATTTCACGGTTTCGTTTATTTTCTGCATCAGGGAATAGGATGAGGATAGATTCTTCTTGGTCAGCTCCTGAAAAGTAGAGTAGGTCAGCGTATTGTTTTAGGGTGAGTTCTGCATCAGCGTTGGTGGGGTATACGTCATTAGAATGTATGACGACAATGCTGTTGGGTTTGAGGTGTTTAGTTAGCTCTTTTCTGGTGTCGATGAAGAGCTGGTTGTCGATGGTGTCGTATCGCATTTTTAAATGGGTGGGGTTTTTAGGGGGAGAAAATAGGTTCAGTGGGAGGATCTATTTTGTTAGATAAGATTAGTCTTCGATTTCGACGACCATGTTAATCTCTACTGAGACGTTAAGGGGGAGAGCTGCTGCTCCCATAGCGGTGCGTGAGTGGATACCTTTGTCCCCGAAAATTTCTACAAGGAGGTCAGAGCAAGCGTTTATTACTGCTGGGTGTAGGTAGAAGTCTGGTTCTGAGTTAACAAATCCATTTACGGTAACGATTTGTTTGACATTATCTAGTGATCCTGTGGCTTCTTTAACCACCGCGAGGCGGTTGAGAGTGATGATTCTGGCTGCTTCTTGTGCTGTTTCAAGAGTGGTGTCTGATGGTACCTTTCCTGTGAATTCATCTGTAACTGGTGGGATTCCGCCTGCTAGGAAGAGGAGGTTACCTGCGCGGGTGTAGTTTACGTATGATCCAGCTGGAGGAGGTGGTTCCGGAAGAGTGTAGCCAAGTTGTGTGATTTTGTTTTCAATGGACATGTTGAAGTGGTGTTAGGCGTTTGATTTTGTGCAATCTAGAGAAGCTTTCACGAATCCTGCGAAGATGGGGTGAGGTTTGTTAGGTTTTGATAAGAATTCTGGGTGAAACTGTGCGCCGATGAAGAATGGGTGATCTGCGATTTCTACTATTTCTACGAGTCCTTCTGGCTGAGATACGGCACTTATTTTTAGGCCTGCAGACTCGAGTTGCTCACGGTAGCTTGGGTTGAACTCGTAGCGGTGGCGGTGTCTTTCCGTGATGGTATCTGTTCCGTAGAGTTCAAATGCTTTAGTGTCTTTAATTACTGTTGATAGTGATGCTCCTAGGCGCATGTTACCGCCCATGGTGGTGAGGCCTTTTTGTTCTTCTTGAAGTGAGATGACTGGGTGTGGTGTGTCTTTATCAAATTCTGTTGAGTTGGCGTTTTCGAGTCCGCAAACGTTTCTTGAAAATTCGATGGTTGCGATTTGCATACCGAGGCAGATGCCGAAGAATGGGATGTTATTTTTTCTAGCGAACTGTGTGGCGATAATTTTACCTTGGGTTCCGCGGTCACCGAAGCCACCAGGTATGAGGATACCGTCCATGCCTTTTAGGATAACAGTAGGTCCTTCTGTGGCGATTTTCTCAGCGTCAATTCGGTGGACATTGACACGTGTATCATGGTGGGCACCGGCGAATGTTAGGGACTCGTAGATGGATTTGTATGCGTCTTGGAGTTCGATGTATTTACCGACGACTGCGATGTTTGTCTCGAATGTTGGGTTGATAATACGGTCAACGAAGCGGCGCCAGTTTTCTAGGTCAGGTGTGGCGGACTCGAGTCCTAGTTTATCAGATACGAGGCGGTCTAGTTTATCTCTTCTGAGGTCTAGTGGGCATTCATAGATGGTGTGGTCTACGTCTCTGAATGCGACAACGTTTTGTTGTTCGACGTTACAGAACATGGCGATTTTTGCTCTATTGTCTTCGTCTAGGTCGTGTTCAGTTCTGCAAACGATGATGTCTGGCTGGATACCTATTTCGCGTAATTTGGCGACTGATTGTTGGGTGGGTTTGGTTTTAATTTCTTCAGCGGCTGCGATGTATGGGAGTAGGGTAACGTGGATGAAGCAGACGTTAGAGCGTCCGACTTCGAGTGAGAACTGGCGGAGAGCTTCGAGGAAGAGGTGACCTTCGATATCTCCTGTGGTTCCACCTATTTCTGTGATGATGACGTCTGCGTCGCTGGCTGCTGTGACTTCATGAATACGATCTTTGATGACGTCTGTGCAGTGTGGTATGAACTGGACGGTTTTTCCGAGGTAGACACCTGCTCTTTCGTTGTTAATGACTTTTTCAAAGACCTGTCCTGAGGTTATGTTGTTAAGGCGAGAGCATTCGCTGTTGGTGAATCTCTCGTAGTGTCCGAGGTCTAGATCAGTTTCTGCGCCATCGGCTAGGACATAGACTTCACCGTGCTGGAAAGGAGACATTGTTCCTGGGTCTACGTTCAGGTAGGGGTCGAACTTTTGGAGGAGGACTTTGAGTCCGCGGTGTTCTAGGAGCGTGCCTAGTGATGCAGCGGCGAGGCCTTTTCCGAGTGATGATACGACACCTCCAGTGACGAAGATATATTTGGTTGTTTTAGCCATGATGATAGTAAGTGTGTGAGATTATGATTTTGCGTTGAGAAGTGATTCGAGTTCGTTAGCTTGATCGAGGGTGTCAATTCCTCCGGATTCATCGTTGGTTATGATGACTTTGATGCGGGCGCCGTTTTCTAGTGCTCTGAGCTGTTCTAGGCTTTCTGCTAGTTCTAGAGGAGATGGTTTCCAGTGAACAAATTGTTCTAAAAAGTTTCTTCTGTAACCGTAAATTCCTTTGTGTCTGTAGAATTTAAGTTGTGGGCTGTTTTCTCTGCTGAATGGAAGTGGGCTGCGAGAGAAGTAAAGTGCTTCGTTATTATGTTTGAGAACGACTTTGACTATGTTTGGGTCTGCGATGAGCTTGGGGTCTGATATCTCGTTAGCTGCTGTAGTCATTTCGAGATGAGGATCTTCAGTGAGGGAGGATGCTAACTGGTCGATCAAGCTGGGTTCTATCATGGGTTCATCGCCTTGGATATTGATGATGTGTGTGGGGTGGGGAAGGTTTTTTAGGGCTTCAGCAAGACGGTCTGTTCCTGTGGGGTGGTTAGGTGATGTGATGACAGTGTTGGCACCGAATGAGTTGGCGATTTTGGCGATACGGTCGTCATCTGTGGCGACGATGATGCTGTCCAGTTGTGAGCATTTCTGACAGCGTTCCCAAACATGCTGAATTAGTGGTTTACCAGCGATTATGTGGAGAGGTTTCCCTGGGAAACGTGTAGAGGCCCAACGAGCTGGAATCATTCCAATAACATGTGTAGTAGAATCAGAAGTCCGTTTCATGACGTAAGCTAGGTCACTTTAGGAATAGTGTGTATAAGGTGCAAGATTCTTTTTGGTAATAATTTGTTTTTCGTTCTGACGAGAGAGTTTGGCTTTTTTGAATGGACGTGAGTGTGTTTTATACCATTTTTACAGTTATTCTGGGTTGATAGTAGTTTTAATACATTTGGGAACAGCAGCAGAGCTGATTTTTTGAAGTGCAAAACAATATATCAAGATTAGCTTCGTTAATCGTCAGTTGCATAGTCCACTATTCGCTGTCCTCTTGCCTTGCAACTCTTGCTATCTTGTTGTGCTATCAATCTATTCTAACAGTTCAAATGGTATTATTAGCCTTGTGATGGGAGTGTGTTTGGTTACTAGAGTGGGTCAGAAGTAAAAAAAGCTACCGATATTTTGATCGGTAGCTTTTGAAAATTTAATGTGTAAGTTCTAACTAATGTTGTTAGGTTAGAAGGATTACTTTTTAGGGGTAGTGAGTTTAACTGGAGGAGTCACGGCACCTTTAGCTTTACCTGCTGGTGCTGGCTTAGCGACTGGGGGTGCTGGCTTGATTTCAACGAGCTCGAGTTCGAAGATGAGAACGCTGTTTGGTCCACCTGGTCCTCTTGGGCTTGATCCGTATCCTAGTGATGGTGGAAGGAATAGTTTCCACTTAGATCCAGAAGGCATGATTTTAAGTGCTTCTGCAAATCCAGGAACAACCATGAGGTTGAATTCAGCTGGTGAGTTGTCTGGGTTATGCTTGATAGAGCTGTCGAATTCAGTGCCATCGATGAGTGATCCTTTATAGCGAACCATGAATTTAGTGCCTTGGTCTGGACCACCGCCTGCAGGTGCTGTGTATGATACACCAGTGCCTTTGGTTAGGATTTCGTATTGGAGGCCGCTTTTTGTGGTGATGACACCTTTACGTTTGCCGTTTTTCTCAAGGAATGCAGTTCCTTCTGCGAGTTTAGCCGTAGCTTTTTCTGCCTCACGTTTCTTAGAAGTTTCCTGCATGGCGCGCATGACTTCTTCGATCTTAGCTTCAGGGATTTCCATTTTTTTTCCACTCATTCCAGCTAGGAATCCTTTTACTAGGTCTTCGGTGCTGAATTCTTCAGCTTTAAATCCTGCTGCGTGTAGGCCACTGCCTTGCTGGAAGCCGAGGAAGTGAGATGAGATAGCTTTGATCTCAGCTGGAGTCACTTTAGGGGCTACTTTGGCTGGAGCTGCTGGAGCTGCTGGAGCTTGGGCTGAGGCAGGGCTGATGCCTGCGAGGCTTGATAGTGCTAGGCCTCCTAAAACGGAGGTGATATTTTTCTTATTCATTTTATTATTATGGTTGTAATTGGCGGTAAACTAAGAGCCATGTGGTGCTCTGTCCAGTGGTTTATGATATTAAGTTTTGTTTTTTCTGAGTATGGGGATGTTTTTATAAAAAAAATAGCATGTTGGAATATCCAGCATGCTATTGACAGAATTATAAGTGTAATAGAAATATTATCTTTGGCTACTTCTGATGGCAGTGTTCTGTAAAGTAGTTCCTAGTTTTTTAACATCTTGGCCTACACCTGCCATGGTGGCGCATGATGAGGATGAGATGGCTGCTAGTGCAATTGCTGTGATAGTGAGAATGTTTTTAATCATGTGGGGAAAATAATTTAGATTCGATAGATGTAAAGTAAATATGACTGAATCATTTTATTTGATATTGTAGGTGTGTTGGGGTAATTGTTTGGTATGTATAAAGGTAAATTCTTAGTTCACGTTTTGTTGGTGATTTTGGGTATGGGGGAAGTGTTTTCTCAGGATGCGGTAAATGCTGATGAAGGTGTGGAGGTAGTTAAGAAGGGTGAGGGGTGGGTTGATTTATTCAATGGCAAGGATCTGAGCGGGTGGAAGAATGTGTATCCTTATGGTGTTTGTAAGGTTGTGGATGGAGAGATTCATATGACTGGTGACCGTAAATTCTTTTTGACTACGGAGAAGAGGTTTGGTGATTTTGAGTTAGAGGTTGAGATTATGTTACCGGAGGTTGGTCCTGCGAATAGTGGTGTGATGTATCGATGTCATGTGGATAAGGATAAGAAGCGTCATAAGGTAAGTGGGTATCAGGCTGAGTGTGATCCTACGAAGCGAGCATATAGTGGTAGGCTATTTGATGAGGGGCGCAGGAAGTGGAAATTGCTCACTGAGGAACAGAAGAAAAAAACGCATAGTGTGCAGGCTCCACTTGGTAAGTGGATTAAATATAAGATTGTTGCGAAGGGTGATCATTTGAGAGTGTGGGTTAATGGGCTGTTGACGACTGATCTGCATGATAAGGAAGATGCTGAGGGGCATATAGGGATTCAGCATCATGGTGAGAAGGGGAAGACCTATAGGTTCCGAAACATAAGGATAAAGGAACTTAATGGGTAGGGTTAGGTAGTGGGTTCAAGGTTATTTCATTTTGAAATGCCATAAGATTAGCCTTGTGCGGTCTGAATTTGTCACCTTTTTTTGGAGAGTTTTTTTGTTCTTAAAGCAGCTGGTATAGTCACTAAAGGGCAAAATACAGTCTGGGGGTGATGTGTGTTGGAGTCTTAGCTCAGTTCTTGCATTTCAAAATCTAGTTACCTTTTACAAATAAGGGATTCAAAATGAGGTGGCCATTGGTGGTGGGTTTAGATGGGTGTAAAACAGGCTTGCACGGTTGTTATGATGGGTTAGTCTCCGCGCATGAGTATTCAACAATATGCGAACCAGTATGTATGTGATTTAAAGGCTTATGAGCCGGGTAAGCCGGTGGAGGAGACTGCACGTGAATTAGGTTTAGATCCTGATAGTATAGTTAAGTTGGCATCGAATGAGAATCCTTTGGGTCCTGCGCCGATGGCATTGGATGCGATCCGTAACGCTGCGGGTGAGATGCATATTTATCCTGATGGTGGTGGGTATAAGTTACGTAGTGCTCTGGCTGAGAAATTTGATTTGGATCTTGAGAATGTTGTTTTGGGGAATGGTTCTAATGAGGTTATTGAGTTGTTGTGTCATTGTTTTTTGAATGAGGGTGCTGCGTTGATTGCAGCTGAGCATGCTTTTGTGGTTTATAAGTTAATGGCTACGTTGTTTGGTGCGAAATATGTGGAGGTTGCGGATCCGAATTTTGTTCATGATCTTGATGCGATGGCTGATGCTGTGACTGATGAGACGCGTTTATTGTTCATAGCGAATCCGAATAATCCAACTGGGACGATGGTGGATGAGGCGACGATTGATCGTTTTATGGCGAAGGTTCCTGATCATGTGGTGGTGGTATTTGATGAGGCTTATTATGAGTTTGTGAATGATGCACCTGATACTCTTAAGTATGTGAGGGAGGGTAGGAATGTGATTGTTTTGAGGACTTTTTCTAAGGCGTATGGTCTTGCTGGGCTGCGCATTGGTTATGGACTGGGGGCGAGGCAGGTGACTGGCATTTTGGAGAAGGCGAGGCAGCCATTTAATGCGAATGAGGTGGCACAGCGTGCGGCGTTGGCATCGCTAGCTGATTTGGAGCATGTTGAGGCAACGGTCTCGAACAATGCTCATGGATTGGCTTTTTATGAGACCCATTTTCAGGAGATGGGATTAGAGTATGTTCCTAGTTTGGCTAATTTTGTGTTGGTGAATGTGGGAGATGGGGATCGGTTATTTGCTGAGATGCTTAAGCAGGGGGTGATAGTGAGGGCGATGCGTGGTTATAAGCTGCCTGGATGGGTCCGGATATCTATAGGAACTGAGGCTGAGAATGAGCGTTGTCTTAGTGTGATGAAGTCTGTGCTGAGCGGGTTTTAGTATTTGTTGTGATGAGTGAGTTTTCTACTACGGTAGCAGCGATAGCGACAGCTCCTGGGGTGGGTGCAATTTCTTTAATCCGTGTCTCAGGAGTTGATGCGGTGAAGATATGTGCCGATGCGGTGCTTTGCCGTGGGGGCTTGGAGAATGCTGATGAGCGTTATGCTAATCTTTGTAAGGTTGTGTCTTCTGATGGTGTTGTTATTGATGAGGTTTTGGCTACGGTGTTTCGGAATCCGCGTAGTTTTACTGGGGAAGATGTGGTTGAGCTGGCTTGTCATGGTGGGGTTTTAGTAACGCGGCGAGTTCTTGAGCGTTTGTTAGGGTGTGGGGCACGGTCTGCGGATCCTGGTGAGTTTAGTAGAAGGGCTTTTGAGAATGGGAAGTTAGATCTGACTCAGGCGGAGGGGATCATGGATTTGATATCTGCGCAGACTGATTTGGCGATGCGTGCTGCTCATGAGCAGATGCAGGGTAAGCTGGGAGATCAGAGTGAGGTTCTGCGTGAGAATTTGATAGGAGTGGTAGCCCATGTGGAAGCTTTTATAGATTTTCCAGATGAAGATATAGATCCTGATACGGGTGCGGCGATGTTGATGCGTATTGATGAGGTGCTGTCTGGAATTGATGCGATGCTTTCTACTGCTGAGCAGGGTAGAATATTACGTGAGGGAGTAAGGACGGTGATCTGTGGTGAGCCTAATGTGGGTAAGTCTAGCTTACTGAATGTTTTGTTAGGTTATGAGAGGGCTATTGTTAGTGATATTGAGGGTACGACGCGAGATACGGTGGAGGAGGTGGTTAATATAGAGGGGATACCGCTTAGGCTTATTGATACTGCTGGGGTGAGGGTTTCTGAAGATAAGATAGAACAGCAGGGGATTATACGATCAGAGCAGCAGATAGAGTTAGCTGATTTGATTATAGAGGTGGTGGATGGGTCTAGGGCGGGTAAGAGGCTTTTAGGTGATGCGCAGATAGCTGGGCGGACTCACGTATTAGTTATAAATAAACAGGACTTGGGGGTGGACTCGCACTGGGTGGGAGTGGATGGTGTGCCTTTTTCTTGTGGTGATGGTGCTGGTGCGGATGTTCTGGGCAAGGTGATAGCGGATAAGTTGTTGTTGAGTGAGAGTGCTTGGGGTGGTCATGCTGTGGCGATTAATGCTCGCCATAAAGAATGTCTGCGCAGGGGGAAGGAGTCTTTGGAGTCTGCTAGGGTTGGCATAGAGTCTTCTATTGGTGCTGAGTTTGCGGCATTAGATTTAAGAGATGCTTTGGAAGCTATTGGTGAGGTTGCTGGGAGGGTTGATACGGAGGAGATTTTTGATGCTATTTTTGGAGCGTTTTGTATAGGTAAGTGATTTTTACTAGAGGATTTTATTGTTGATTTTGGGGATGCTGGGGTGGCGGTGAAGTTATTTATTAATTTTGGGGAGTGGGATTTTGTTGTTGGTGCGCATGATAGGTTTGCTTGCGTGTGGATTTTTGTTATGAATGGGTTATGGAATTCAATAAGGATGTAGTTAGGGAGCTGGTGGTAAAGGTGGGGGCATTTCAGTTAGGTTATTTTCGTTCAATGGAGCGCGGTTCTGCTGAAATTAAGAGTTTAAGGGAGACTGTGTCTTTTGTGGATGTGGAGTCTGAGAAGATGCTTATGGATGGGTTGATGCCGCTTGTTGAGGGAGCTGGTTTTTATGGTGAGGAGAGCGGGAAGACTGGTTCACAGGAGTTGATGTGGGTGGTTGATCCTTTGGACGGGACTACTAATTTTTTGAGTGGACTTGATCATTTTTGTGTTTCTGTGGCGTTAGTGAATGATGGTCAGCCTGTTTTTGGTATAGTTTATAAGCCGTTTAGTGGTGAGATGTTTGAGGCAAGTGAGGGTGAGGGTGTTACTTATAATGGTGAGGTGAAGGTTCCTGTGATGATCAGTGAGGCTTCGGAGGCATTGTTTGTGACGGGTTTTCCGTATCGTTCACCGGATAGGGCTGAGGGTTTTTTCAAGGCGGCAGCTAAGGTATTGACTCTGGGTAGAGGGATCCGCAGGTCTGGTAGTGCTGCATTGGATGTGGCTCAGCTTAGTTTAGGCTGGGTGCAGGGGTTCTGGGAGACTGATTTACAGCCTTATGATATAGCGGCTGGTTTGTTGATGTTACGGGAGAGTGGTATGGTGGTTACGAATGAGGAGGGTGCTGCGTATGATATATTTACAGATAGTTTGTTGGTGGCGGCTCAGCCGGTAGTTTATCAAGATCTGTTAGAGCGTGTTAGAGAGGGGTATTTAGGTTGATTTTTGTTAGGTTTCATTGATTTGCCAATTAATAAATGTTTCATTCTGGATAGGTAGAGGGTGAAGTTAATTATTTTTATGTTAGAGGAAGTTTAGGTTAGCGCTGGAGACTGTGAGAGGGTTATCAAACCGGTTTATGTTAGGGAAGATGATTTCTTTTGAGTTAGAATCTACTCCGATCCAGTTTGCTAGGACGTATGAATACTGGTCAACTGATGTGTCTGGTATGAGTCTGCCGCGAGTGTTATGAGAGTCTATTGATCCGGAGATGGATCCTGTTTTTAGGGCAGGGAAGTGTCCAAAGATGTTTCCGCCGTTTACAGCTCCCCCCATGACTAATGTATGGCCACCCCAAGCGTGGTCTGATCCGGCGCTGGTGTTTGTTCCGTTTGGTGTGATTGTTCTGTTGAAGTCTGATGCTGTGAATGTGGTGACTTGGTCAAAGATGTTCATTTGTGGGTCTTTCAGGCAGTTTCTGAATGCTTCCATAGCGTTTGATAGTTCTTCCATGAGGTTGGCATGACTATCTAGCATGTTTTGGTGGGTATCAAATCCTCTGATTTCGCAGAAAAATACTTGGCGGTTATTGGCTAATTGGTTTCTGCCAGCTATGAGGCGGGCTATCATTTTAAGTTGGTCTCCAAGTTTGGATTTAGCGTCTTTGAAATGGTGGTCAAAAATGGAGATGTTGGTTCCTGGGTTATTAGGGTCATCCATTAGAAGTGTGGCTGTAGCGAGAGTGGCAGCGCCGATGTGTTTTTCATTTTCACGTGCACAGCGCATTATTTTAGTGTAATGGTTTTCTAAGAGGTGGTCACTGGAGAGGTTCATGATGGCATCAAATGACTTCATTCGTTCTCCACTGTTTGAGTTCTGGTATCCACCAGATGGATCTGTTCCGTTTGTGTAAGCGTTGCCGTATGGGATATAGTTGTTGTTGGATGTATTTCCTGAGTTGTATCCTGAGAGCGGGATGGCGCCATTTTCACTGACTACGTATTGAGAAATTCCATTAGCGGAACCTACTTGAAGGGAGTTAATTCCGGCTAGGGAAATGTTCATGGATACGTTAGATGATGGATTCTGAGTAGCATTAATAAGTTCTGCGACTCTTCCTCCCCAGCCCGTTTTGAATGCTTGGTCTGATATGGATGACTGCCATTGGGTGGTTTGATCTGAGTGGGAGAAGAGCTGGATGGGACGAGGGATGATACCTGCTGTGTAGTCCTCTCTGGTGGGGATGGGGTAGGCTAGTGTTCCGACGTTACTGACGACACTGAGATCTCCGCTGTTGAATAAGCTAGCGAGTTTTGGTGCATTGGGGTGGAAGCCTAGTGATGGTGTGCTGATGCTGCTGTAGTGTTTTTGAAATGCTGTAGTGTTAGTGATGTTAATGGTGTTAAGGGTAGATCTGTCGATGGCTAGAATGCCTCTATTGGTCTCGTAATCGTGCCTCATTTCATCAGTAGCGGGGTTAGCTGCGGGGATGATCATGTTAGTGGAATCATTACCACCTTGCATGAATAAGCAGACTAATGCTTTATATGGGTCATTTAGATTATTTGTTCCTTGAGCGAGAGCGGAAGTCATGAGGCGCATTTGGGCGAGAGCATTTACGATTCCTGTGACTCCGAGTGAAGCGCATGCTGACTGGCGAAGGAAGTCACGACGGTTGTTAAGGTGTTCTTGTTTATGCTTTTTCATGTTATTTTTACAGATTATTTTTATCGTTGTATCATTCCGTATGGTGATGAGGCTATGAGGTATGCTGCGTATCTGAGGCGCTGCTGTAGGATGGTAAGCTGTCTGCCTTCGTCACGGCTGTAATTAGCATTAGCTGGGTTTGATTCTCCGTCATCGTCATAGTAGTAGTATGATCTGGCTACTGCTTCTATGATTTGGTCACGAGGGTTATTAGGGCGAGCTGCGGTGTAGTTGTATCCTGCAGCGAAGCGTGATTTTATTTTACCTGCGGAGAGAAACAAATCTAGTTCATCAACGAGCGCTGCTACAGCTGCGTATATGAAAACTGGTTGATCGAATGAGGAGTCTAGGTTATTTACTTTTCCATCAAGGTTTGTGTCCATGATGGCGAGGTATTTTTTTATGAAGTGTGAGGATGATGGGTTACGGTCTGGAAGCATGTGATCTGCGTATTGGCCATAGTTGTAGGGGTTATGAGCAGGGTTAGGTTCATTTTGGTTAGGTACTTCGGAGCCTGATCTGCCGTTGGTATTAAAGAGTGTATGAAGAGCGTTGATGTGGTTGATGACTCCGACTTCTGTGGCTAGTTGAAATTCTGGTGCGTTTAGGCCATTTGTGGAGAGTGTTCCTGCTGGTGAGTAGTCAGGTAAGAAGTAGTTAAATACGGTGGGTGCTTGGAGTGGCGTTTGGCCAATGGATGCATCTGTATTTGGCATTCTGAATCTGGTGGTTCCGGGCGGGAACTTAGCGACTTCTGCTGTGATGCGTGAGTATTTGGGTGCTGAGTATGTGTGTGGTGTGAGATTAGTAGTATCTGCTAGGTCTGTGATGGGTAGTTGTGATTTGGTGCTGAGAGCTCTCATGAATGCTGATATGTGGATGATGGGTTCTTTTTTCTTTCCGTAGGATGCAGCGAGTGTTGGCTGAAGTGATCTGGCTTCATAGTCTAGTAGGATGGCTTTTATGACTTCGCCGATGTGGCCATTGGTGTTTTTCCATGTTTGGGTGATTCTGTAGATGTAGCCATTGGATGGGTTAGAGGTTACAAATCTCTGGATAAGTCTTCTGATGATAAATGGAGGGGTTGTTTGGTGGTTAGAGAAGGGAGGGGTGCTGGAATTGTATTTTCCGAGGTAGTCTAGTACTTTATCGAGTTCTTGTTCACCTGTGTTTCCTGCGTTTATTGAGAGACCGAGAGTGGTCATTTCTTTGGTTCCTTTGTCATGGAATTCGGCGAAGTTGATCATGGGGTTAGTCCATTGATCTTGGTATGTGAATGATTTACCGGCTCCGTAGTTGAAGTTTGTGTTAGGGATGATGTTAGGTGAATCATTGGGTGAGTTTCTGAGTGAAAATGACCAACCTGTGAAAACGCGTGCCATTTCGGAGATGTCTGACTGGTTATAAGTGGGAATGGGAATTCCTTCTGGTGAGAGTTTTAGTGAGCCATCTTCATGGAGGTGAACTAGTCCGATGGAGAAGAGCTGCATAATTTCTCTGGCATAATTTTCATCTGGTGCGATGAGTCCGTCTGATTTGGCATTTCTTAATGATGAGAGGTATTGTCCCATAATGGGGTGTTTTGAGACATTTTCTAATAGATCTCTGTATGTTCCTGATGTGCTGTTTTTGAGCATATCATAGTAATTAGCCATTCCGTATTGGCGGTTATCAATGACGTTATCACCACCGGAAACGACGAAGATTTCTGAGAGGGCGAAGGCTGCTCTTTGGCGGATTTGGTCTTGGGCTGCTTGAGTCATGGTCCACCAGCATCTTCTTCGGTTATTTCTTCTGTGGTCGTATTCTGGATCAAAATCTGGTGAGCCTGCGATACTGGCTAGGTAGTTTTCCTGAGCATCTGCGGCATACGTCATGACCTCAAGGGATGGGCTGGGGATGGATGTCTGCGCATTTAGTCCGAAGTTCATGTCTATGTATTCAGAAAAAGCGGCTAATCGGTCTCCGCCTTTTGCTGTGACCATGGCTTTTAGTTGATTATAGCTTTGAGGAGTAGCGCCGAAGGTTGACTGGGTGAGGAATCTGATGATGTCACGGTCGAGGTCAAAGCCTGTAAGTGTTTCGATAGCGGGAGGCTGAGCGGGGGCGACGAAGGTCTCTGAGCCTATGGACTGAAGGAATGGGCCTCTGATGTCACCGTTGATGTTTTTATTGGATTCGACGTTTATGAGTATTTTTCCTGCTAGTAATGCGTCTAGGATTTTTTGGTCTGTGTTTAGGAATTCTGAGGCGAATAGTCCATATGCGTAGTTGGTGAACTGCCCGCCTGCTAGGCTTTCTAGGTTTGTTTGTGTATTGATGTTACTGTATTGGATGTGAGCTCCGGTTTGGGTGCCTTCTAGTCCTGAGAAATTGATAGTAATGAAGCCTAGTTTATTATCACCTCTTAGTAGCATTGATGCTATTCCTGATCCTGTAGAATTTGTTCCTGCGACTGGTTTGAGTCTGGCTACAAATAGTCTTCTGTTTTCGTCTGTATTTTTGGCATCATTTATTTTGGTGGATGCATTTTTTGATGTGTTACTGATGTTACATACTAGTGTTTCTGGTACTTCGATTTTATTATCTGGAGCTGGGTGGACGAAGATTTCTACTGAGTTGTTACCGACAGGTATGGAGATGTATTTTTTAGATAAGACTTCATTCGCAGCATTTTTTAGGATGTAGTCGTCATTTGATGCTGAGCTTTTAGTGGGATCTGTGCTGCCGGTGAGGTGGTAATAGACGGTTAATGGGTATGCTGAATTAGTGGGTCTGGTAATGGTGAAGCTAGATGGGGATAGGTCTTTTTCGTATGCTTCTGCTGCAGATGCAGCAATGTTAGTGTTAGTGAGCTGAGCTTGTAATTCTGCTATGGCGTCTGCGTCATTTACACCATTACCGAAGGAGAATGCATTTTGAGGGTCAAAGCCGTCTAAGTTTTGCTCTTCCCAGTCAGTGATTCCGTCGTTGTCTGAGTCTGCATCGGTGATTTTAATTCGGTAAAATGAATGGTTAGATGTTTGGTTAGGAATGTTTTTTGTTTCTGTGTTAGCATTTGCTATTTCAGGTAGGTCATATCCGTTCCAGGTGCTGGGATTGTTTAATGTGGAGGTGCTGAAGACTTGATATTTTTTGCCTATTTCAGTGGTATATTGAAGAGATACATTATCTCCATTTTTGGAGAGTATTTTAATTAGTGGTCTTGAGGTGAAGCTGCGTGGGTCTGTTCCAGCGTTGGCTTCTTGAAGGTTAGTGTAGCCGTCATTGTCGGTATCTGCTGACTGCGATGCTTGATCTTGGACTAGAGATGCTGCATTATATTTTTGTTCCCAGATGTCACTGACTTGATTATTGTTCAGGTCTACGATGGCTTGGGTGTATTGATTAAAACTAAAGTATGAGAAGAGAAGAAATAAATAACATGATTTCATGATTATTTAATTATAAGAATGATATGCACTTATAGTCAATTCTCTAATTCTTAGCTATCCATGAGCTAGTCTTAGTTACATACGATGATTATGTAGTTACTAGGGAAGTAACTGAGGGAGGTTAGATGAGGATGTTTTTATGTGATTATTTTATTTTTTTGATTTATCTAGGGCGTTGTCGAACCAGTTACCTCCGAGTTGGTTGTTGTTCGATGGGTTATTGGATTGGGATTTTTTTCTTTGTGGTGGTCTCTGGTTTGAGTTTGCTGATCTGTTGCCTGCTGGGTTTGATCTGGGTGATGTGGATTCTGGGTTAGCTTTCATGGAGAGTGCAATTCTGTTTCTGTCTAGGTCAATTTCTGTGACTGTGACCTGGACTTTTTGGCCGACTTTGACGACGTCTGCAGGGTCTTGGATGAAGTGGTCAGCGAGTTGTGAGATGTGGACAAGTCCGTCTTGGTGGACACCTACGTCAACGAAGGCGCCGAAGTTGGTTACATTAGTGACGATGCCTGGTAGTTTCATTCCTGTTATTAGGTCTGATGGTTTGTCGATTCCGTCTGCGAAGTTGAATAGTTCGAATTGTTTTCTGGGGTCGCGGCCTGGTTTGGATAGCTCGGCGAAGATGTCTTTAAGTGTGGGGAGTCCGACTTCGTCTGAGACGTAGTTTTGGAGGTTGATTTTTTTTCTCGCTGAGTCGTTTTTTAGAAGTTCATCTATGGAGGAGCCTGTATCTGCGGCCATTTTTTCTACGAGTTTGTATCGTTCTGGGTGAACGGCTGATGCGTCAAGTGGGTGGGCGGCGCCTCTGATGCGGAGGAATCCTGCAGCTTGTTCGAATGCTTTGTCACCGAGGCGGGGGACTTTTTTGAGTTGTGCTCTGGATGTGAATGGGCCGTTTTCGTTTCTGAATATGATGAGGTTAGCGGCGATGGTTGAGTTTAGGCCAGATACGTATGAAAGTAGTTGTTTTGATGCTGTGTTTACTTCGACTCCTACACCGTTGACACAAGATATGACGGTATCATCGAGGCTGTTTTTGAGTAAGTTCTGGTCTACATCGTGTTGGTATTGGCCAACGCCTATTGATTTAGGGTCAAGTTTAACGAGTTCTGAAAGTGGGTCCATGAGTCTTCTGCCTATGGATACTGCGCCTCTTACAGTAACGTCTTTATCTGGGAATTCTTCACGGGCTACTTCTCCTGCTGAGTAGATGGATGCTCCTGATTCATTGACGATGACGACAGGGATGGAGGATGGGAGTTTGGCAAGTTTGATGGCTCCTTCTGCTTCTCGTGATGCTGTGCCGTTGCCGATGGCTATGGCTTCGATTTTAAATTGCTCGACGAGTTTACGGACTTGCATGATGGCTTCTTTGGCTTGTCCTGCGCTCATTGTTAGGTGTAAGACACAGTCGTAGAGGAGTGTGCCCTGGGCGTCTAGGACAACTGTTTTACAGCCTGTTCTGAATGCGGGATCTATTGCGAGTGTGCGTTTTTGTCCAAGTGGTGAGGCGAGGAGGAGTTCACGGAGGTTTTCAGCGAAGACGCGGACGGCTTCTTTGTCTGCGTCTTTTTTTGTTTGCATTCTGAATTCTGTTTCAAGAGAGAGTGAGAGTAGGCGCTTGTAACAGTCAGTGATGGTAAGTTCTAAATGTTCGTTTATAGGGTTAGCTGGCAGGAAGCGCTGTCTGAGAGCATTGAGTGCTGTGTCTTCGTCTGCAGAGATTCTCATGAATAGGAATCCTTCTTTTTCTCCGCGACGCATGGCAAGTAGGCGGTGTGATGGGACGTCACGAAGTGGCTCTGACCATTCGAAGTAGTCTTTGAATTTCTGTGCGGCTGGGTCTTCTGCTTTTGAGGTGAGGACGCGAGATGCGATGGTGCCGGTTTTGTTGATGATTTCGCGGATTTCGGATTTTGCTTCTGCATCGTCTGCGCATCTTTCTGCTAGGATGTCACGAGCTCCTGCAAGGGCGTCTTCTGGGGTGGGGACAGCTTTGTCTTTGTCGTCACTGATTACAACGTATTGGCTGATGATGGTTTTTGGGTCTGTTTGGTTTTCCCAGATTATGTCTGCGAGTGGTTCTAGGCCTCGGTCTTTTGCCATTGTTGCGCGCGTTCTGCGCTTGGGTCTGAATGGTGCGAATACGTCTTCTAGACGCGTCATGGTTTCTGCTGTGGAGATTTTTTTGAGTAGATCTGTATTGAGGAGGTTTCTTTCATCGAGGCTTTTGATGATGGCGCTGCGGCGGCGATCTAGTTCAGCGAGTTGCTGCATTCTGTCTCTGATTTGTGTGATGGCTACTTCGTCTAGTAGTCCTGTGGCTTCTTTACGGTAGCGAGAGATGAATGGGACGGTGGCTCCTTCTGTGAGTAGCTTGATGGTGGCGGCGACTTGTTGATCACGAATGCCTAGTTCTTTTGCTATTTTGGCGGTGAAGTCGTGCTGGTTTTGTGCGTTGGTATTAGGGTTTAGTGGAGCTGTCATTCTCCGGTTATTCTTGTGATATTTTGTTGGGTGAGAAGTCTGAATTTAGGAGTTTTGGGGGGTGGGGGCTGATGGGTTGTTATTTTTGAAATTTGGGGGGCGTGTGGGGTGTGGTGCGTGTGTATGGGTGTGTTTTTTAAATTTTTTATGATGGTTTTGTTGATTGTTGGGATGGGTGGATATTAGGAGGTTGTGGTATTTGTTGTTTTAGTGAGTTTATTTTATGGGTTCTTTGAGGAGATCATCTGGTGCTTGCTCGTCGTCTTCAGTTTCATCTGCTCCTGGTGGTGGGGTATTGGGGTCATAGGGTATCCATTTTTCTATGAAGTGATCGCTTTTTAGTATGGAGGAGTTGATACCTGTGGATGCGTCTAGACGTTTGATTTTTTCTGGGTCAATGGGGAGAGCGAGTGGACGGTGAAGGAGGGCGTATTTTTTTTCTTTGCCGTCGTCTGTTAGCCAGATTTCTGGGTTGAATCCGTAGAAGTTTTTGGATTGTGATTTTTTGATAATTTCTAGGCCGAATTTGTTGGCTTCAGTGAGTGTTTTGAATGATTTGATGAAAACGTATTCTTTGAGTAGGTTGATTCTGTTACGTAGTTGTTTGGTTATTTCTTCTGAGATATGAAGGACGTATGAGTTGTAGTCTGTCTCTGTTTCGACTTTGATGACGAGGTAGAAGCTTTCTGGGTCTGAGTGTACTTTGAGAATGGATTTTTTTACTGGTTCTGTGGATATGAGGTCTATGGGTATTTTGAGGCCTTTGAGGATGTTTTTACTAACGACGGTTAATTTTTTATCGAGCATGATGCTGCCGTTGATCCATTCTAGTCTGGAGATCCATTCTGGTTTGTTTGCGGGTATGAGTGGGATGTGGAATGTAGTGAGTACTTCTGCTAGGAGTATGTCTTTGTTTTGATTTTGGATTTTTCTTTTGACCTGTGGTGGTTTGTTGGGGTTGTTGTGGTTAGCGTCAATGGTGTATAGGATGTCTGAAATGATGTTAGAGTTGATGACGGAGCCGTCTTGTTTTGAGTATTCGACGAGTTTTTTTATTTCTCTCCATTCGTAGTAGCTTCCTTGATTGTCTGTGTCGGTGAGGAATGTGGCGTAGGTTTTTTCATTAGAACCTAGGTAGGTTTCATTGATCTTTGTGGCCCAGTCTGGTGTGGCAGATAGTTTAGATATGGCGATAATCCAGAAGATGATGAGTTTCATAACAATTGTTCTTTTGCCTTTCGGGTATTGAAACGTCAAGTTATAAATATGGATTAATAATGGCTAGTTTCTATAAATAATTATCTATGTTTTATAATTTAGTTATATGGGGGTTTAGAGCTGGTGATTTTTTTTGTGAAATATGAGATGTTCTATTTATGATGATGATGATGATTTTTTTGTTTTTGGCTGGGATGTGTTTGAGGTTAAGAGGCTTGGGATTTTATGTGTGGGTTTTCAGTTGTCTGTGAGGGGGGTGAGGGGGTGATATTGGTTTGATTTGAGTTTGATTTAGGTTGTTGATTTTTAGTGAGTTGTTTGTTTTTTTGTGATTAATTGATGTATTTTTAGAAAGTGTCTTGAGTGGTGGGTGGTTGGTGTTTAGTCTTTGGTTATGGTTGCTGGTTAGAGAACGCTGGTATGCGCTAAATTCTATGGGTGAGATAATTGATAAAGAGGTACAATGGTTGCTGAAGGATGCGCCGGATTCTGCTTTGGCGGATCATGGAGGGATTCCTGCGATATTGCTTCATTTGCTGGCTCAGAGGGGGGTGCAGGATCCTGATGATGTTGATTTCTTTTTGAATCCTAAGCTGCAGGATTTGTCTGATCCTTATGGGTTACCTGATATGAGTAAGGCTGTGGAGCGGATTTTTAGGGCTATTGATGGTGGAGAGAGGGTTCTGATTTATGGTGACTATGATGTGGATGGCGTGACGAGTGTAACTCTTATGTTACGCATTCTTAGTGCTTATGGTTTAGAGGCTAGTTATTTTATACCGAAGCGAGGTGAGGAGGGCTATGGTCTGAGTGAGCTGGCGATAGAGCGGATGCTGGATATTGAGAATAAGCGTGTGGGTAAGGAGGGGGTAGATCTGGTGATAACGGTGGACTGTGGTACTGCGTCGTTGAGAGAAATTGATATTTTGAATGCTAAGGGGGTGGATGTGATAGTGGTGGATCATCACGAGATGAGTGCTGAGGGAAGCCCTGCTTGTGTGGCTGTGGTGAATCCTAAGCTGGGTGATGATTTGCATTATCTGTGTGCTGCGGGGGTCGTTTTTAAGCTTGCTCATGCGCTTTTGAAGCAGCGGATGTTAGATGATTTTGATTTAAAGGAGTGTTTGGATTTGGTGGCTGTGGCGACTATTTCTGATATTGTTCCATTGGTTGCTGAGAATAGGTTGCTGGTCCGGCATGGTTTGAATAGGTTGCCTTTGACTAGTAATCATGGTCTGCGAGCTCTCCAGGATATAGCTGATTTGAAGGGGAAGCTGACTAGTATGGATGTGGGGTTCCGGATAGGTCCGAGGTTGAATGCGGCGGGTAGGATGGATCAGCCTGATGAGGCTTTGAATTTGTTGATGGCTGATAGTGCTGAAGAGGCTAAGAGGCTTGGGGCGAAGTTGAATGATTTTAATGTTGAGAGGCAGCAGCTAGAGAAGCGTATTAGGGATGAGGCTATGAAGATGCTGTTAGATGATTTTGATCCTGTGGATGATCCTGTGATTGTTCTTGGTTCTCGTGATTGGCATCCTGGAGTTGTGGGGATTGTGGCTTCGCGTTTGATGCGAATGTATTATAAGCCTACTTTTATTATAGCGATAGATGAGCATGGAGTGGGTAAGGGGAGCGGGCGGTCTGTGGATGGGGTGAGTCTGGTGGGAGCGATAAGGGCTTGTGATGAGCATTTGATCACTGGTGGTGGGCATGATATGGCTGCGGGTTTGAGTGTGAGTGAGGATAAGCTGGATGCATTTCGTGAGGAGTTTGGTAGGTATGTGTTAGAGAATACGACTGCTGCTGATAGGGCGCCTCGTATTTATGTGGATGCTGAGATAGATTTTGAACAGCTTTCGCTCAGTTTCTTGGATAGTTATGAGTTGCTTCAGCCTTTTGGTAGTAAGAATGCTCAGCCTTTATTTATGAGTAAGCAGGTATGGTTAACTGAGGCGCCCCGTAGGCTGAAGCATCAGCATTTAAAGTTATTTATGCGTCAGGGTGTGGTGGAGCATGATGCAATTTATTTTGGTGGTGGTGAGCATGATTTACCGAATCCTCCATGGGATGTGGCGTTTACTATTGATAGGAATACTTTCCGTGGGGTGACGTCGCTTCAGGTAGTGATACAGGATATAAGGGCGGCGGATTAGTGGAGATGTTAGAATGGATACTTGGGCCGGTAGTGATGTGATAGCTGAGATGGGTGTTTTATCACCTAAGGAGGTGATAGCGCTTTCTTCTGCGTCTGTTGTGAGGGTAGTAGACTTGTTAGATAGGGTTCCTAAGCGTTATGAGGATAGGCGAAGGTTTGATGCTTTTCCAACGCAAGCAGGTGGTGATCCGGTGTGTCTCAGGGGGGTGGTGGTGGATGCGGGTAGGAAATTTTTTGGTGGTCGAAGTGGTGTTTATGAGGTGGTTATACAGGCTGGTAATGAGGTGGGATTTGGTGAGAATAGTCTTACGTGTAGGTGGTTTAATGCGCCGTATATTAGTAAGGTTTTGGCGGTGGGTCATGAGGTGATATTGTATGGTAAGCCGAAGGATGTGAGTGGGCGTTTGATTATAGATCATCCTGAGTTTGAGGTAATTAAGGAGGGTGCTGAGGGAAAGGCTAGTGTTCATGTAGAGCGGATAGTTCCTGTGTATAAGAATGTGTCTGGTATCGCGCAGCGCAGGCTACGTGAGATTGTATTTTTTTTGTTAGATGGGGTTAGGGAGTGTTCTTTGGAGGTGGATTTTACAGTTGATGAGAGTTATCCTAGGATAGATGCTTATAGGGAGGTTCATTTTCCGAATGAGATGGAGCAGGTGGCGGCGGCGAGAAGGTATTTTGCATTGGAGGAATTTGTTCGGTTACAGTTGGAGGTGGCTAGGAGGCGTTTGCGTTATCATCAGCAGGATGGGCGGGTACAGGGGAGGAACATGGATTTGCTGAAGAAATTTTATCAGAGCTTGCCGTTTGACCTTACTGGTGCTCAGAAGCGTTGTGTGAAGGAGATCATTCATGATATGCGAAGTGAGTTACCAATGAATAGGATGCTTCAGGGGGATGTGGGCTCAGGAAAGACGTTTGTGGCTTTGTGTGCTGCTTTGTTGGCTGTGGATAGTGGTTCACAGGTGGCTTTGATGGCACCGACGCAGATATTGGCGGAGCAACATTATTTGACGTTTCGAAAGTGGTTGGATCCATTGGAGGTGAGGGTTGGGTTGATGACGTCTGATAGGCAGGAGGCTGGTGAAATTAGTTGGTCCGGGAATCCGCAGATAGTGATAGGTACTCATGCGTTGCTTTATGGTGAGGGTGGGTTTGATGATTTGAGTTTGGTTATCATTGATGAGCAGCACAAGTTTGGTGTGGAGCAGCGAGGTAGGCTAGTGAGTAAGGGGTTGATGCCTGATGTTCTGGTGATGACTGCGACTCCTATTCCACGCAGTTTGACGCTGACTATTTATGGCGATCTTGATGTTTCCGTGATAGATGAATTACCGGCTGGGCGGGGTAAGATAGTGACTGGGGTGAGACCTAAGGCTAAGGTAAGTGATGTGACTAAGTTTCTTAAGGAGCAGTTGAGTAAGGGGCGCCAGGCTTATATTGTTTATCCGCTGGTTGAGGAGAGTGAGACATTGAAAGCTGGTGCAGCAAGTGTGGAATATGAGAAGTGGAAGAAGCGGTTAGGAGCTTATGAGGTGTCACTGATACATGGGAAGATGTCTGCTGATGAGAAGGAGAGGGTGATGAGAGATTTTAGGGATAATAAAAGTCAGGTTTTGGTTTCGACTTCGGTCATAGAGGTGGGGGTGGATGTTCCGAATGCGAATGTGATGATTGTTTATGATGCGGAGAGGTTTGGTTTGTCTCAGCTTCATCAGTTAAGGGGTAGGATAGGTCGTGGTGAGCATAAGAGTTATTGTGTTTTGGTGACGCAGGTGAAGAATACGGAGTCTATTGAGAAGCTCGAGGTCTTGGCTGAGACTAGGGATGGTTTTAAGATTTCTGAGGCTGATCTGAGGCTTAGAGGTCCAGGAGATGTGTTGGGTACTGAGCAGAGTGGGCTGGCTAGGATGCGCTTTATTGAGTATTTGGCAGATGTGGATTTGATAAGAGAGGCTAGGCGGTTAGCGGAGGAGATTCTTAAGAGGGAGGTTTGACTTTAGTTGAGGTGGGTGAGAATCCAGTGTGCCATTTCTGCATATAGTGGCATGGGAGTGATGAGGATGTTATTGTGATTTCCTCCTTCTACTGTGAGCCATTTTTTATCGTTTGATGCGAAGCTTTGATATAATTTTTTTCCGTTGGAAATGGGTATAAGTTCGTCTTTGTCACCGTGAGCTACTAGGACTGGGGTGTTTACATTTTCAGCCCATGTGGCGGGGTTGACTTTACTGAAGTTTGCTCCACCGTGGACTTGGCAGAGGGTGGATGCGAGGTTGGTGAGCCAATCTGTTTTACATTTTTTCTTGATGACGGTATTTAGTGCATCGAATGAGCAGACGATGGTGATGCTACTCCATGTTTTTCCGTGAATTGGGTCTGCTGCTGCGGCGGTTGCGAAGCTGCCTCCCATAGACATTCCCCAGAGAGCAGCTGGTTGTTTGTTGAATTGGAATATTTCAGCGCATTCGGTTAATACTTTGTATGGGATGTCTTGTTCCCATTCTGTGCTTCCGAATTTGACATTATCGACTGGGCTATCACCGTGTGATGGAAGGTCTATGAGGATGCAGCGTATACCGACGGCACAGAATCTTTCGGCGATGCTTAGGCTATTTTCTTTACGACCGTTTCTTCCATGTAAGATGACTACAGTACCTTTTATAGTTCCGTAGTTTGGAGTTTTATATCCAAGATCTGAAAGTTGTTTTCTGATGAGTAGGGCTTTCTTGGTGATTGGTTTGTTGGAGCTGGGTTCTGCTACTATGGTTGGGACTTTATTATTGAGGCAGATGATTGATTTCAGCTTGATTCCGAATTTTTCTGGGGCGTCTTGTATTTCTCTGGCTCCTTGCGGTATGTTTGACGGAGCAGGCGAGGCGAGGTGGTAAACGCTGTAATTTATGATAATGATGATGGTTAAGGATAAGATAAGTATGGAGATACCTAAGATTTTCAGGATACGTTTTCGGTGTTTTTTGAGGTATGAAGGGTGAGGCATGGTTCTTTTTACCTTTTGTGAGTTATTGATCTTTCATTTGGTGGGGATTTTCGTATTTACTCGTGGACGATTCTTATTACCATAGCAAAAAATTATTGCTTTTAATATTATGAAGATTTTATCACTGTTAACAGGATTTGTTGTTTTAATGTTTGTATCTTGTGCGACTCACTCCATTCCTGAGCCTAGTGCTCAGATTTTGGCTGGAGCTAAGGAGTATCCTTTAGATACTTGTATGGTTATCGATAAGCCATTGAAGAATACGAAGCGTACATTTACCAAGGTGTATAAGGGGCAGCAGGTTAAATTTTGTTGCACCCATTGTTATGATGCTTTTGATTTGAATCCAGATTTTTTCATGCAAAAGCTTGAGAGGCTGAAGAAGCTTAAGCAATCTAAAGAAAAGCTAGAGTAATCATCGATCAATAATGTTATTGGTAACATTATTATTGCACATTTTCTGTTATCCTGTAACTGTTATTCAGTTTGACATGGGAGAGTGTTGCATGCCTGGTGGTGGCCGCGGTCTTCAAAACCGTTGTGGGGCTGTTATGGTCCTGGGTTGGTTCGATTCCTTCCCTCTCCGCCATGTTTAATTATGAGTGTTTTATGAAAGTGCATTATAATGCACAATTTTGTATCTGATACTGGCTATGTTTAGAATTTTTTTTAGTTTTGTTCAGATCATGAATCATAGACTGTTTTTCTTCATACATGGGAAGATTCTTTCTACCGAAAACAGAGTGGATCTTACTGCATAAGTTAGTTATGCCTTCTCGATTACATAAAAAAGACACAATCTTATAACAGATTGTGTCTTTTGTGAGAAATATATTGAAAAAATATTTACTTGATGATGCCAGCCTTTTTCAAAGTTACATATGCACCATTCTTATTGATTGTCTTGAGGGCCTTTGCACTAAGCTTGACCTTAACTGTGCGCCCTAACTCGGGAACAAATATGTTTTTAGTGTGAAGGTTTGGAGTAACCTTGCGCTTTACTGTTTTAGTTACGTGACGACCAATACCACCTTTTTTCTTTGCAAGACCTGAACGGTGAATCTTGCGTCCTACACGGACCTTGGAACCTCTTATGCTACATACTCTTGCCATATCTATTAAAATTGATTGTTAGTTGTGGCCAGATACATACAGTAATGTGGTTTAAGGTCAAGTGGTTTTCATGATTTATATCATATTTTTAACTTTAGTTAAATACTTTGCTGCTAAAACACTGAATGGGGCAATCTTTCCTAACTATAGGAGAGGCCTAGGTTAGCTTACAGTTGTAGGAGACGGACCCAATATTGATTATGTTTTTGGGCATTAACAGAGAACTCTAATGAGTTCGTAGAATATTTGATTAGCAATTGAGTTGATGGCACGATAAGGCTAATTCACTCTAGCTTGATTTTTAGGCGTCTTTTAAAGTGTTAATCGGATACCGATAATTAATCCGTAACAATTAAGTTACGATTGATTAGATCAAATACTGCAGTGGTAAGAGGTGTGATCATAATTGGCGTTGTCTAATTTCTTAGGATTATATTTATTTTGTATTTTGAGGTTTGCGCAAGCTACCATCAGTAGTATATTATTTGATTAACTTTTGCTAAATTAATGACTACAAAAAGAGGGGGGGAGCAAGACTTACACCGACCATAAAATTTCTCTAAGTTGACTTCTATTATAGTTTTTGGGCTCTTTTTTAGGTTACTTGTTTATGGTAGACATTTTTTATCCTCCTGCTGCATTAGCTATATTGGCTTGATCTTCAGGAAGGAACCTTTTAAATCTGCTCTTATCGATAGCTTTCATGTAGGCTTCCTGAGGAGATACTATACCTCGCTGAAGCTTGTCCCAGATTGAATCATCCATAAACTGCATACCGTGTTCTGCTCCAGCAGTTATCACATCATTGAGTTTTTGTGTTTTACCTTCACGAATAATCGCCGAAACAGCTGGTGTAGTGAACATGATTTCATTTACCGCAATTCTTCCTGGTTGATCACATCGTTTCATAAGCAATTGTGCAAGAACACCTCTTATGGATGCTGAAAGCATAGTTCTTACTTGTGCCTGCTGATCCGCTGGGAAAACATCAATAATACGATCGATGGTTTTAACCGCATTATTAGTATGCAGTGTGCCGAATACAAGCATACCAGTTTCAGCTGAAGTTAATGCGAGAGAGATAGTTTCAAGATCACGCATTTCTCCAACTAAGACTATTTCAGCATCTTCACGAAGAGATGCTCGGAGCCCATCTGCGAAAGAGGCACATTGTGTAGGAATTTCACGCTGAGTGATGACACAAGCTTTATTGTTGTGAACAAATTCAATAGGTTCTTCGACAGTAATTATATGTTTATTATAGTTGATGTTAATATAGTCGATTATAGCTGCCAGTGTTGTTGATTTACCTGATCCTGTTGGACCTGTTACTAGAACTAGTCCAGATCGTATGTCTGCAAATTTTTTAACTACTTCTGGAATTCCTAATTGTTCGAGTGTAGCGATTTCAGTAGGTATTAATCTGAAAACAGCACCAAGGCCAAACTGCTGTTTGAGATAGTTACAACGGAATCGGGATTCAAGATTCATTTCATATGCAAAATCAAGGTCTCCTTCTTCAAGGAATTTTTCGAATGCTGCCGGTTCACATATACCAGAAAGAAGATCTTCAATGGTATGACGATCAAGAATAGGCTCGCCCTCAATGGCTGAGACGCCACCATGAATTCTTATTTTTGGAGGGTACCCTTCAGTTAGATGAAGGTCAGATCCTCCAAGTTGGATGAGTATTTGAAATAATCTATCAATGCTTTTAGTCATGTTTTTCTGAAAATTAATTTTTTATTAGAGGAGTTATGATTGAAGGAATTGCTTCATCGTAGTTTGGTCTTCCGCTCGTTTTAGAATTTCTTCATGGGTAACTTTTCCGCTTATGTATAGCTCTCTAAGAGAATCGTCCATTGTGGTCATCCCAATGTTTTTGCCAGTCTGCATTATGCCTGGTAACATGTAAGTATTTCCATCCCGAATGGTCGCGGCCACAGCAGGTGTATTTACTAAGATTTCTAGAGCTAGGCATCGGCCGTTACCATCGGCAGTAGGAAGTAGTTGTTGAGAGATGATGCCTCTCAACGACTCAGCTACCATGATTCTGATTTGATCACGTTGATCGATCGGGAATACATCGAGTATTCGATCGAGGGTTCTCGGTGCATTTCCTGTGTGCAGAGTACCTAGGACTAGGTGGCCTGTCTCCGCAGCTGTCACAGCGAGTTGAATCGTTTCCAGATTACGCATCTCTCCGACAACAATAACATCAGGATCTTCGCGCAATGCTGCACGGAGCGCTCTAGGGAAAGACTCAGAATGCTCTCCGATTTCTCTCTGAGTAAGGTGACAATTTTGAGACTTATGCACGAATTCTACTGGATCCTCAAGTGTCAATATATGGTCATTCCTGTCCTTGTTGATAAAATCTAACATGGCTGCCATTGTAGTAGATTTACCGGACCCGACAGAACCTGTAATTAAGATTAAGCCATTATGATAACGAGTAAGGGGTACTAGGAATTCTTGTGGAAGATTGAGTTCATCCATAGTTCTTATGTGAGTATTAATTATGCGGAAAACGATACCTTTTCCTAGCCGGTGTCGGACAACTGAGGCTCTGAAACGGGCGTTTTCATTCTCATATGCATAATCAGCATCACCTTTTGCAGTTAGTGAATCATAACCTTTTTTATCGAGAAAAGAAGCTACGAGAATATCCAGTTGGTCAGCTGTTAAGGCCGCTGTGTTTTCCCATATAGGCATTAATTTTCCGTGTCTTCGCCAAGTAGGCGGGGCTCCTGTGGACAAGTGGATGTCTGAAGCATCATACTCCACAGCCATATTTAGGTAAGCGTCGACGTGTTCGTAAAAGTGATTCTCTAGCATGGTGAATTTAGTTGAATATATTCTTATTATTAAAAAACATTATTATGACAGGTTTGGCACGCAAAAAATATAATATATGAATTTGTTTCTTTTTTTGCCCTTTCTTAGATGGGTAATTTTGCTGATCAAAATATTGTAAGATTGGTATTATTTTTAATGACTATAAATCTTAGAATCAATTATTCTTTTAGAAGATTTATACTACCTTTCGCATAATAAAATAGCCACAGAGAATAAACTCGGTGGCTATTTGTTAATATTGTATATTTAGTGAAAACTAAATAATTTGACTACGCTACATTTTTTTTAGCGAGTGCATCCTTAGCGATCTCTACTACAGCGTTAAATGCTGAAATATCGTTGACTGCAAGATCCGCAAGTATCTTGCGGTCTACTTCGATATTAGCAGCTTTTACACCTTCCATGAAGCGAGAGTAAGTTATCTCCTGAGCGCGAGAAGCAGCGGAAATACGCTGGATCCATAGGCGACGGAATTGTCCCTTACGCTTTTTGCGGTCACGGTATTCGTATTGACGTGCTTTTATAACAGCGTCTTTCGCATAGCGGTATAGCTTTGAACGGAAACCACGAAATCCCTTTGCGCGGAGAAGTATTCTCTTACGACGGGCGCGTGATGCCGGACTGTTTGTTGCTCTTGGCATTGTTCTATTTTTCTTTAACAGACTGTTTTAATCCTTTCTCCCACAGTCTCGTCTGTTGTATTTCAGCTTAGCTGAAAAGGCTGTGTAGAGTCTACCCGAAATGCGGGTAGGGTGCTTGGTCAATATGATTGCTTCGCTTCTTGTAACTGCATTAGTAAACTAAATACCTAGTGAAAAGGAAGAGATTCCTTAATCCTTGGTGCATCTGCCACGGAGGCAAGACATGCTTTCCCGAGGGAACGCTTGCGCTTAGAACTCTTCTTTTGAAGAAGGTGACGCTTGCCTTGCTTGCGGCGGAGTAGTTTACCAGTACCAGTTACTTTGAAACGTTTAGCTACTGACTTACGTGTCTTGGCTTTACCTGATTTTCTGGCCATCGGAGGTTGTAATTATCCAGAATCAAAAAGAAATCAAGGCAAATATAGTTATTTTATGTAAATTAATCATTTTTTTGAGATTTAAGTTGTGAATCGGCTTACAAGAGTGTTGTTTTGGAGCGCTATGAAGGATATTTCTAATATTAAAATTAATGTAAAGACATCGAGAGGGGACATAACTATTTCAATGTTTGCAAACGATGCACCAGTAACCTGTGCAAGCTTTTTAAACTTAGTAGTAAAAGGCTTTTATAATGGATTGAAGTTTCACCGCGTAATTCCAGATTTTATGATCCAAGGAGGTGATCCAACAGGAACTGGCACAGGTGGGCCAGGTTATAAGTTTGAATGTGAATGCAAGCCCTGGCTCAAACATGATAAACCTGGTATTCTTTCTATGGCTAACGCTGGACCAAACACAAATGGCTCTCAGTTTTTTATTACTCATGTCCCCACTCCACATTTAGATGGCAAACATACCGTATTTGGTGAAGTAACGGATGGGTTAGATGTAGTTAATTCCATTATAGGAGGTGATATAATAGAGTCTATTGAGGTGATAGATTCTGCAGATGCACTTTTTCAATCTAACGCTGAACGAGTTGCAGATTGGAATAAAATTCTAGGATAGTTCTGCCATACCGATGAGAGTCAAAGTAGAAACATTCTACAACTTGACTCTCATCAGGCTGTTAATAAATAAATCATTTGTTTATTACTCTTTTTTGATAATACAAAATCATGAAATTCATTATATATATAAATAGCATATTCGCGCTCACTGCATCTAGCCTTATAGCCTCGAAACCACCAGCTATACTAGGCCAGTATCTAGAAGCAGATAAAGCAATGAGGGGCGAAGTGGTTCAAGTAGACATACCTTCTGAATTTCTTAAATTTAGAGAGTTGGTCAGACGGTCTCAATTAGCTAATCCAGAGTGGTTTAAAAAACACATCAAAAAATCAAGTAGCGACAACCCCATACCATTATACCATAAAAAATTAGGGATGACTAAGGTTGAGTATGATAAATATTTAGCATTATGGGATAAGAGGGCATACAAGCGTGTAGATAATGGGAAAGTAATATTAAGGTTAATGCAAGACAGTGACAAGAGCTGGATTATTAATATTTCAGGTAGAGGTATGCCAGTATCGCTATTAAAATATGTTACCGAAAAAGACCAATTCGTTTCTAGTAATGGAGTCCTCGATAGAATTAAGGATATAAAAACTCCTAAAGAGAGCATCTACAGAGACTGGAGTGGACACGAGTGGAGATATTTTAATGATGGAGACCTAGTAAAAACAAAAGAGAACATTGCTATAGGTCGCACAGGTGATGGAAGATACGGTCTCATAGTCTATTCACTACAAGAGTTGTCTAGCAAAGGCAGCCCTCTAGCTGACGACCTACTAATGATCAGATTCGTTCCTAAAAAGCTCAATCAAAGCAAAAAGTCAAAAAAATCTAAGAAAACAAAAAAATAACTCATTTTTATTTCATCTATTAAAACCATAGAAGTGTCAGAAATCAGTTCAAACGAGCTTACATTCATTGTGAACGCTGGGCGCAAAATAAATTGGCGAAAATTATTAACGATTTCAGCCCTAGTATTTTTTTTAGTCTATATATTTTTCATAGTGATTTTAAATTCTTATTGGGTAAAAGATAAGATAACTAATCATTTAAAATTAAAGTCCGACAGTGACTGGACTGTAGGTTTTATTTCTTGGTTTCCTTACGAAGGTATAAAAATCAGTAATATTGAATCTTTAATGGGTGATGGGGGAGTAAAAATAAATAAGCTCAACATCGATTTATCCTTAGCAGATATTCTCTCGCGTTCACTATCTAAAGCAGAAATTACAGCGCATGATGTAACTGTGGATATAGACATTGGGTGGCTGAAGGAAAAAGTTACTTCTGAAAATATGTATGGGAATCATCCCAGTAATAACTTATCCATTGATGAAAAATCAACCAGTTCGACAATCGCTCCAGAGTCAAAAACATCAAATCAGACAGAGCCGCATAAAAAAACGCATCAAAGAACTGTTAACATAACTAAGACCCAACTAAAACCAAGAGTTCATCGGTTACAAAAAACTGTAAATACTGAGCCTAATCGATGGTTCAATATAAAAAATGCTAATATTTCTTTCCGATATGGTAAAAATGAATTAGCAAGTATAGAGCAAGTTTGCGTAGCTGTTCCTATATCGGGAAAACCTGCCGAAGGGCAGATAAGTTGTAATATTGGAGGTTCATCATTCAAACAGCAAATTGTCTGGAATGGTTCAGATCTAAATACTGGAGGTGAATCTTCTAATCTAGGTGTTGTGAATTATGCCTGGCGATTAAAGTGTAGCATCCATAAAAAAGGGTTACCTTTTTCATTTCGTATAGGCATTCCCGAGCAGCGATTAAATTTAAAATTAGATAGGCCCAATCTACATATAGAAATAAACTCGGATTCAATTGGCGCTAACTTAGCTGTAGGAGGGTGGTTGATGCACGCGAATACCTGGCGAGGTTTATTAAATGCCCGCTCATTAAATATAAGTGTCTCAGAAAACCAAAAGACGCAAAAGACTATCCATTTTGCTAATACTGGATTAGTTGCTTCTCTTGAAAACTCCACACTAAAAATACTTTCAGCTGAGGCAATCGGGCATGATGTTTCATTTATGGCTAATGGCGTAATCCATAAGAACTCCTACACATACGGAGTGGTTAGACTAATATGTAATGAAAAATCTAGAGGGTTTTTCGAGGGTGTATATCATGGCACCAAGTTGATAAATATTGATGAATCATCTTATCACCTCCTTGGGCCACTTGATAACCCAGACCGAAAATATTGCGATGTATTTATTGACGGTATGATAGATAATCTTGAAATTCGCCACAACCGTAGTAATTCATGGCAGCGACTAAATGAAGCACTTAGAATACTATTACAGTTCAAAAACGAAGAATTAAAAGAAGATGGACTTTTAGAAGATGAAAACTAAATTAACTATCAGAAGTGGTAATGCCACTCTGAGCCAGTGATATATTGAAAAATCTTTCTGTTCAAAGGTGCATTTAACATCAAAGAATAGATACAGTGAAACGAAAGAAAAGACACTTAAGTGCTGAATTTAAAGCAACTGTGGCAAGTGAAGCTCTCAAAGGAGTGCGTAGTGTGAATGATATTGCGCAGTAATATGAAGTGGCTCCTTCTCAGGTGAGTCAATGGAAAAAGGAACTCGAAACTAGGATGGTAGAGCTTTTTGAAGGCTCTAATCAGGCTAAAAAGAAGTTGAAAAAACTGGAGCTTAATGAGGCTCAGATGGAACGCAAAGTAGGTCAACTTGTGTTAGAGAAAGACTTCTTGCTAAAAAAGTGCGAACAGCCGGGGATCGACGTGAACGTAAAGCCATGATCGATACTCAGCACACATTATCTATCCGTAAGCAAGCTGAATTAGACGTGAACCGTAATCGACTAGAGGAAAAACGCCATAAAATCAGTAAAGATGACCACGAGATCAAAGAAATGGGCGCATAGGTGCGTTATAGATGGGAACAGTATGAGAATGAACATAGTTATGAGAAGAAAACGGAATTTAAATTTGAGTGATGATGAGCCTGTGTTGGATATTTCTTCGTTGATCGATGTGTGTTTTTTGCTGTTGATTTATTTTTTGGTGACGAGCACGATTCAGCCACGAGAGCAGGATTTGCCGATGACTTTACCTGGAGGATATAATCCTAGTGTGAATGAGTCGGTGCAAATGCTGATAGGGGTAAAAGGTGATGGATCTATCGTGTTGAATATGGGGGAGGATGCGGAGGTTTTAGATCAGCAGGGTATTCAAAGTGAGTTACCTGAAACTCGAGAGAGGTTGAAGTTGATGAATGATTTGGCTAAGTCTAGTGGGACTGAGTTGTTTGTGCAGATTCATACTGAAGAGAACGTCAGTCATCAGAGATTTATTGATGTTCTTAACTGTCTGAGGGGTGTGGGAGTGAACCAGATAGCTATTAGTAACTATGATGAGAAGCCGCTTTAGTCAGAGGCTGGTATGTATTTCTGGATGATGGGGCGGATTTTTTCTATTGATTCTGGTGGCCATTGATCTGGGCTTGTAACGATAGATTGGCTGAGTGCGTTATGTTCAGGCCAGTTGGCCTTATTAGGTATATGTGGTATGGCTTGTTGAATGATTTTCTGAGCGTTTTCTGAGTTAGCAGAGAGGTGCTCGAGAACGGTCTGGAGAGATACCGGTTCTTCTTCTATTTTCCAGCAGTCGTAGTCAGTAATCATGGCAAGTGTGGCGAGAGCGATTTCTGCTTCTCTAGCGAGTTTGGCTTCTGCGACGTTGGTCATGCCGATGACATCGAATCCGAGTTGTCTGTTGGCGTTGCTTTCTGCTCTGGTTGAGAATGCTGGGCCGTCCATGTTTACGTATGTTCCTTTATCGTGGACGTTGCAGCCTATTTCATTAGCCACTTGGCTGAGTGTGGTGCGTAAGTTTTCGCTGATGGGGTTGGCGAATGGGATGTGGGCTGCGATGCCGTTACCAAAGAAGGTGTGTTCTGAGCGTCTGGATGTTCTGTCGAAGTATTGATCGAATAGGACGATGTCTCTTGGGGCGTATTTTTCTTTGAGGCTACCTACGGCTGTAACGCAGATGATGAAGGATACGCCTAGAGATTTGAGTGCCCAGATGTTAGCGCGGTGATTGATTTCATGAGGTAGGATGGTGTGATTTTTGCCATGACGGGGAAGGAAGTAAACCTGTCTGCCTGCTATTTTACCGCTGATGATAGCATCTGATGGGTGGCCGAATGGGGTGTGGATGATTATTTCTTCATTGAGCGAGAAGCCTTTCATTTTATAGAGTCCGGTTCCTCCGATGATAGCGATGTGGTTTGACATGATTTTAGGTTATGGAGTTTGTATTTATTTGAAAGTTGAAAATGGCTGGTTGCGTAGTTAGTGTAAGCTATGAGTAGGTTATTATTAAATTTTTCTGTTTTTGGGTTCATAACTGGACGGTGTTTTGTTTATGTTCTTGGTTTGATGCTGACGAGTTTGTTAAGTTTTGGCACAGTGAAAGACGCGACGAATCCATCTAAACTAGGAACGAGTGACTATAGGAATGGTGCTAAGCGAGCTGCTGAGGCTGCGAGACGTGTTAGGCCGCGGCTTAAGAAGGAGATGGTGGGGCGTGATTTGGCGGTGGGTAATGATGTTTACATTCGCGTATTTAAGAGGAGTTATGAGTTGGAATTATGGATGCTCAATAAGGTGACGAAGAAGTTTGTGCTTTTTAAGACGTATAAGATTAAAGGGATGTCTGGTGTAATAGGCCCTAAGATAAGGGAGGGAGATATGCAGGCTCCAGAGGGGTTTTATAGGGTCTGGCGTGGTGCGATGAATCCTCAGAGTAGGTTTCATCTTTCGTTTAATTTGGGTTACCCTAACCGTTATGATAAGGCTTATGGGCGCACTGGTAGTGCATTAATGTTGCACGGGAATAGTGTTTCTGCAGGGTGTATGGCGATGTCTGACTATTATATGGAGGAAATTTATACTCTATGTGCTGCTGCTCAGAAGTCTGGGCAGAAGTCTTTTCAGGTTCATAGTTATCCTTTTAAGATGACGAAGGTAAATCTGGAGGGTATGAGAGGAAATAAGTGGTTTGGGTTCTGGAAGAATTTGCAGGTTGGCTATGATGCGTTTGAGCGGAAACGAGTTCCGCCTCGTTTTAAGGTGGTGGGCAAGCGTTATGTATTGCTTTAGTGTTTGGGGGGAGTCTTCTCTGGGTGTGTAACTTGATGTTTTTAACTGAGGAATAGTGAGATGTACCAGTCCCAGGTTGTTTTTCCGTAGAGTAGCCAGAATACGCCACCTACGATGAGTGCTGGTCCGAAGGGTATAGGTTTACTCAGACCTAGTCTACCTATGAGAGCGATGAATATGGTGAATAGGCATGAGAATAGGACGATGAGAAGGAGTGCCGGGGCGCCGAATATGGCACCAAGGACGGCAAGAAGGTCAACGTCTCCCATTCCCATGGCTTCACGGGGGATGGTGGCTGATGTGGTCTTACCTTGAAGAGATAGGAGTTCTTCGATGTCTATTTTTTCTCCATTTACTAGGATGTGGCGTTCTTTTATTTCGATGGAGTTGGCGGTGTGAATAGCGTTGTCGATTTTTAGTTCGGTTAGGCCATCGATGATTATTTTATCTGTTTTGCGGAAGAATATGTCTGACCATGGTATGCTTTCGTCATCGATGATGAAGCAGAGTTCTTGGTTATCTTCTTTTTCATTGGGTTCACGAAGTTGCCAGTTAGTTTCATGCTCGAATTTAAAGCTGCGCGAACCGAACATGGCTTTACCGAGGAGGACGACGAGCCAGAGTGATGCCCAGCCTATGGCTAGTCCGTATGTGGCGTAGATGAGTCCATCACTCCAAGATTGCTGGCCGAGGCGCTCAGGCATGATGGCAGCACCGATGAGCGCGATGCCTGCTGCGGTAATGGTGAAGGGTCTGGGTATGAGCATGAGCTCTATGTCAACGGCACATATGACAAGAGCTATTGAGCCGAGTAAGATGAAAAAGATGGCTTCTGCAGGTGATGAGAATGTGTACCAGCAACTGAGCCAGAGTAGTCCTGTGAGTAGCTCTATCCAGAAGTATCTTGAAGGAATGGAGCACTTGCATTCTGCGCATTTACCTTTCTGTGTGAGCCATGTGATGAGTGGTATGTTCCGCGAGATAGGTATTTCTTTTTTACAAGTGGGGCAGAATGAGCGTTTTGGTTTATTGATGCTGAGTCCACGGGGAACACGGTAGATGACTACGTTTAGGAAGGAGCCGACACATATGCCGAGGAGGAATGTAGCAATGGCGTAGAAGGTGCTGTCCCATGTTGGTAGTTCGATCATTGCTGTTATTGAAGCTGGGCTGTGGGATAAATAAATGTTAAAGTGTTTTTTTTAATTTGTGGGGGGTGTTGGGTTTATGATTATGGTTGTTTTGGTGGGTGATTTTCTGGGAGATATTCTTGGTAGTAGTCCTCTGATTTATATTGGTTTTCTGGGTAATGCTCCTCGTAATATTCTTGGTTGAGTTGTTGCTGAGCGATTATTCTGTTAGTGATGATGTTTCTGGCTTTGTTGATGATGAAGGATTTGACCATGGGGCGGATAGCCATGCCGGCTAGTGTGTAGAATACTCCGTGTGAGGGTTTATTTTTTTTGGGTTTTCTGAATACTGACTTGAGTGGGGTGACCGAGCCTAGTGTAATTTTTGTTATAATGAGTCCTCCGATCGCTGAGCCTATGAACCAGTTGGTGGGGTTTTTGGTGAGAGATGATTTGATTTTGGAGCTGAGGAGTTTAGGGAGGTTGATCTGGTCTTTGATGTGAGATTTACTCTCATTGATTTGCTGGACGAGGATTTGCTTTTTAGCAGTGATTTCCTCGCGGTGAGAATTGAGCTGATTGAGCAGTTCTAATTTTCGTGCGTTTGATTGATCTCTGCGAGCCATTGTTTGTCTTTTTTGAATTCAGATTTGGTTAGTGCGAAGAGTTCTTCACTTGGTTTTTTTCTGAGTTTGAGTAGGTAGAGGAGGAAGAGGATGAAGTTTAGAATTAGGAGTATGAGTGTGGAGGAATTTGACTCATTGAGGCCTGTGGTACTGGCTATTTTATTGATGAGTGTGGGGCAGGAGCTAAGGATGATTCCGTGTGAGAGGATGAGGATTAGTGCGTAGGTGAATAGGCCGAAGAATGCTGTGAGGATGAGGATGGTGATCTTTTGTTTAGCGTATGTGGCGGCCTCGGAGGATTCGATAGCGGCTAGCTCAGCTTTTGACTGGATGTAGCTGAGGCTGGAGTCTTTGAGTGAGAGGGCTGCTTGCTTGAGCCCTTGATTTTCTAGGGGTGTAGATGGTTCCCTGGGATTTGCTTTCATAGGGCTTGCTTGTGCTTGCCTTTGTGGGGACGCTAGTTGTGATGGATGTGTGGGCTCCATGGTTTGAGCTGGATGTTGCTCTGTTGTTGATGGGAGGTATCTGTAGTCTGAAGCATGGTGGAGGGAATGAGGTGTGTGATAGGTTTTATCTGCGAAGTATGAGTCCGATAATGACTCCAACGCCTACGGCACCGAGGACGGCTTTGGTGGGGTTTTCTCTGATGTAGTCTTCTGCGGTTTCGTGTAGTTCCTTGGCTCTTTCTGCGCCTTGTTTAAATTTAGCACCAGCTTCTTGTTTGATGGCAGCTGCTTTTTCACCTGCGTAGCTGCGGAAATTCTGGGCTTTTTCTATTGCAGCGGCTTTTACGGCTTGTTGCTGCGTTGCTGATAGGTTTGAAGGGCTGTCTGCTGAGGGGTTAGAGGCGACGAAGTCTGATGGGGAAAGTGGTGTGGAGTCTGTAGGTGTGTAGTCCATTTTTATATGTAGTTAAAGTGATTGATTTGAATGATTGGTTTATCTTTGAATTGATGATTCTACAAGTGAAATGTATGGTGAATCTTTTTGTGGGATGGGTAGTGATTATTGGTATGGCTGATTGGTTGTGTTTTTTTTGATTTATTCGGCGTTAAATTTTTCTATATTGTCAGAGACTTCGGTCCATTTGGAATAAGTTTTTTCGAGTTTTTCTGATAGGTTTGCGTATGCGGTGGATGCTTCCTGCATTTTTTCTCCATCGCTTGAGACATCTGGTGATGACATGTGCTGGGTGAGCTTGGCTTGAGCGGCTTCTATCTCAGCGATTTGAGCTTCTAGAGAGGTGAGTTCGGTTTCTAGTGGTTTGAGGATGGCGTTTTTTTTCTGTCTGAGCTCGGCGTCTTTTTTTCGCTGGTCTTTTCTGGAGAGTTTGGATTCTGTTTCTTTTGTGGAGGTTTTTTGAATTTTTTGTTGGTTTGCTTTGGCTTGTTTAGCTGCTTTTTTAGCGATGTCTTTTTCCTCGGCTTTTTTGTCTATGAAGTAGGTTACGTTGCCGTGGTATAGTCTGGGTTCTTCTTCTGGTCTAAATTCGAGTGTGTGTGTGACGATGGGGTCAAGGAATGAGCGGTTGTGGGATACGATGAGGTATGATCCGGGGTATTCATTGAGCGCGCGCTGAAGGACTGCTTGTGATTGGACGTCGAGGTGGTTAGTAGGTTCGTCTAGTATGAGGAAGTTTGCGGGTTGAATGAGCATTCTGACGAGTGCTACTCTGGATCTTTCTCCTCCTGATAGGACACCTACTTTTTTGAATACGTCGTCTCCACGGAAGAGGAAGCAGCCGAGAATGTTTCTGACGAGTGGTGCGTTTTCACGAGATGAAACTGCTTGGCAGGTTTCGAGGACGGATAGTTCTGGGTCTAGTTCATCTGCGTGGTTCTGTGAGAAGAATGAGATGGCTGATTTAGTGCCTAGAGTGTATTGACCGTTGTCTGGATCTTCTTGTCCTGTGATGAGTCTGCAGAATGTGGATTTACCGGCTCCGTTAGGTCCTACAATGGCTATACGAGCGCCTTTTTCAACTTCGAAGCTGAAGTTTTTGAATATTTCTGTGGTTCTGTTTTTTGATGAGTATGCTTTTGATGCGTTTTCTAGTTTAGCGACTGACTGAGCGCTGGGTGGGGGTTTAGGGAAGGTGAAGTTCATGACTGCGTCTTCCTGTTCGATTTCGATGATTTCGATTTTTTCTAGTGCTTTGAGTCTGGATTGTGCTTGGGTAGCTTTTGAGGCTTTGGCTCTGAAGCGATCGATGAATGCTTTTGCCTTTTCAATTTCTTTTTTCTGGGCAAGGTATTGCTTCATTTTGATTTCTTTACGTAGTGCGGACTCTCTGAGGTAGTAGGAGTAGTTGCCTGCGTATTCTTCTGCTTTACCTTGGTGGAAGGCGATGGTTCTTTTGGTGAGGGTGTCTAGGAGAGCGAGGTCGTGGGAGATGATGATGATGGCACCTGAGTAGTTGATGAGGTATTGCTCCATCCATTGCTGGGAGTCGATATCGAGGTGGTTAGTGGGTTCGTCTAGTAGGAGGACGGCGGGTTCTTGAAGGAATAGTTTGGCCATGGCGATTCTCATTTGCCATCCACCTGAGAATTCTGAGCAGTCTCTTTGGAAGTCTGATCGTTTGAAGCCAAGACCTGTGAGGACGGATTCGATTTTGGGTTTGATTCTGTTTGGGTCAAAGTGTTCTAGTTGAATTTCGAGGCCGCCGATGAGGTCTAGGGTTTCTGAGAATTCTTCTTTTCTTGGGTCTTGAGTTTCTAGGAGTTCACCGAGGCGGTCGATTTCTGCTTGGATTTTAGTGGCTTCTGCGAATGCGGATTCTGTTTCATCCCAAAGGGTGATACCTGAGATGTGGATTCCTTCTTGTGGAAGGTAACCTATTTTGCAGTGTTTTGGTTTGGTGATTTGTCCGTCATTAGGTTCTAGCATGCCACCGATGCATTTCATGAGGGTGGATTTTCCTGCTCCATTGTGACCTGCGAATGAGATGCGTTCTTTTTCTAGAACGGTGAAGGATAGGTCTGAAAAGATTACGCGCGGTCCGAATTCGACTCTGAGTTGTTTTATAGCTAGCACAGCCGTGGTTTAGCGGATTTGGTGGCGAAGGGAATGCAAAAATTCGCAAAATGTTTATTTTTGGTTATGTTTGATTTGATTCGTTTTTGGTGTTGATGAGTTTGTTGTGTTATTTGGATAGACAAATTGGTGTTGTTATGGCGCTATAGTTTATAATGAATGTGAAGAAATTAGGCACTGGACTATTTGTTGGTTTGTTTATTTTTAGTATAACTCTTTTGGAGTTGAGTGCTCAGTCCGTGATGCCTGTGAAGGTGGAGACTCTTGAGGATTTGAAGAAACTTCAGGATGGTGTGAAGGCTGTAGTGAAGGTAGTGAGGCCTGCGACTGTGGCTTTGACATCGACCCGGTCAGGAGCTTCTGGGAGTGGCGTGATCGTGAACCGAGGTGGATTGATACTTTCTGCGGCTCATGTGGTGAGTGGGGACAAGGAGATGAGTGTTATTTTTCCAGATGGAAAGGCTTTTAAAGCGAAAGTGCTAGGATCTAATAGGACGAAGGATGTGGCTATGCTGCAGTTAGTGAAGAGGGGGGACTGGCCTTTTGTGGAGATAGGGGATTCTGATAATCTTAAGATAGGCGCTCATTTGGTAGCGATGGGGCATGCGGGAGGTTATGATACGAGAAGGCCGGCTCCGGTGCGTTTTGGGAGGTTGTTATCTAAGAATAAGCGTGGATTTATAACGACTGATTCTGTTTTGATTGGTGGTGATTCTGGGGGGCCGTTGTTTGATATGAGTGGCAAGTTGGTGGGGATAAATTCTTCTATTGGGGATTCATGGCAGACGAATAATCATGCGGGTATTTCTGCGCTAGTTAAGGACTGGGATAGGCTTTTGAAGGGAGATACATGGGGGCGACTCAACCGCAATCCTATGACTGATCCTGATAGTCCTGTGATGGGATTTATATTTGAGGAGACTCAGGGAAATCAAGGTGTGATAGTGATGGGTGTGTTAGGGAATAGTCCTGCGGATAAGGCAGGTATGAAGAAGGGTGATGTGGTGGTAGGCATAGACCAGCGTAAGATAAAGAATGGTAAGGATTTACTTGTGACTTTAAGTCGGTATAATCCTAAGGATGAAGTGGTTGTTTCTATTAGGAGGCGTGGTGAAGTGAAGAAAATGAAGGTGGTTCTGAGTAAGAGGGGAGATTTGTTTAAACGTTAAATTGTAGAGTTGATGAAGATTAGAAATGTAATGAATGTAAAGTGGGTAATTAGTAGTGCTGTGTTGCTAGGTTTATTTTGTGGCTTACTGCATGGGCAGAGCCTTCCAGATGTAGTTAAGCCTGAGAATAGGGATTTGCTGAATGAGCAGGCGCAGCGGTTTTATAAAGTGATTGATCCGCTGGTTGATAAAATTTCTGATAGTACTGTGGTGATAAAGTCTGGGGAAAAGATAGTAGGGATGGGGACTGTTACTGCGAGTGGGATCATTGTTAAATATAGTGAATTAGCTAAGGAGAGTTTACGGAGTAAGTCTAAGATGCATATGGTTTCTAAGGCTAATAAGAGTTACCCAGTTAAGTTACTTCATATATATGGGAGTTATGATTTAGCGGTGATTGATAATGTGGGGAAGCTTCCTGCTGTTGATTTGAGTAAGTCTGTGACTCCTGATGTGGGTTCATTTATATTAGCTTCATCTGCTTCAGCTGAGGCTATGGCGCTGGGAGTAGTGAGTGTGAAGCCTAGGAGTCTTAAGGAGAAGGATAGGGGGTTTTTGGGAGTTGTGATGGCGATGAAGTCACCGAAGGGTGGAGGTGTGATGCTGACTCATGTGGAGCCACGTACTGCTGCGGATAGGGCGGGTTTGTTACCTGGTGATGTGATTCTTACTGTTGATGGCAAGGTGGTGACGAATATGTTAGAGATGCGTAATTTCCTTCAGCAGCAAGTGCCTGGTAGTAAAATTACTATTAGCTATCGTAGAGGTGATTTGGTGACTGCTGGGTTAGAAGTGACTCTGGGAGCGCGTGATGATATACCTCAAGTGAGACGTTCACGGATGAATGCTATGAAGCGAATGGGTGGTAAAGTAAATGAGGTGAGCGAGGGTTTTCCTCAGGTTTTACAGTCTGATATCCAGGTGAAGAGTCATTTCTGTGGAGCTCCTGTGGTGGATCTGAATGGTGCTTTTGTGGGTGTTGTGGTTGCTAAGGCAAGCAGGATAAAGACTTACATTATTGAGGGTAAAGTGCTTGAGAATTTACTTAAGAGCAAGCCTGATCGTTAGCGTGCAGGAAGATTACGAGGTAGGAAGAATTCGGATAGTGCGGTGTTTACTTGTTTGCTGTTGAGTATGTCGTTGTGGCCATATCCTTTGGCGTTGATGAATTTTTTGTCTCCTTGGTGTTTGTTGTAGATGGCTTTGCCGTGAGAGAGTCCGATCACGTTGTCTTGGTCTCCGTGGATGATGAGGAGTTTGGAGCTTACGTTTTTCATTTTTTTTATATTGGGGAAGCGGTCGTATGGGAATGGGTTGATTGTAAATGGTACTCTGTTTATGCTTTTAAATGGACTAATGAGAGCTAGGCCAGCTGGGTTGTTTTTTTCAGCGAGCCAGGTTGATGGTCCTGAGCCGATGGATCTGCCAACGATGAAGATCTCGTTTTCTGGTATAGCTAGTTCTTGCGTGAGATGTTTCCATGCTGCGCTGATATTTTGGTAGCATCCGTTTTCGGATGGCTTGCCGTCGCTGAGTCCATAGCCTGGGTAGTCGTAGATAAGTGTTCCGAAGCCTTGTTTCTGAAGTTGGATCAAGTATGACTGAGCCGCAGCTAGGTCCTCAGCGTTTCCGTGTGACCAGAGGATGGTGGGCATTTTTGCTTTGGCTTTAGTGTAGGAGATGGCGACTTTTTGTTGGTCGGCATTAGTTAGGTATTTGAAGCCACTGATACTTTCTGAGTAGCTGATGGGAGGTGGGCGGAAGATGATTTTATCTGCGAGGAAGATGGTGACGAGCAGCAGTGTGATGTATATGGAGGCGAGTGGGTAGAGTATTTTTTTCCAGATGGATCTGGGTGATCGTGTTTTAGCCAAACTTCTTGTTAGGTGAGGTTGTAAAGTGGGAGGTGCTTTTTTTAGTCATTTTTAAGGACTCTGATGAATGCATCTTGTGGGATATTTACTTTTCCGATGGCTTTCATTTTGGCTTTTCCTTTTTTCTGTTTTTCGAGGAGTTTACGTTTACGGGATATGTCACCGCCGTAACATTTAGCTGTGACGTTTTTACTCATGGCTGAGATGGATTCACGTGCTATGATTTTCCCTCCAATAGCTGCTTGGATAGCAACTACGAATAGTTGTTTAGGTATGACTTCTTTTAGTTTTTTGCAGAGGCCTCGACCGTATGATTCGGCTTTGTCTCTGTGGACGATGCTGGAGAATGCGTCTACTGGTTCACCTGCTATCATGATGTCCATTTTGATCATTTTATCTGGGCGGTAGCCGCAGTGTTCGTAGTCCATGGAGCCGTAGCCTTTGGTCATGGATTTTAGTTTATCGTTGAAGTCGATAAGTATTTCTGAGAGTGGGAGTAGGCATGTGAGCATGATTCTGAAGTCATCGATAGTTTCAGTGTTTTCGACTGAACCACGTTTTTCCATGGTGAGTTTCATCATGTCACCGATATATTCTGCGGGAGTCATGATGTAGACTTTTACCATTGGCTCGCGAATTTCTTGTATGAGCTGAGTGTCTGGAAGTTTACAGGGGTTGTCGACGATGAGTTCTTCTCCGTTATTCTGTGTGACTTCGTAAATAACTGATGGGTATGTTGAGATGATATCCATGTTGAATTCACGGCGGAGACGTTCCTGAATGATTTCCATGTGCAGGAGTCCTAAGAATCCACAACGGAATCCAAAACCGAGAGCTGCTGATGATTCTGCTTGCCATGTGAATGCGGCGTCATTTATTTGAAGTTTTCCCATGGCTAGTTTGAGAGCTTCGAAATCTGATGTGTCTATGGGGTAGATGCCAGAGAATACCATGGGCTGGATGACTTTAAATCCAGGGAGTGGTTCTGAGCATGGGTTAGCGTTGTTTGTAATGGTGTCTCCTATTTTGACTTCAGTTGATGATTTCATGTTGGCGATGACGTATCCTACATCTCCAGCTTTGAGTTGATCTCTTTTTTTCATGGCGGGAGAGAACACACCTACTTCTTTCACTTCGTATGTTTTTGCGGTATGGAAGAGTTTGATGCGTGTTCCTCTCTCGATGGTTCCGCTCATGATACGAACGTATGAGACGACTCCACGGTAGGTGTCATAGATGGAGTCAAATACTGATGCACGGAGTAGCTTGTCAGGATTTTCCTGAGGCGGTGGGATTCTTTCTACGATAGCTTCGAGTATGTCTTCAATGCCGATACCATTTTTAGCTGATGCAGGAATGGCTTCTTCAGCTGGGATACAGATGATTTCTTCGAGTTGTTTGTGGACTTTGGGGAGGTCTGAGTTAGGGAGATCTATTTTGTTTATTACTGGGATGATTTGGAGTTCTTGTTCGTTTGCAAGGTGAAGGTTAGCCATGGTTTGGGCTTCAACACCTTGAGCAGCGTCTACGATGAGTATGGCACCCTCACAGGCTGCGAGTGAACGGGAGACTTCGTATGAGAAATCGACATGGCCAGGGGTGTCTAGGAAGTTTAGTTGGTATCTTTTTCCGTCTTTGGCATTGTAGTACATGCTGACGGGGTGTGATTTGATGGTGATTCCGCGTTCGCGTTCAAGGTCCATAGCATCGAGTAGCTGGTCTTGTGAGTCTCGTTCAGCTACTGTCTGGGTGAATTCGAGTAATCGATCCGAGAGTGTGGTTTTGCCGTGGTCGATGTGGGCGATGATGGAAAAGTTTCTTGTTAGCTCTAGGGACATAATACTGTGTAGGTGGAAGTAAGCCTATAATGGGGTAATATCACAGTAAAAAAGTGTAGAATTGTGTGATGATGGTTAAAATTGTGGTATTTATTGTTATTTAGGCAGTAGAAGGTTAAAGTTAAACTGAATGTAATACCATTTCACAGTTATTCTGGGTTGATGGTAGTTTTAATACATTTGGGTATAGCAGCAGAGCTGATTTTTTTGAAGTGCACAGCAATATATCAAGATTAGCTTCGTTATTTGTCAGTTGCATAGTCCACTATTCGCTTTCCTCTTGCCTTGCTACTCTTGCTATCTTGTCGTGCAATCAATCCATTATAACAGATCAAATGGTATTATTTGGAGTGTTGGGGTTCTGCCCAGTAGGGGTTTAGATCGTAGCGATTTAGAGAGTAGAGTTGGCTTTTTTTGTGGTTCGGTTTTACTTTTTCCCATGGGGTGATTTTTAGTTTGAGGGTTTGGCCTTCTGTTAGTTTTTTTGTTTCGGTGTATTGATGGTTTTTCTTGAGGAGCATTCGTATGAGAAATTCTTTTCCGTCGCTCTGACGTTTTATGAGAATTTCTGTGATGCTGTTTGGGTATGGTGTGTTGAGGTTCCATTTTGGGATTGTGAGGATTTTGTATTTATATATTTTTGTTTTGATTGGTTGTGTTTCTGAGGGGGGATGGAATTTGATAGGGGTGTTCTGCCATGGGGAGTGGTCTAGTTCACGAGCTGCAAATTGCCAGATGACGAGCTTGATTGATGGTAGTGTTTTAGTGGTTCTTGCTAGTTCTTGTCTGCTGGCGTTTGCTCCGTTTCCGTTTATGGCTATTGCTTTACAGGGATGGGATAGGTGGAAGCTTAGTCTTTCTGCGAGTCCTGCTTTTTGGCCCCATCCCATTTCAGGGGCAGAGAAGATATTGGTGAAGCTGTCACCTAATATTAGGATTTGAGATGGGGGGAGGGGTGTGGTGTTTGTTGGGCGGACTGTTCGGATGTTGATAGTTTGAGTGTGCAGTTCTGGTTGGTTTTGCTGTATTAGGTCTCCTGTATTGGTGATGGTTTGTGTGGTTTCTTCATATGGGAATGGATTACTGGAAACATATTTTTTTGAGATTTTTGCTAATAGTTGTGCTGTTTTCTCCATGAGGTCTGGGTGCCAGTGTGAGTCGTGTTGAAGGTATTGGTTTAGTGGTTCTTTTTTTACGTGTATGGTTGGTATATTTTGTTGTTTTAATTTGCTGACTAGGGCGTTGGTAGCAGGGTTTGTTAAATTGCCTTTACCGTTGATGATGGTGATGATGAGTTGGATGTTTTCGGCCTGCAGGAGGTCTCTATAGTTGAGGATTGTTTGGTATGGGCTTTTGTTGCCTTGAGTGTAGTTGGTTCTATTTGTTAGGTGCTGGAGATCTTTTATGTAATATGAGGTGCCTTTACTTCGAATGATTCCGTTAGTATGCCAGCCGAGTTTGTTTTTGGCTGACTGGACGAGGTCTTTACTGATTTTTTTGGCTAAAGTGTTGTTTTCTATTTGTTCTTCAATGGCGGATTTGGTTAGGGGGGGATAGGTGTTGGTTTTTAGGAGTGTTGTTAGTTGTCCTATGAAGCATGTTGCTATGATGACTGTAGTGGTGCAGATGAGGAGGTGGTCTGGGTGTTTTAGGTTAAGGCGTTTCATTATTTGTATTGTTTAGAATTTAAAATAAATGAAGGGGTTGTGAGACTGTTCTGAGAGGACGGCGAGTGAGAGAAGTAATAGGATGGTGATTATGGTTGATTTGGTTCGTGTTCTATGGAGCATGAAATCGTGTGCATTTTTACCAAATATAGTGATGCATAATGCGGCGAAAAGAAGGGTGTAGGTTTCTTGGTTTAGAATGAGTAATGCTGTGCTGCTTTGTGGGTGGGCATTAGTAGATATTGAGAATAGTTGTTTATAGTAGTCTAAAGCAAGTGGGATGGATTCGGATCTGAATAAGACCCAGAGGAGTTGAACTATTGTGAAGGTGATGAGTGTGGCTGTGAATGTTTTTAATTTATTGCGTTTTGTTGTGATTTGGTTGCGTTTTGTGAGGCGCTCAGTGATGATGAGAAGGCCGTGGGCACCACCCCAGAGAACGAAGCTCCACATGGCGCCATGCCATAGGCCTGCGATGAGCATGACGAGGAGTAGGCATAGGGTTGTTTTGATTATACTGCCCCGGTTACCGCCTAGTGGGATGTAGATATAGTCTCTGATCCATGTTCCTAGAGTGATGTGCCAGCGCCTCCAGAATTCTGTGATTGATGTAGATAGGTAGGGTGAGTTGAAATTTCTAGGAAAGTGAAACCCTAGTATGAGGCCGAGGCCGATTGCCATTTCACTGTATCCGCTGAAGTCAAAATAGAGTTGGAATCCGTAGCAGAGGATACCAATCCATGCTGTGAGCGTATCGATGGTGGAGGCTGTGAATGTTTGATCTGCGACCCATCCAAGTGGGTTAGCAAGGAGAATTTTTTTGCTGAGTCCGATGATGAATATGCCCGTGCCGGAGGCAATAGTGGAGGAGTTTTCTGATCGTGTTCTGAGTTGTTTATGTAGTTCTTTGTATCTGACTATGGGGCCCGCTACTAGCTGGGGGAATAGTGAGACGTAGGTAGCGAAGGTGAAGAAGTTTTTACATGCTGGGACTTCGCGTCTGTAGACATCGATGGTGTAGCTCATGGACTGGAAGGTGTAGAAGCTGATACCTATGGGTAGTGCTACTGAGGAAGCCCATTCTAGGGTGGACAGTTCAAGGCTTTGAGTGAGCGCTTGATATGTTGAGGCGAACAGTCCTAGGTATTTAAACCAGAAGAGTGCAGTGAGGTTAAGTAGGATGGATATCCAGAGGTAGGTTTTTCTTTTTTGCGGTGAGGTTGAATTTGAAATTTTCTTGGCGCATAGGAAGTCGACTGTGGTTGATCCTAGGAGGAGTGGAACATAGTGAATGCTTCCCCATGCATAGAAGGCATAGCTTGCGATGAGTAGCCAAATGTTGCGCGGTTGTATTTTTGATGCGTTTTCTGTGAGGTCTGATGATTTAGGCAATAGGAAGTAGACTCCCAGGACAATGGGGAGAAAAACGTAGAGGAAAATGCCTGAGCTGAATACCATTATTTTAGCGGATTTACTTTATTTAGGGTTTTGTTAGAGGGATGTTAAGATTGTTTTTATTGAGTTCTGTGGCTGAGAGTTCTCTTTCTGTGAAGCACCAGATGAGTAGTTTTTTTCCTTTCCAGTAGTTGGGTATTTTAGGGTTTATGGATCGGTTTCTGTAGAGGCTTCCCCTGGCTCCATTTAAACCAGATCCGAGAGTAGCGACGACGTCTACAGCTATTCCGGAGTGAAGAGCAAGATAATCAGGGAGCCCTGCTCCATCTGTGAAGAATGTTTTGGCATCACTGAATACAAGGTTATGGCTATCTCCTAGCAAGATGATGGGACTGTTAGGGGTGGTTTTAGAAATGGGGTTGTTTTTTAGTGTGACGTATTCGATTGGTAGCGTTTCAAGTTTTTGGTTTGGTGTGGAGTTTTGGGGTGTGAGGTCGCCTTGGATTTCTATTAAGCTTGTTAGGCCGATGTCGTATTGATTTTTATTTGCTGAGGGGTACCATTTTTTGTTTTTTATTATGTTGGATATTAGTGAGGCAGTTAGGTTACATGCTTCTGGAGACCAGTGGCTGTCGGTTTTACAGAAGAGCTCACGGGAGTTATTTTTTCGATGTAGTAGAAATTCTTTTTGTAAGTTTAGGACGTCGAGGCCCTTTTTCTTGAGCAGGTTGATGTAATTGTTTTGTTTTGATAGTGAGCTAGGTTCAATGCCTATGAAGTAATCACTGTAGATTGTGGATTTTGGTGGGACGGGGACTAGTAGAAGCTCTACTCCCTGTGTTTGGAGCTTTTGTTGGAAATCAAGAAGGATATCTAACACATCGGTTTTATTTTTTGTTAGTTTGGTGGTCCATGGTTTCCAGTAGTTTTTTGCATTGATGTGTCTGGCATCGTCACTTAGGAAGAGCCATTCTTTCTGGATTCCTCTGGTGGCGATTTCTGATTTTAGTTTGATGAGTTTGAGGTTGGTTTCTTTTGGGATGGAGGAAATGTCTAGGTAGAGGATTCTGGATTTATCATTTATTGTCCCTAGAATACGGTCGTTGGTGTATTGAGGGAAGTTATTGAGGGGTATTAGTTTTAGATGTTCTATGGTGCCGGTTTTGTTTGGAAGCTTGGGGAGAAGGCGTTTTTCCCAGATGGACCATTTTAGTACGAGGATGCTTTTTTGGGAGTAGTTGCCTTTGATGATGTCGAGTATCTGGTATTCATAGATGCTCATGGCTCTACTGTAGGTACCGATGCTAGATATTTTTGGTGGAGGTGTTAGCTTTGTGAGTTTTAGCTTCATTTCAAGTGGAGCTTTTACGTCAGCATGGGTGCAGTTGAAGGTAAGCAGGATAAAGCAGATATAGAGAAACGGGCGCATGGTATGATTTAAGGGGGAATTATATTTCTGTCAATGGTGCCTTGTTATTCGCTGCTTGCGGTAGTATATAGTTATTATGTTTAATTTTGCTCCATGTTGCGTTTTCTTGGTGATTGCGTATTTCGGTATGAATATGACTTTGTTTGCGGCTTCTAAGGTTGGTAGTTGGTCAGAGAAGAAACATATGCAGTGGTGGAAGGAACATGGTGCTCCTGCTCAGTGGGTTTCAGAAAAAGGTACGATGTTTGATCAGCTTCTGGTGCTTTATGACAGAGAAGGGGCAGCTAAGGCGATGAGTAATAAACACTTTGTGGCGTGGATGGAGCATCTTTTTTGGCTTTCTCAATTTCCAGAGAATTGGGAGGATGATGATTATTTTAAGACGAAGAATGGGCAGGATGCATTTGTGAATATAGGGATGAATAGTGGGCTTAGATCTATTTTTCTAAGGAATGTATCGCCCAAGGATGATCAGTTGAAAGCGATTAAAATATTTTGTCAGATATACGAAGCTTATCCAAAGAAGATAGTGGATTATGGGGAGTTGGCTGTTGCTTTTAGTATAGTTTTTGATCAGCCTTTTCCTGAGGGGTGGCCTCATGCGTTTGTTAAGAGGGAGTCTCTCGTGCTTGGTGATGATTCTCCGGTGGATCGTTTTGCGTTTTATTTAAAAGCTGATGAGGAAAAGAAATTATTCTTTAAGTTAAGGAAGTTGAGTGCACAGGATCTCAAGTTTGTGGTAGATACTCCTATTAGGTTGGATGAGTTGCGTCTTTTGCATAGTGTGAAAGTGAAGACACCGCAAAATTTAGAGCAACTTTTTAAGATGATCCGCTATGATAAGGCTCGTTTGAGAAGTGGTGATTATATCTGGAAGCATGGTAAGTATTTGATGAAGACTATTAATGTCAAAGGTGGGCTCTGTGTGGACCAGGCTTATTTGACGATTCATACAGCGAAGGCTAAGGGTATCCCGTCTATGATGTTTATGGGGCAGGGTAATTCAGGCGCGCATGCATGGATAGGAGCTATGAAGAGTTATGGAAACTGGGGCTTTGATTTTGTGAAGTTTAGGAATGAGGATTATCCAGTAGGGCAGTCTTATGATCCTCAGACATGGAGGAGACTTACGGATTCTGAGTGCAAATTTTTTAGTAAAGTTAGTAAAAGTAAGAGTAGAATATCGAGAACTCATTTGATTTGGGCATTTCTAAATATGGGGAAGGAGGGCTATATGAAGGCTTTACAGATGGCGCGTAAAGTTAATCCTCAGAATGTATTGGCATGGGATCTGGAGTCAGTGGCGATAGCTAAGAAGAGTGAGGGGGAGCGAGAGGATTTCTGGAGGCGTTGGATTCAAAATTTTAACAAGCAGGAAGATCTTAGATTTAGAGGTCAGAAGCGCCTGTTGGCTCATTATCAGAGAGTAGGAAGTGATGAGAAATATGATAGCCTGTTAAGTAGTGTGGTGAAGTCTAACAAAAGCAAGCGTGAGGACTTGGTGGTCAAGGTTGCTGCTGAGAAGGTTTTTGTGCTTATTGAAGATAAGCAATGGGAAGAGGCTGATAAGGTTTTTACTAAAGCGATGAAGTATCTGAGGACGAAAGCTGGAGGAGCGCTGTTTTATAATTTGGTGCAGCCTTATATTAGGATTTGCTTAGATGAGGGTAAGGTGGAATTTGCCCGGACAGCTATGAAACGATCTGTGCGTTCATTTGATGCTAAGAAAGGATCGATCTTAGATCACGATATGAAGCAGTTGGCTAAGTTGGTGCGTGTTAGGTGATTCTGTGTTTCTTGAATTTTGTTTAAGTCATTGTCATGTAATCGCACTCTCGAATGTGTGCCAGGTTTTTAGCTGTAAGGTGGGTAGGTCACTGTATTATTTAGCTACCAGCGGTTGGTTTAGTGGCGCTTAAAGCTGAGTTGCTGCCGGCTCTGTGTATAGCTACTGATCAATTATTTTACATATAACTCTTTATTTTATAGTAAATTATTGACTGGGTGTCTAAGTATGTTAACTAGTATAAGTCGTTATTAAATTTATTTTATGAAAAAATCATTTACTCTATTGGTTACTATTTCGTTGTTTGTTTCTTTTTCTTTGCTGGGTTTTGCTCAGGTTGAGGTGGTTGAGGTGGTTGAGGAGGTGGGGATTGATAAGAAGTCGGCACGGTATCATAGGTTGCTGTTGAAGCGTCCGGAGTCTAGGAGCTTGTTTGAGAGGTTTCAGACGGGGTGGTTAGCTCAGGGGAGTGAGAAGTCGTTGGAGGTTTTTCTGAGTGGGAGGTCGGTTAAGGGTGGGGTG
>CALGZA010000042.1 GCA_937934595.1 uncultured Verrucomicrobiales bacterium | reverse complement strand
ACTAGTTTGGCTCCGCATCGCGTGAGTCCATTGTGGTATTCTGAACAACGGAATCTCGCTTCCATTCGCACTCTGGTGGTGAAATATTCTATTGTATCTCGGTGCATGATTGATTCCGCTTTTTTCGTTGTTAGAAAAAGTTTTTCGAGATGCTGCTATCTGCAAAACGCACTCACTGGTGCTAGGAAGCGTCCGCAGTCATCTCGGAAATTCGATTTATTGTTGTTCATAAAGTTCAGTTGATTAGAAATTTTCTGATGTTTGGCTAAGCTACTTTTTTAGGGGTGGATTGCATATGAGGATTATAGTCATTTTTATTTTTCCACATAGCTAGCATGGTAACAGCGATCTTACGTGCGGTGGCTATGACTGCTTTCTTTTTGGCTCCATTCCCACCTCTAGCGGCAAGCTTCAAGCCGTGATTTCTGAGGTCACAGTCTGGTCCGAAATGCCCTAGAATATATTGAGCCGCTTGGACTAATAGGCAACGAAGGTATGTGTTGCCAGTTTTACTTATGGAGAGTTCTTTGTCCTTCTTCCCAGATTGGTCACTTCGAGGCACTAATCCCAGATAAGCACCGACATCTCGTGGACTCTTGAAACTTTCTGGATCAGATATATGAAGGACAAAGGCGAGTGCGGTGATGGGGCCTATGCCAGTTATTTGTTGCAAGTGTTGAGCTTCTGGATATTTCTTTGAGATACGCTCTTCAATTTGCTTTTCTAGTTTTTTAATTTGCTCATTCAGTGCATCTAGAATCACGAGTGATGGCTCAATGATAGCTAGTATTTCAGGTTGCTGTTGGAGGTATTTACGAGCTACGTTAGGAAATGCTCTAGTGCTTGAAGATCTGATTCTAATGCCTAGACTTTTTAAAGTGAAACGGATCGTCACTACAGTGGCAGCGCGTTGTTTTGTTAGAGATGCTCTGAGTTTTATCATAAGGGAATCTCTTTGTTGCTCTTCTGTTCCGTGCTGAATGGGGTGGAGTAAATCAATATCTAGTCGAGCAATTTTAGCAAGCATTCTAGCATCAAGTTCATCAGACTTACGTTCGTTGGTGTAGATGGCCCGGAGCTTTCTAGCATTAGCTACCACTACTTGCGCTCCTAGTTGAGTAAGGTATCGGCTGATCCATGGGCTATGTGTCCCTACTTCGATGGCAATTAGGCTTTGTGGATACGTTTCAATGAGCTTTTTGAAGCTTTGTTTTGTAATGGTTATGAAATATTCTTTGAGAATATTTCCATCCTTGTCAGTGACGCAAATAGCGTGTTTAGTGTCTCCGAGGTCGACTCCGATTATCGTCTGTTGTATTGGTGTATTTTCTTTTTTCATAAGGTAATATGTTAACAAAGTCGCTGGAGCGACCTCAACTACCTTCTCATCCTATCTGCTTTCATGCCATCGCACAACGAGTGTAATACCACGCACCCTTTCGCCCTAGGGGCTCATGCTGAGACACTACCCCAAAGGGGACCCCTTCTCATCACCGGGATCATTCCACTCGCAAAGCTCGTTTCATTTGCTGGGCATTACACACGTTGTGCGAAGGAATGAGCAGGCATCGCGCCAGGCCTTAGATATGGCTTACGCATTCTTTTTCCAATGCTCCGCGCCTCAAGCTCCGCCCCCACACGGTGGCCTATGCTCCGTTCCTGCGCACAAGCCACCGCCCGCCACATGGGGTTGCCACCCCAAACCCGCCTAAGCTGAGCCAGCTTAACCGCAGACCTACGACCCTAAATCCCCCCAGGGACTTCGTCCCATCCTTCCCCCGCGGGGAAACGGGGGATGCAACCGAGCAAACTTCAAGGCGCTACGCCTAATCCTCAAAATCAGCTAAAATCAAACCCTATCAACTTGGCTTAGTTCGTAGTCGTTCTGAGTATGCCAAGCTAGTTGTTAAAATTGCGGATCTGGTCGTGGTTGCGTTGTGTTTGTTGTGGTTGTGGTTGTGGTATTGGTATTGAGGTGAAGTTGGGGGGGGTGACTGTTATTTTTTTTGGCTATTTCTGCGCAGCTGTTAGATGCATTACGGTGTTATGTGAGTGACCGTTTTTGGTTGGTGGTTTTTGTTGGGTTATGTTAGGTTTTCTTAGTTGTGGCCAATGCTCAAGATGAGGCCGTTAATTGTTCAAAGTTTGCTTCAATAAGATTGTGTTAAGTTGAATCGGCATGGATCATGATGCTTCCTATTTCTGATTTTACTAGTAGAGAGTATCAACCATGAATTCATGCATAGATAGTAGGAAAAGCGTAATGAGCGGGAGAACTATTACAGTTAGAGAACAAATCAGTCAACTCGGAGGTATAGCCACCACTCACGACAAAAGAGGGAATTTGATGAAATATCAATAACATGGCAAAACTTATGCAGTGACTAATGATCTAGACAAGCGCATGACCTGTGTCAACGTCGACTACGGCAAAGTAAACTACCGTTACAGTGCCTATGGCGAAGTAAAACTCTTCATCGGCACAGGGCGCCAACTAGACAGAATCCGTATCTACAACCATATCAGCGGCTACTACCTTTACAAATACAGGCATTACGAACCACAATAGGGGAGATGGCCAAGCAGAGACCCCAACGATGAAAGCTGGGGGATTAGGTTGTATGGTTTTGGCTTTAATGATGGAGTTAATATATTGGATTATTTAGGTTTATATCCTTTGACGTTGGGACCAGCAGCAGAGCTGATTTGTTGAAGTGCAAAACAATCTATCAAGATTAGCTTCGTTATTCGTCAGTTGCGTAGTCTACTATTCGCTTTCCTCTTGCCTTGCTACTCTTGTTACTCTTGTTACTCTCGCTATCTTGTTGTGCTATTAATCCATTCTAACAGTTCAAAGGGTATAAGAGTTTATTGTTTGGTGAAAGGTTTTATTCGGAGCTTGGGAGGAATCTGTAGTAGACTTCCATCATGAGTGTGGCGAGGCATGTTGCGTAGTGCTTGGATGTCATTTGGTGACCGCCTTTAGTGGGGATAGACCATGATCCGTCTGTATTTTGGTTTTTGGCGAGGTTGGCCATGGTTTTTTTGTTGTATTTATTCCAGGCGGATCCACCTGCGTTGATCATGGCTTGGCTAGCATAGTAGTGCACATATAGGTCTGCTTGTTTATGGTAGTCGAAGTTAATGTTTTTTGTTACCCATTTTACGCCGTTGCGTGTGAGAGATTTTTTACCTTTGCCCCATTGTTGGAAGCAGAGCACACCGCCTGCAGTCATGTTGCTACCTGGGTGGTTTTTGCCGCCAGTTTTGTATGCGATTACACCTTTAGCGCTTTTGCATGATTCTAGGAATTTGATTCCTCTTTTGGCGCTGTTCTGTAGGTTAGGGAATTCTAGTTTAGTGGTTTTACAAGCTTTAAGAGCTTGGAGCTGCCAGCATACTATTGATGAGTCTGTGTGTCCTGCTGAGATTTGGTAGTTGTAAGCCCAGCCGCCATCTTTGTTTTGTGATCCGATAATGTGGTTACCGGCGGCGAGGACTGTTTCTTTTAGGTCAGGGATAATTATGTTGAATTCTGTGCAGAGTGTGTATGCTTCAGCAAGGGCGTAAGTGGCGATGGGATGTTCATAGCACCAGTGTTTATCTGTAGTGGTTGTGGCGAGAGGTCCGCCGTTTTTTTTGCTGTTGGTGATGAGGTGGTAGATAGCTTTTTCGACTGTATGACCGAATTCTGTAGATAAGGGAGTCTCACAGTGTCCAAGGTATGCAAGAAGGGCGAGGCTTGTCATGGCGATTGGTTTATTCTGAACATTCCATGATCCATTTTCTGACTGAGTTGTTTTAAGCCATCTTAGTGCGGCGATGACTTGTTCTTCGTATTCTTCTTTACCTCCTTCTTTGAGGAGTCTGCTGATGCGGTTTTTTGCTGTGCATCTGGCTTCTGAGGTTCTTGTTATGCCTTTAAACAATCCATCTTTTCCATTTCCATTTGAGTTAGAATCTCCCCAGCCTTTGCCGAAGTCGCTGTTGTCGCCCATGTCAGTTAATGGATCTGTGATGATCATGGTTGTGACAGGTATGGCAATGGGCGCTGGAATGTTAGAGTGAATGATGTTTGCCATATTTTGTGAAGGAGATGCTGGGATTTTTTTCACATCGGAGGTGATCTCGGGTTCGATTATTTCTTCAGGATTATGTGAACTAGGTGCGTAGGTGACCATTGTTTCTTTGTTCTTAAAAAGTGGTGAGAGGGCGATTAAGAAAAGAGTAGCAGCTAGGAGGGCGCAGACTAGTAATGCAATAATGACTGATGAGATGGTTGAGTTTCTTTTCTGAGCATCTAGCTTTGCTAGTGCTTCAGATGATATTTGTGCATGTAGGCTCATGGTGTAATAGGTTGTGGGTTAATGTTTAATTATTAATACTTACGGTTTGGTGGTTTATTTTATTAGGTTTTGGAGTTACCTATATTTTTTTATTTTTATTTAGGTTATGAATGTGGGTTGGGATTTACGTTGGTTTTTTTTAATCTGTTGATAATTGTTAGATTAGATTTTGAGGTGTATAATATTCTTGTGAATGTTGTTGCAGTGGATAGTTTTGGGTATGTTTAAGTGGTTATTGAAACTTGTGGTATTGGGTTGTATGGTTGATGGGTTATGTGGGGCTGAGGAGAGGCCTCATATTATTTTAGTGATGGCGGATGATCAGGGTTATGGTGATGTGGGCTATAATGGTCATCCTTTTTTGAAGACACCGCATTTGGATGCGATGGCTAAGGCGGGCGTGGTGATGGAGCGGTTCTATGCTGCTGCGCCGAATTGTTCACCTACTAGGGCTAGTGTTCTTACTGGGCGTCATCCGATGCGGACGAATGTGGTTAATTATGGTCATTATATGCGGCCTGATGAGTATACGCTTGCTGAGGGACTAAAGTCTGCTGGTTATGTAACGGGTCATTTTGGTAAGTGGCATATTGGTTCTGTTCAGAAGGCGAGTCCGACGAGTCCTGGTGGTGCGGGATTTGATGAATGGTTATCTGGGTTGAATTTTTTTGATAAGGATCCTTATCTATCTGATGGGGGAAGATATGTTCGTATGCGAGGGATGGGTAGTGAGTTAACGATGGATGCTACTATAGCATTTTTGAAGAAGCATGAGGGTGGTGATAAGCCGATGTTTGTGATGACTTGGTTTCCGTCACCGCATAGCCCTCATGTGGAGGAGGCTGAAGGGGTGGGTGAAGGTTTGTATAAGGAGGGTGGGAAGTATAGAGGTTATTATTTAGAGATTGCTTTGATTGATCAGCAGGTGGGTAGGTTAAGAAAGGTGTTGAGGGATCTTGGTATTGAGAAGAATACGTTGGTTTGGTATTGTAGTGATAATGGTGGTTTGGTGGAGGAGTATTCAGGAGGAAGGGCTAAGAAGGGGAGTGTTTATGAGGGTGGTTTGAGGGTGCCTTGTATAGTTGAGTGGCCGTCTAGGCTTGCTGCGAGAGTTTGTGATTTGCCGATGACGACTTCTTCTATGTATCCCACGTTGATGAAGTTGGCTGGGGCGAAGATGCCTGATATGCGTCCATTGGATGGGGTTGATTATTTTGATTATATGAGCGGTTTAAAGAAGAAGGGGGGTGTTTATTCTATGGGTTTTTGGCATCAGTATGCTGGGGGTGATTTAACGCATAATGACCGGCTTATTAAGGTGATGATGGAGGCACAAGAGGAGGGTGGTGCGAATCCTTTTCCGGAGAGGTTGTATAAGAATGTGTTACTTTTTCCTAAGCGTCCGCGAGATGTGTTAGGTGGTCATGCGGCATGGAATAGCTGGCCGTGGAAGCTGCATCGCATTGAAAGGAAGAAGGGGGAAGTGGTTTTAGAGCTTTATCATTTGATAAGAGATCCTATGGAGAAGGATAATTTGGTGGGATTAGAGGCTGGGAGGGTTGTTAGGATGCGTAGAGAGTTAGAGGGGTGGCAGCATTCTGTTTTGGATAGTTTGGAGGGTAGGGATTATCCTAAGCGGAGAGCTGGCAAGGTTAGGTAGTTGGTTTTTTGGGGATGCTTTTTTAGGAGGGGTGTTAGAGAGGGGTTATGTTTGTTTTTATAGGTTATGGGTTTCACGGAATGCGGCGATTTTTTTGCGTGATCTGATGATCAGGAACGCTCCTATTATGCATAGAATGAGTGGTAGGATACCGTGTGAAAGTTTGAGGGATGACTGAGTATTTTGATTATTTTCTAGGAGGCTGTTTCTGGGATTATCTGGCATGTAATAGACAGTGACTTCCTTCTGTATGGGGTATTTTGCTTTGATTTCTTGAGCTTGAGATTCACTTCCGCTTTGGTTGCTATGTGCTACTGTGTCGTTGGTGAATGAGGTGCCATTGACCGTGTATTCATATTTTATGCGTGCTTGGTATGTAGTGGTGGTGCTAGTAGTTGAGCTGCTATCTGAAAGTGAACGTTCTTTGTTAACAGATGATTCTATGACTGTTCCTTGGGTGGTAGGCCAGTTTTTTCTGGCAATGGCATCCTTTGTGATCATGCTGTCTATGAAGAGGAAGATTATAACGCCCAGCGCAGCCATGAATAAGATGCCTATCCCCATACAGCCTATGGCTTTGTGTGTAAATAGTTCTTTACGTTTTTCTATTGTGAGATCTTGGGGGCCTGCGAACGTTGCATTAGGAAATGCTTCATGGAGTTTTTCATCTATTTGAACGAGTTTTACGATGGCGTCTGGTTTACTGCATCTGTAATGTGCCATTATTTGTGGTATGACTTCTGTTCTTTTGGCATCGTAGATCAGGTCTTGAATGTTTGTTGGAATGTTTTCTAGGTATTGTCTTTGGTTTTGTTGAGTCATGGTTTTGTATTTGTTTTTAAGGTTTTTGTTTAGGTGGGTTACAAGATTTATTTTGAGCGGGCTTAGCGTTTGATTGTGTTTTGGAACCAGTTCCTTAGTGTTTGTTTTTCTGGGAAATCAGAGAGGACCCAGGAGTCTTAGTGTCTTGGGGAGGGAAGGGCTAGGAATGTGAATTGTCTGGTTGGGTAGTTTTTTTTTGAGGTATGTTTTGGTTTTGTTGATGCTTGTTTCTGTGTATTATTTGTTTGTTTGACTCTTTTTCCTGGGGTGGGGGTTTTAGTTGTGGCTTTTGGTGGTGAGTGGGTGAGTGTATGGGTGATGGCTCATAGTGAGATGATTTTGATGATCTTATGTTTGGAATAGGATTTCATTTTAAGATAGTATCTAGCTTATCTTGTCTTGTTGTGGGTTCAAGGATGAATGTTATTGTGGAGTGAGCGGATTGCAAAAGGTGTGTTGATGGGGATTGGTTCTTGTCATGAGGGAGGATGTGTTTCATTTTTTGATCAGTTATGGAAATCTGGGAAGCAATTATTGTAGGAGTGGTGCAGGGTTTGGCAGAGTTTTTGCCGATTTCTTCATCTGGTCATATTGTATTGACTCAGATGTTGTTGGGGATTCAGGAGAATAGTTTATCGTTTAAGGTGGTGCTTCATTTGGGTACTTTGTTGAGTGTTCTGATATACTTCCGTGGGAGTTTGTGGAGGTTGTGTCAGTCATTATGGACGAGGGAGATGGTTGAGGAGCGGATGATGATATTATGGTTGGGTGTGGCTACGATACCTGCGGTGGTGGCTTATAAGTTTTTTGGTGATACGTTTAAGGCTGCTTATGGGAATCCTGTTCTTGTTAGTGGGTTGTTGTTGCTGAATGCTGGGTTACTTTTTGTTCCTAAGCTTTTGAAGCATAAGACGGCTAAGATAGGTGCGAAGAGTTCATTGTGGATGGGGGTGGGGCAGGCATTGGCTATTTTACCTGGGATCTCACGGAGTGGCTCTACGATAGCGGCTGGTTTGTTTAGTGGTGTGAAGGCAGAGAAGGCTGCTGAGTTTTCATTTTTGATGTCGATTCCTGCTATTGCTGGGGGGTTTGTGCTTACTTTGAAGGAGGAGTCTGATAAGCTGGGTGGATGGGGTGCGGCTATTGATGCTTGTACGAGTGATGCGTATCTTTGGGGAGCGTGTGCTTCTGCGGTTGTGGGCTTGTTGGCTATTTCGTTGGCGATGAAGGTGGTGAAGAAGGGTAAGTTAGAGTATTTTTCTTATTACCTTATAGTGGCTAGTATTTCTGGGATGATTTACTTTTCGATGAATCCGGTTTAGGCTGTTGTTATGAGAGATGATACTGTGGTTAGCAGGAGGAATTTTATTGCGGGTATAGGCTCATTAGGTGCGGGTGGTTTGTTGAGTAGCTGTGGTGGTCTTAGTGAGTTGAGTAAGCTTGGTGACTTGGGTATAGGTAAGGGGTTGATGCCTACTTTGTTGATAAAGCCTGAGATGATGATGCGTAAGTTGAGTCCTTATTTTCCTTATGAGCGAGGGTATCAGGGGTTGGTAAATTTGAATTTCTCGAATCCTGTTTTGAGTATGGTTCCTGAGTCTGAGAAGGTGCGTGTGGGTTTGACTACGCTGGGTGGTTTGGTGGGTGGCGGGCGGCAGATTGGTGGTAGGTGCCAGCTTGCCTGTGGGCTGCGGTATGATCCGAAGACGCGGGGTGTTTATCTTAAGGATTCGATGCTTGAGGATTTTAGTTTGAATGGTGTTTCTAGCCAGTTGACTTCTGGTATTCAGGGTGTGGCTAACTTTGTGGGGAAGGATTTGTTAGAGCGGTATCCGGTTTATACATTGGGGGATAGGGCTGGGATTGGTTTTTTGAAGAAGATGGATGTGACTGGTGAGGGTGTTCTTCTTAGTTTTGGGTTGTAGATAGTTTTTTTTGGGGGGGATTTTTTGGGTGTGGGAGGAGTTGTGAGTGTTTTTTTATTTGGCGAAGAAGTCGAGGACGAGGACTTTGTCTAGTGAGGGGAGTAGGAGTTTAACGAATGCTTGGTGTGCTTGGTGTGGGCCGTAGACATCTAGTCCTTTTTGGTCTTTGAATGTGACGACGAAGCAGTGGGTGAAGCCTTGGTTTTTATTTTCTTTGCTGATGTTGGTTCCCCATTCGAAGCCGGTAATGGTGTTGATTTTTTTTGGTAGTTCGGCGAATGCTTTTTCGATGGTAGCGATTTGTTCTTTGGTGGTGGTATCTTTGAATTTGAATAAGACGACGTGGCGGAGTGGTGATGTTTTTGATGTTTTTGTTGTTTTGGATTTTTTATCAGCTGCGTGGTGGTCGGCGTTTGCGGTGAAGGTGAGTAGAAGTGAGATGATGGTTAGTTTGATTATGTTCATAGTGTTATGAGGTTAGTGGTGATTTTGGTGATGTAAATGCTGGTTTGGTTTTATTGTTCTAGGTAGTCTATGAGTTCTTGTGGGTTTGGTTTTACGAGCTTGGATAGTTTTTCAAGTTGTGCGAGGCAGGCGAGTCTTTCTGGGATGTGGATGCTGTCTTTGCCAAGTTGGTTTTCCATGGTGGCGATGAATTTGGAGGGGTGTGCTGTGCCGAGTATGATGGTGTGAGCATCTGGGTCTGCTTCATGCCATATTTGGGCTGCTAGCCATGCGACTGCGCCGTGTGGGTCTATGGTGTATTCGTGGATGTGTTTGACTGCTTTTATGGCGTCTTTAGTTTCTTGGTCATCGAATGCGAGTCCGCTGATGTTTTCTCGCATGGTGTTCCAGTCATTTCCGAAGATGTCTTTCATTCTGGCGAAGTTTGATGGTGCGCCTACGTCCATGGCGTTAGAGATGGTGGGGATGGATGTGTTTGGCTTGTAGCTTCCATCTGCTAGGTATCTGGGTATGACGTCGTTAATGTTTGTAGCGGCAACGATGTGTCTGATGGGTAGGCCCATTTGCTGAGCGATGAGGCCTGCTGTTAGGTTGCCGAAGTTGCCGCTTGGTATGACGAATGTGGGTAGTGCGTTTTCGTGTATGTCGAGGAGTTGGCGGGCTGCGTGGAAGTAGTAGAATGCTTGGGGTAGGAGTCTGGAGATGTTTATAGAGTTAGCGGAGGTGAGGTTATGTTTTTTGGTAAGTTCTGTATTGAGCAGGCATGTTTTGACCATGTGCTGGCAGTCATCGAAGGAGCCTTCGACTTCTAGTGCTGAGATGTTGTCACCGAGTGTGGTGAGTTGTTTTTCTTGGAGGTCGCTAACGCCTCCTTTGGGGTAGAGGATGATGACTTTGGTGTTTTTTACGTTATGGAATGCTGATGCGACTGCGCCACCGGTATCGCCTGATGTTGCGACAAGTATGGTGAGGGGTTTAGATGGGTTGTCTTGGTGGGCGTCATTTTTCACGAGGTATGACATGAGGCGAGCCATGAATCTGGCGCCGAAGTCTTTGAATGCGAGAGTGGGGCCGTGGAAGAGCTCTAGGATGTATGATTGATCTGTTAGTGGGATGAGGGGGGCATCGAAATTTATAGATTCGGTTACGATTTTACGGAGTTCTTGATCTGGGATGGATCCTTGGAGGAAGTTTTTTGCTATGTGGAAGCCTAGTTCTGCGAAGTTCATGGTTCTCCAGTTTTCCCAGAATGATTCTGGGAGGGGGGAGATATCTGTGGGCATGTAGAGGCCGTTATCTGCGGGTAATGAGCGGATGACGGCTTCTTTGAGATCAACGCGGAGGTCTGGGTTATTTGTGGAATAGAACATGGAAGTGAGGCGAGTTAGTTGATGACGTGGACACCTTTTTGGTTGATTTTGGAGACGTGAGCTTGGTTTTCTAGATTGATGTTAGTGAATACATTTGAGACTGCATTGGCAACGTTATTGGCGATTTCTTGACCTTCACAGAGAGCGAATACGCTGGGTCCTGCACCTGAGATTGAGAAACCTAGTGCTCCGTTTGAGAGGGCGGCGCGTTTTGCTTTATAGAATTCTGGGATGAGTTTTTGGCGATGAGGTTCTGCTATGACGTCGTGTATGGAGCGGCTGATCATGCCGAAGTCTTCTTGGATGATGCCGCAGATGAGTCCTCCGAGGTTTCCTATTTGTTGTGTAGCGTTTGCGATGGGTATGTCTTTAGGTAGGATTTCACGGGCTACTTTGGTGAGGATTTCTATGTCTGGGTGAACGACTGCTGCCCAGAGGTTTTTAGGGACTGGTAGCTGTGCGATGTCTAGTTCTTGGTTGGATCTGATAAAGACGATTCCTCCGAGGAGAGATGGTCCGACGTTGTCTGCGTGATATGCACCGTCTGCGCAGGCTTCTCCTGTCATAGCGAATGGGAGGAGTTGTTTTTTGGAGAGAGGCTCGCCGATTAGTTTATTCACTGCGTATGCGCCAGCTACGGCTGAGGCTGCTGAGGAGCCTAGTCCGCTGCCGAATGGCATTTTTTTATGGATTTCCATTTCGATGCCTCGGTCAGTCATTCCGAGGTGGCGGAGGAGGTCTAGGGCTGCGACACCTGCGGTATTTCCTTCGACGCGTTTTGGGAGTTTGCCGTTGTCTCCGGTGATTTTGGTGATACGGAGGCCTGGTTTGTCTGAGTGTCTTACGGTGATTTCGTCACCTGGGGAGTCTATGGCAAACCCTAGGACATCATATCCACAGGCTACGTTAGCGACTGTGGCGGGAGCGAAAACTGTGATTTCTTTGGGTTCGTTGTTTGTTGGAGTTTTATTATTTTGTGAAGCTGCCATGTTAATATCATGCAATTTGTGTTTTTTATTTCAAGCGATCACTTTGACATATTCTGTTTAGATTTTCACTCTTGCATATTTGCGGTCTTGATCTCATAGTGTTTTTTTATGCCTGATCCTGCCCATGAACCATTTATACCGAGCAACCATAATATTGTTTTAGTAGGTTTTATGGGGTGTGGTAAGTCTACAGTAGGAAGGGAGATAGGTTTACAGCTTAATTATCCGTTAGTGGATACTGATAGTTTGATTGTAGAGAATGTGGGTCTGAGTGTGGCTAAGATTTTTGCGGAACATGGGGAGGGGCATTTTCGGGATTTGGAGACTGATTTGATACGGCAAATTCATGGAATGGAGTGTACTAACCAGATTATTTCAACTGGGGGAGGGTTGCCTGTGCGTGAGGAGAATAGGGGTTGGCTTAAGAAGATAGGTTATGTGGTGTGGTTACGCGCTGGTGTGGATACTATACTGGAGCGTGCGGGTAAGTCTAATCATAGGCCGTTACTGCAAACGGGGAATCCGCGTGAGGTTGTGGAGCGGATGCTTGCTGAGCGTGATTCTGTCTACTCTGATGTAGCTGATTTAGTAATAAATACTGATGATCTGGATATCTCTGAGACAGTTCACGGCATCATAGAGAGCGCAAGCTACCATTTCAGTAATTATTGAAAATACGAAAATTCAAAGATTTTGATTGCAAGTTATCGTGATTGTAGCATATTGATGGGGAATAAATAACCGCTTTAAAACTATGGCCATTTTAAAACCATTATCACCATTCACTGATGCCAAGGGCAAGATTCCATTTGAATTAGTACGACCAGAGATACGAAAAGTGGAGAAACAGATTAACGAGCAGGTAAATGCTTTTGATCCTGGAGTGGCGCCTTATATAGACTATATATGTAATACGAGTGGCAAGCGCATACGACCGGCGTTGTCAATATTGACCGCAGGAGCTGTGGGTTCTATAACATCTGATAATATAAAGATAGGAGTTGTGTTGGAGCTGATACACATGGCTACTTTAGTTCATGACGATATAATAGATGAGGCGACGACGCGGCGGAAGGAGCTGACAGCGAATGCTAAGTGGGGCAATGGCATGGCGGTATTGTTAGGTGATGCGCTGTTTTCACATGCGCTGTTATTGGCAACTGAGTTTGATGATATTGAGATTAATCGTAAGGTGGGTAGGGCTTCACGTGAGGTTTGTGAGGGTGAGGTGATACAGAGTCAGCGCCGATTTGATCTGACACTGACGAAGGATGATTATTTTAAGATTATAGCGATGAAGACAGGCGCTCTTTTTGCGGCGTCAACGGGGATATCTGCGAATTTATCTGGAGCTAATGCTGAGGTGGAGGAGGCGTTGTATGACTATGGAATGAAGCTTGGAACGGCGTATCAGATTTATGATGACTGTGTGGATTTGGTGGGATGTGAGGATGCGATAGGTAAGACGCTGGGTACGGACTTGGAGAAGGGTAAGTTGACATTACCGATGTTGATATTACTGGAGCAGGCGACTGATGAGCAGAGGAGTAAGCTTAATAAGCGTATCATTGAGCAGGAGGCATTAGACTTTGAGGTGCTGGTGGGGATAGCAGATTATGCAGGTGCGATAGAAAGTGCGCTTGACACGGCATCTGAAATGTTAGTGGATGCACGCGATGGTCTTCAGTGTTTAGATGATTCTAAATATACGACGGGGCTTTTAGATATAACGCATTATTTGGATGATCTCATCAAGAAGTGCAGAAAATAATTTAATACAGATATTACTATGGATTACTCAGTTTACAAAATCATTCACTATGTTGGCATTTTCACATTGATGCTTTCTCTTGGCTCATTATTTACTAAATATAATAAGTCTGCGGTTATTGGTCATGGGGTGGCTTTGTTGCTCATTATTTTAGGAGGTTTTGGAATGCAGGCCAGGATGAAGACGTTTTATGTGGCTGAGTTTGAGACTGGTTTTCCGAACTGGATGATAGTGAAGTTGGTAATTTGGATTATTTTTGGTGGTTCTGTTGTTTTGGCCAAGCGTGGTATTTTGAAGGGAGCTGCTGCATGGATAGTGATGATAGGCTTGGCTTCTGTGGCGGCTTATTTGGGGTTAACGAAGCCGTTTTAATATAGTGTTTCTTAAGGAGCTGGGTCTTTGATGTCTTGGTTTAAATAGAGTTGATACGATTATGTTTGGATTACGTGGGAAAGAGGAACTTGTGATAGAGTCTGCTCCTGTGGCTCGTCTAGGATTTGATAAGGCGATGTGTGAGGTGCCTTATGAGACGGTTACGTTTGGGATGGGCTGATTTTGGGGGCCTGACTCTCAGTTTGGGAGTATTGCTGGTGTGTTAAGAACGCGTGCGGGTTACTGTGGTGGGGACAAGGTGAAACCAGATTATGGTGATATGGGTGATCATACTGAGGCGATATCTGTTGATTATGATCCGGAGGTTATTAGTTATGGTGAGCTTCTGAGTTATTTCTGGAATGGTCATCGTTGTGAGAGGAATAATTCTAGTGTTCAGTATCAGAATGCTTTGTTTTATAGGGATGATGTTCAGAGGGTGCTTGCGGAGGGAGAGTTAGTGAAGCGTGCGTCTGATCTTGGTCTTTCACTTGACGAGGTGGCTACTAAGGTATTGCCGATGAAGGAGTTCACGTATGCTGAGAAGTATCACCAGAAGTATGCGGTGGGTGGTGGCTTGAGGGCGGCGGTGGATGGGTTGTTTTCTGATGGGAAGGAGTTAGCGGATTCTACGGTGATTACACGTGTTAATGCTTATTTGGGTGATGGTCTGGGTCAGGATAGAGTGCAGTTTCTGGCTGAGCTTAGTGAGTATGGTTTACCGCTTGAGATAGAGAATGAGGTGCGTAGGCGGGTGGAGCGTTAGTGGGGGCTGTTTTTATTTGTTTTTTTGGGGGTGGCGGTGGCAGTCTGTGGTGTGGTCGTTGACCATGCCGATAGCTTGCATGAATGCGTAGATGATGGTGGGTCCCGTGAAGGTGAACCCGCGTTTTTTTAGGTCTTTGCTGATTTGAGTTGAGAGTGGTGTCTGGGTGGGTATTTGGTTGTGTTTTTTGAATGTGTTTATGATGGGTTTATGGTTTACGTATTTCCAGAAGTAGTGGTCAAGTGATCCTGATTCTTCGATGATTTTGAGTGTGGCGATGGCGTTTTTTCGTGTTCCGTAGATTTTAAGTTTATTGCGTATGATTCCTGGGTCTAGGAGGATTTTTTGGAGTTCTGAATCGGACATACTGGCTACTTTATTGATATTGAAGTTGTGGAATAGTTTGTTGTAGTTGTTACGTTTTTTGAGGATGGTGATCCATGATAGGCCTGCTTGTGCTCCTTCGAGGGTAAGCATTTCGAATAGTTTGTTGTCTTTATGGAGTGGGTTGCCCCATTCGTGGTCATGGTAGTATATGTAGAGGGGGTCATGTGATACCCATTTGCATCTTGTCATGTGTTGATTGTAGGGTGTGGAGGGTGTTTGATAAAGTGCTTATGTGTTGAGAAAAAGGCTTTGACCTTAGAGACTTTCCTGCCTAAGTTTCCGCCCCTGCGGGGATTCAGAGGAGGGTGAATCTATCACCTGGAAACATAATTACGCGGGAGATTTATAATATATAAAAGAATTTTAGAGAAACTGATATGAACATCACTGTAGAAAAACAACCAAAGTGCATGGCTACTGTAAGTGTAGAGGTGCCAGCAGATAAAGTGGCTTCAGAGCGCCAGACTATTGTTAGCGGATTTACTAAGGAGGCTAAGATATCTGGTTTTAGGCCAGGGAAGGCTCCGGCTAAGGTAATAGAGAAGCGTTTTGAGAAGCAGATAGAGGAGGAGTTGTATAGTCGTTTGGCTAATGCTGGATTTGAAGATGCGATTAAGCAGGAGGATCTGAAGGTGATTTCAGTGAATATTTCTGGTGAGCCTAGTTTGTCTGATGACGGGCAACTTACGTTTTCTGCGGATTTCATTTTGGCGCCAGAGTTTGAGCTGCCTGAGTATTTGGGGTTAGAGATAGAGGCGCCTAGTGGAGAGGTTGAGGATAGTGAAGTAGAGGCGTCACTGGCTGATTTACAGCAGAGGTTTGCGGAATTTAATGATGTTGAGCGAGAGCTTGTTGAGGGTGATTTTGCGGTGGTTGATTTCACGGCTACGACTGATGGTAAGTCTGTTTCTGAGGCTATAGGTAAGCCGGCAGGTTTTCTTGAGGGGCGTGAGGGTCACTGGGCTAAGGTGGAGGAAGATTCGTTTATGCCTGGTTTTGGTAGTGGGCTTAAGGGCTTGAAGGTGGGAGATGAGAAGGAGTTAAAGTTAACGATGCCTGATGACTTTCCGCTTTCTGACGTTCGTGGTGCTGAGGTTGTTTTTGATGTGACTGTGAAGGAGGTGAAGGAGCAGGTTCTTCCTGAGCTTGATGATGCATTTGCGGGTAAGCTTCTTCCTGATAAGGGGATGGATGAGCTGAAGGATATAATCCGCGAGCAGTTGGTAACTGAGAAGGAGAAGATGGTGGCTGATGCGAAGGTGAATCAGGTGGTGGAGAAGCTTAGTGAAGGGGTAGACTTTGAGATACCTGAGGCGCTTGTTGCTCAGGAGGCCCAGAGTAATGCGATGAATATGATAGAGCGTGCTAAGCAGCAGGGTATGACTGAGGAGATGCTAGTGGAGCAGCAGAGTGAAATAGCTGATTCTGCTAACCAGCAGGCTGAGATGAATTTGAAGACGAATTTCATCTTGCAGGAGATAGCGGCAAAGGAGAACATTGAGGTTAGTGACCAAGATATGATTCAGCGGATATCAGGAATGGCGCAGCAGGCGAATAAGCCACTAAAGAAGTATATCAAAGAGCTACAGAAGTCTAACGCGATTCAGAATGTAAGTAATTCTGTTCTGATTGGAAAGGCGATTGACTTTGTGGTAGAGAAGGCGAACGTAAAGGAAATAGAAACTACTGAAACTGATGCTGAATAATATACCAAATCAACTACAGGGGTCACAGGGCTCATCGTCTCCACAGAATAATTATTATCCGATTCCTACTGTTATTGAGCAGGATGGCAGGGGTGAGCGAGGATATGATATTTATTCCCGTTTGCTGAAGGACCGTATTATTTTCATAGGAACGGGTATTGATGATAATGTGGCGAATGCGGTGATAGCGCAGATGCTTTTCTTGCAGATGCAGGATCCGAAGAAGGATATACATATTTATATTAATTCACCTGGTGGGTCTGTGACTGCTGGTCTTGCGATGTATGACACGATGCAGTTCCTTACATGTGATGTGAATACGTATTGCATAGGGATTTGTGCTTCTATGGGTGCGGTTCTTTTGACAGCTGGGACGAAGGGTAAGCGTTTTTGTTTACCTAATTCACATGTGATGATTCACCAGGTATCTGGTGGTGCGCAGGGTACTGCATCTGATGTGGAGCGTACGGTTGAATTTATGTATGGTCTTAAGGGTAAGTTGAATAAGATACTTGCGAGCCATACTGGTAAGACTGAGAAGCAGGTTGAGAAGGATGCTGACCGTGATAACTATATGACGGCAACTGAGGCGGTGAAGTATGGACTTGTTGATAAGGTTTTAGAGAGTAAGCCTGAGCCTGAGAAGAGTGATAAGAAGTAGTATTTCTTTTTAGGGTTAAAGATTTTATGATGAAGGCATCTGAGCTTTTTTGGTTCAGGTGCCTTTTACTGCCATAGATCAGTCTTGCGATTTATGGGAGCAGCTGTCATACTGGTGGCGTAAACAAGCTGATGGTTGAAAGCTTTCGGTGAATCATTTTAAATTTTCATTTATTTAAGTAAATTTCGTATATATTATGGCAAAGAATTCTAATCTGACAATGTGCTCGTTCTGCGGTAAGAGCCATTCTGAAGTTAAAAAGTTAATCGCAGGACCTGGTGTTTATATTTGTAATGAATGTATAGATGTTTGCAGTGGTATTATGCGTAAGGAATTGGCCAATATATCTCATGGTGAGCCGTTTCCGGATGAGATATTTTCTGCTGAAGATTTGTTAACACCTGCAGAGATAGCGGAGTTATTGAATGACTATGTGATAGGACAAGAGCATGCGAAGAAGATATTGTCTGTGGCTGTTTATAATCATTACCAGAGGTTACGTCAGTATGATGTATCAGATGCGGATGGTGGAGATGGTGAGTATGATGAGGTTGAGATAGAGAAGGCAAATATACTTATGCTTGGGCCAACGGGTTCTGGTAAGACGCTTTTGGCTAAGACATTGGCTCGAGTTCTTGATGTTCCGTTTACGATTGTGGATGCGACGACATTGACTGAGGCTGGATATGTGGGTGAGGATGTTGAGAATATCATACTTAAGTTGTTACAGGCTGCTGATGGAGATATTGAGAAGGCTGAGCGTGGTATAATATATGTGGATGAGATAGATAAGATAGGGCGTAAGACTGAGAATGTATCTATCACTCGCGATGTTTCTGGGGAAGGTGTTCAGCAGGCGTTGTTAAAGATTCTGGAGGGAACGGTTTGTAATGTGCCGCCACAGGGTGGTAGGAAGCATCCTAATCAGGAGTATATTCAGGTGAATACTGAGAAGATATTATTTATTTGTGCGGGTGCTTTTGTGGGGATGGATGATTATGTGAAGAATAGGCTAGGTAAGCGCACGCTTGGCTTTGTTCAGGATGGTGCTGCTGATGCAGAGTCTGAGCTTAGTGAGTCTGAGCTATTGAGCATGGTGGAGCCACAGGATCTTTTGCATTTTGGATTGATTCCAGAGTTTGTGGGTAGGTTGCCGGTGATTTCTTCATTGCGCAAGCTGACTGAGGCGGAGCTGGTTAGGATTTTAACTGAGCCTAAGAATGCGATAATAAAGCAGTATCAGAAGCTTTTGGGGATGAATGGGGTGAAGCTGAAGATTACTAAAGATGGTTTGGCTGCGCTTGCTGATGAGGCTGTGAATCGTGGAACTGGGGCACGTGCTTTACGAGCTATTTTTGAGAAGTTGATGTTGGATATTATGTATGACATTCCGAGCAGAAAGGATGTGGATACGGTGACGATTAATAGGCAGGTTATTGAGGGTAAGAAGGCGCCTAGTATTTCTAAAAAATCAACGACTGACGCGGCATGAAATCTGGACTTAAGCTAGGATTGATAGGATGTGGGAAGATGGGCCGTGCTCTTATTGAGGGAGCTTTGAGAGATGAGATTGTGTCACCTGGAGATGTTTATGTGAGTAGTCGAACTGCATCTGCGATTCAGCTGATTACGAGTGAGTTGGGGGTGACGGCACTAGAGAGTAATTTAGAGGTAGCGCGACGATGTGATGTTGTGTTGCTGTGTACGAAGCCTACCGATATACCTCTGGTATTGTTAGAGCTAGCGAACGAGTCAGATTGTTTGACGAATACGCTTTTGGTTTCTGCGGCTGCTGGGCTTACGATTGAGGAGCAGGAGAAGTTTTTGCCGATTGGGGTGCGATTTGTTCGTTGTATGCCAAATACGCCGGCGTTGATAGGTCAGGGTGCAGCGGCTTATTCGCTGGGTAGTTCTGCTACTGATGCGGATGCTGAGTTGACGTGTAAGATATTGGGCGCTTCTGGTAGTGTTATTGAGGTTAAAGAGCATCTTATTAATGCGGTTACTGGGGTTTCTGGAAGTGGGCCTGCTTATGTTTATACATTTATTGAGGCAATGGTTGATGGTGGTGTGGCGGAGGGTTTATCACGGTCTCAAGCGTTGGAGTTAGCGGTGCGGACGGTTCAAGGTGCGGCTAGTATGGTGGCGGAGACTGGGCTTCATCCGGCGATGCTTAGAGATATGGTGACTAGTCCAGGTGGGACTACGATAGAGGCTTTGTGTACTTTGGAGGAGCATGGTTTCAGGGCTGCTGTGACGGGTGCAGTGCGGGCGGCGAGCAAGAAGGCAGAGGAGATGGGTAGGGGCGGTAAGGGTTGATCTGATGTGGGGATTTCGTTAGTTGATTTGGCTATTGCGGGGATCTTTGATTCTGTTTATTTTTAAATACTAAGTGTATAGAAAGATTTTTTTAAATGAGTGAGACAAGTAACATAAGTAAGGATCAGAAGATATGGCTCGATGGTGAGTTAGTGGATCAGTCACGGGCTCAAGTATCTGTGTTTGATCATGGGCTACTGTATGGAGATGGTATATTTGAGGGGATTCGTCTTTATAGTGGTAGGGTTTTTCGTTTAGAGCAGCATATTGAGAGGTTATTTTTGTCTGCAAAGTCTATTTTGCTTCGACTTCCATGGAGTCATGAGGAGGTGTGCCAGGCGGTAGTAGATACGGTAAATGCGAATCATTTGACGAATGGTTATATAAGGTTGGTGGTGACCAGGGGTGTGGGTGGTTTGGGTTTGAATCCTTATCTTTGTGAGCATCCGTCTATGTTTATTATAGCTGCGGATATAAAGCTTTATTCGGATGATAGTTACGAGAATGGTTTAGATTTGATTACTTGTGCTACCCGACGGCCGACACCTGCGTCATTGAGTCCGCAGGTGAAATCTCTGAATTATTTGAATAATGTGATGGCTAAGATAGAGTGTATTCAGGCGGGCGTGATGGAGGGTATCATGCTGAATGAACAGGGTTATGTGGCTGAGTGTACTGGGGATAATGTTTTTGTGGTAAAGAAGGGGGTGATTTATACGCCGCCTGTATCTGATGGTGCTCTGGATGGGATAACGCGAGAGGTGATTTTTGATTTATGTGAACGCGAGGGTATAGAGCTGTTAGAGAAGACGATGACGAGACATGATATTTATACATGTGATGAGGCTTTTCTGACAGGGACTGCGGCGGAGGTGATTCCTTTTGTAAAGCTTGATCAGAGGGTGATAGGTGATGGTGGCCCTGGGCCATTGAGCAGGAAGCTTGTAGCGGCCTTTAGGGAGCTTGCGAATAGTGAGGGAAGGCTGTGTAAGTAAGTGGAGTCAGGTCTTGCAAATTTCGGTGAGCCAGTAGAGAATATTATCACTATGTGGACTACTGCAAAAGAATTTGAAGACATAAAGTATGAGACTGCTGATGAGGGGCAGATTGCTAAGATTACGATTAACCGACCAGAGGTGCGGAATGCTTTCCGGCCGCAGACTGTTAAAGAGCTGTTGGTGGCGCTAGATTTGGCTCATGAAGATCCTAAGGTGGGTGTTATTGTGCTTACTGGTGAGGGTGAGAAGGCGTTTTGTTCTGGCGGGGATCAGAAAGTGCGTGGGCATGCTGGATATATAGGTGAGGATGGGGTTCCGCGTCTTAATATATTAGATGTGCAGCGTAAGATAAGGACTTTACCGAAGCCGGTAGTGGCAATGGTGGCTGGGTATGCGATAGGTGGTGGACATGTTCTGCATGTGGTATGTGATTTATCAATTGCGGCTGACAATGCTATTTTTGGTCAGACTGGTCCGAAGGTGGGTAGTTTTGATGGTGGATTAGGATCTAGTTATCTTTCACGAATAGTTGGGCAGAAGAAAGCGCGTGAGATTTGGTATCTCTGTCGTCAGTATAGTGCGGCTGAGGCATTAGAAATGGGGCTAGTGAATACGGTGGTGCCGTTGGAGGAATTAGAGGGGGAGACTGTTCAGTGGTGTAGAGAAATGTTGCAGCATTCTCCAATGGCTTTGCGCTGTTTGAAAGCGGCTCATAATGCTGACTGTGATGGTCAGATGGGGTTATTAGATATGGCGGGTAATTCGACATTACTCTATTATATGAGCGAGGAGGCGAAAGAGGGTAAAAATGCTTTTGTTGATAAGCGTAAACCAGACTTTAGTAAGTTCCCAAGGGTACCGTAAGGATGAGGTTTTATGGGAGGGGGTAATGAATTTATAGAGAAGAATTCACTGGGGGAGCCTCAGTCTGGAAGTGGCTGGGTGCTCTCTATCATCATTTTTGTGATGGGTGGATGTGGGCTGGCTTATGAGTATACTTTCTCGAAGATAGCCTCAGATTTGTTAGGTAATTCGGTTCAGCAGTGGGCTGTGATTATAGCAGTGATGTTGTTTTTTATGGGCGTAGGGTCTGAGATTCAGCGTTATATTTCTGATAAGAGGGTGGTTTCTTCGTTACTGTATTCACAGTTACTTTTGGCTCTTTTGGGTGGGTTTGGTCCTGTTTTGATGTTGTGGACTTTTACGTCTTTTCCTTATCAATATGGATTGGTTCATTACGGACTTACGAGTATCATTGGGGTTATTATTGGGTTTGAGATACCGCTGATAACACGTATTAATGAGAGGTTTTCGAGAGATATAAGTAGTAATTTGGCGCGAGTTCTGAAGATGGATTACATTGGTGCGCTGGCTGGTGCTTTGTTGTGGGTGTTTTTGTTACCTAAGTTTTTTTCGCTTAATGAAACGGCGTTTGTGTTGGCTTTCATCAGTATGGCTTCGACGTTGTTGTGTTGGTTTTATTTTTCGAGGTCGGTAAAGTTGAATGTTTTGTTTTTGTCTGTTTTTGCGGTTGTGATGGTATTTTTGGGTTATGGTCAGAGTCAAACGAATCAATGGGCGTTGAGTGCTGAGCAGCGTATTTATGCTGATAGGGTGGTGTATGTGGAGACTACGCCGTATCAGCATATAGTGTTGACACAGAGTGATCATGCGAATCTGCGTTGTTATATCAATGGACACATTCAGTTTTCAGCGAATGATGAGCATATTTACCATGAGCAATTGGTGCATCCTGCGATGGCTGCGCACCGTTCGCCTCGTCGAGTATTGGTGCTTGGTGGTGGTGATGGTTTGGCAGTAAGGGAGATTTTAAAGTATCCGAGTGTTGAGGAGGTGACTTTGGTAGATTTGGATCCGGCGATGACTAGGTTGGCGGCGGAGCATCCTTTATTTATCAGTCTGAATGAGTCGTCTTTGACGCATGAGAAGGTGAGGCTGGTGAGTTCTGGCTTGGGGGTGAGTATGGGTGAGGCATATGAGCTTGAGGGAGTTAGTCAGAATAGGGGGGTTGATGTGGATTCATTGGATTCTAGGCCTAAGTTGAATGTGATTAACATTGATGCATCACGGTATTTGAAGCAGGCTGATGGTATATATGATATTATCATATGTGATTTTCCTGATCCTTCTAGTCCTGATCTAGCGAAGCTTTATAGTATGCATTTTTATGGTTCTCTATTGAAGAAGTTAGCGCATGATGGGTTTATTGTTCAGCAGTCGACATCACCTTACCGAGCGAAGGAGGCTTTTTTATGTATAGGGCGAACGATGAAACTAGGGGGTCTAGCTGCTGTGCCTTATCATGATCATGTTCCGTCATTTGGGGAGTGGGGGTGGTGGATAGCTACGCACCCTAGTTACGCGAGTGAGTTACGGCTGAAGGGGATTCTGAAGGGTATAAAGAAAGTGACAGATTATACTCGATACCTGACGCCGGAGATTATACATTCTTCATTAAGTTTTGGTAAAGAAGATCTCATCACGCGCGAGACTGATATTACTACGATAACGAATTCTGCTATTTTAAATCATTATTTGAATGGCTTTCTCGAATGATTATTTATAAGGCGATATGAAGAAAAAATGTATGTTCAGGTTAATTTTTAGGAGTATTAGTATAATCGGTTTTGTGCTTATAAGCAGTCATTGCAATAGTAATAAGACGTATCAGACGACTGTGACGAGTTATGCGGCAGATAATTTAGATTTGAAAGCTGTGACTGCGCTGGCTGCTGAGGTGAAGACGGCTGAGGAGTTTGAGAAGAAGCTGAATGATCCGGCTAAGGGTATTAATAATTTGGATTTAAATGAGGATGATAAGGTGGATTATATAAAGATCACTGAAATTAGTGGTGCGCAAAAAGGGTTTTCATTAACTGTGGAGGTTCCTTCGGATAAGGGAGTGGAAGAACAAGAGGTGGCTACTATTCAGTATGATTTGACTAAAGGTAAGGAGAGAGTTCAAACGCATGGTAGTCATTATATGTATGGGCATGGTTATTATTATTATGGTAGGCCGATGTATTCAGGGTTTCCGATAGGTGGGTATTTTTCACGGGATCATCGTCCTTATCGTTCTCAGTATGGGCATAGTAGGTTACCTAGTAATTTTACTTCAACAAAGCCTGCTTCAACTGAAGTTTATAAAGAGCGGCATAAGAGGAGTGCTAAGTTGGGTGGTTATGGGAGTAGTATTAACTTGAGTAAGAAGTCTGTGATGACGAGTGGGATTAAGTCACCGAATGCGAATAAGGTTGCACGGAGCATAAAGGCGCCTTTAAAGAGTCCTAGTACTGCGCAGAAGAAGTATCAGCGTTCTAGTCCTTCGAAGCATACTAGGCGTGTTAGGACATCATCGTCTTCTAAGTCTTCATTTTCTTCTAAATCTCGTTTTGGGAGTGGTAGTTCTTCACGGTCACGTAGTTTTTTCGGTGGGGGTAAGTAAATATTAATTATATAAACATTTTATGTTCGAACAACTTTTTGATCTTTCGTTATTTCGTGAAATATTAGACTGGCGTGTGCTGTGTTATATTTTGCTGGCGCTGTGTATACTTTTTCTTGGGAAGTCTATTAATGATAAGCTGTCTGATTATTCATTAAATTATGAGCTTACGGAGAATGATAATAAGGCGATTGCTATCTCATTTTCGGGCTTTTTGATAGCTTTATGCATTGTGATAAGTGGTGTGCTTTTTAGTCCTGGGACTGTGGACTATGGTGATGCTGAGAGTAGTCCTTTCTTGCAGGATTTGAAGATGACTGTTATATGGTCTATGGTGGGTGTGGTTTTTTTACTAATTTCTAGGGTGCTTTGTGATAAGTTGATGTTACCGAGATTTAGTAATAAGGTAGAACTTGTTAGGGATAGGAATGTTGGGGTTGGGTTTGTTCAGGCTGGGGCATATGTATCTACTGCCCTGGTGCTGAAGGCGTCTTTACTGTCTCCTGCGGATGTTTCTTTGTTAGAGGACATTGGTTTAACTGCTATATGGTTTATTGTGTCACAGGCGTTGATTTTATTTTATTCTATTGTTTACCAGAAAACGACGAAGCACGATATACATGAGGAGTTAAAAAATGATAATGTGGCAGTGGGAGTGGCTCTTGCGGGTAATATAGTGGCCTATGGGGTATTACTAAGTTTTTTTATTGAGGTATATGATAGCATATTGGGATTGGGGGTATGGGCTGTTCTGTCGATATTGATGCTTTGGCTGGTGCGCATAGCGGTGGATAAGCTGATATTGCCCAAACATTGTTTGAGTGCTGAGCTTAGTAAGGATGAGAACTGGGGAGCAGGTGCCATAGAGGCTATTACGGCTGTGGGTGCGGCGTTTATAATAACAGGAGCTTTCCATTAGATTTTTGTCGCTGTATGTCTGTTAGTCCGAGAGTTTCTGTTCATTCGCCTAAAGGGGTTCATTATCTTTTAGAGTGTTCAGGTATAGATCTGAGTATTCTTAATGATAAGGATAGGTTAGAGAAGATTCTTTGTGATGGAGCTACTGCGGCAGGTGCGACCGTAGTGGAGTCTACGATTCATGCGTTTAATCCGCATGGGTTGAGCGGGGTGATTGTCATAGCTGAGAGTCATATTGCGATTCATACATGGCCAGAAGATGGTTATGCGGCGGTAGATATTTTTACTTGTGGTGAGGCTATTATTGCGGAGAGGATCTATGAGAATTTGATTCAACAATTTAAGCCTGAGGCGCATAGTTATCAGGTGATTCATAGGAATCCCCCTGTTGTTGACTAGGTTGTGAATGGTGTATTAGGTGTGTGTGGGGGGCTGCAGTGTCATGGTGAAAAAGGGGATGAGCTTGACGGATTTGGCTGAGGGCTGTAGTTGTATATTCTATGAATATTTACACAAAGTCCGCTCTTGTTTTATTTGCAGGTAGTATGCCGTCATTGGCAGAGATAAAGATGCCTACGTTTTTCTCCGATGGCATGGTTTTACAGCGGGAGACGAGTGCTAAGGTGTGGGGTAGTGTGGATGCTGGGGCTGGAGTTAAGGTTCGTTTTGCTGGTAAGGAGCTGGAGACGAAGGCTGGTGGTGATGGGAAGTGGATGATTGACTTTAAGGGGCTGAAGATGAGTAAATCTGGTGCTGTGATGACGATAACTAGCGGAGAGGATAAGCTAGAGATTAAGGATGTGTTAGTTGGTGAAGTTTGGTTAGCTAGTGGGCAGTCCAATATGGAGTGGCCAATGAAGAGGACTTCTAGTGCGGAAGAGGCGAAGACTGCTAATGATCCGTTGTTGAGGGTGTATGTGTCCGGAAATAAGACGGCTAAGGAACCTGTTGCTGATTTTAAAGGGGTGTGGAGGCATACGCACCCTGATCATAACTCTGGCTTTACTGCTGTGGGTTATGAGTTTGCAAAGAATTTGAGGAAGAAGCTTGATGTGCCTGTGGGTATTATTGAGTGCTCATGGGGCGGGAAGCCAGTGGAGTCTTTTGTTAGTGAGGAAGCCTTGAAGGCGTTACCTGAGGCGAAGTTTGTCATTGATAAAAAAGTGAATATGCAGAAGAAGTGGGATGCGTCTGATAAGAAAAAGAAGAGGGGGAATCCGGCTCTTCATCCAGCTATGCACTCTACGATTTATAATGGAATGATTGCTCCCTTGGTTGGTTATGGTGTGAGGGGTGCAATTTGGTATCAGGGCGAATCTAATGCGAGAGGTGCGACATCCGATCATTATGGAGAGCTTCTTCATTGTTTGATTAATGACTGGAGAACGAGGTGGGGTGTAGATTTCTCGTTTTATTATGTGCAGTTGGCAAACTTTAATGGTCCTCGTTTTACAGGGTGGGTGACTGTTCAGGATGAGATGCGCCGATTATTGGATGAGTCAAAGGGTACTGGCATGGCGGTTATAAATGACATTGGAGCTGCTAAAGATATTCATCCTAAGAACAAGAAGGATGTGGGTGAGAGATTGTCGCGATGGGCTTTGGTTAGAGATTATGGGCAGAAGGATATTATTGTATCAGGGCCTTTGTATAAGGGGCATGTGGTTAAGGGGGCAAGTATTGAGATCACATTCGTTCATGGCGAAGGGATGAAGTCACGTGATGGCAAGCCGCTGGGTGGGTTTGAGGTAAGTGATGCTTCTGGTCAGTGGCATGCGGCGGATGCTGTTATTAAAGACGGGAAGGTATTGGTGACTCATAAAGATGTTTCAAAGCCTGTTAATGCGCGTTATGCTTGGCAGAATAATCCTGTTAATGCTAATTTGGTTAATGCTGCGGGTTTGCCGACTAGTTGTTTTATAGGAATGTAGTGTGACTGGGGTGTGTAATGGGCAGGGTATACTTAGGTATTATAGATACATGGACTGCATCATCTTTGTTTTCAGTGCTTGATGGCGCGGATATGATTATGGTGTGGTCTGGTTGATTTAGGCTCTGGCATGTTTTTATTGAGGTTTTATTAGTATTTATTTCTCATAGGAATTGTTGGCATTTTCTTTTTAGTATGCTGATGAGTTCTGGGTCCATGTATTTGTAGTTATCTGGGATTCCGAGCGTGATGATTTTTTTACCTTTGAGGTGTTGACTGTATTTTTGGTTGAGTTTTCGGAGGTGGATTTTTTCCATGACGAGAATGGTGTCTGCCCATTCTATTTGTTCTGCGCTGAGTATGACTTCAGCGCTATGGTTCAGCCCAGCGCTGTCGACGGTGATGTTTGCTGTGTCGTAGAAGATGGTTTCTGCGGTGGGGCTGCGGAGTTTGTTCATGGAGCAGATGAAGAGTAGATTTTTCATTGATTTTGATTTTGAGCGTAGGTGAGGATGAAGCCAATGATTAAATCTTTGGGATGGGAGGGTGTCTTGACTTTGTTGTTAAATGGCTTCAGTGTGTGGTTGCTGAAGAAGGCAAGATAAGTTTATGGCACGCACATTATATAAGAAGACTTGGGATGCTCACAGGGTGGGTGAGGTGGCTGATGGACGGACACAGCTTTTCATAGGGACACATTTGATCCATGAGGTGACTTCTCCGCAGGCGTTTGGTATGATACGCGATCTTGGTCTTGGGGTTCGTTATCCTGGGAGGACATTTGCTACTGTTGATCATATTGTGCCTACGGATAATCAGGAGCAGCCTTTTGCTGATCCATTGGCTGAGGCGATGATTAATGAGTTGAGGTGTAATGTGGAGGAGTATGGGATTACTTATTTTTCTTTGGGTACTGGGAGGCAGGGGATAGTGCATATGGTGGGGCCTGAGCAGGGGATAACGCAGCCAGGGACGACGATAGTGTGTGGAGATTCTCATACGGCGACGCATGGTGCTTTTGGTGCGATTGCGTTTGGTATTGGTACGACTCAGGTGCGTGATGTTTTGGCGACTCAGACTCTTGCTATGTCTGAGCTGAAGGTGCGGAGGATAAATGTGAATGGGGATTTGGGGACTGGTGTGTATGCTAAGGATGTGATTTTGCATATTATACGTCATTTGGGAGCTAAGGGAGGGATTGGTTATGCGTATGAGTATGGTGGTGATGTGTTTGACAGGATGACGATGGAGGAGCGGATGACGGTTTGTAATATGTCTATTGAGGGCGGAGCGCGTTGTGGTTATGTGAATCCTGATGCTACGACTTATTCATATTTGAAGGGGAAGCCTTATGCGCCTTCTGGTGCTGAGTGGGATGAGGCTGTTAGAAGGTGGGAGTCTTTTGCTTCTGATGAGGATTGTGTTTATGATGATGTTGTTGATTTTGCTGCGGAGGAAATAGAGCCAACAGTGACGTGGGGGATTTCACCTGATCATGGTGTGGGGATAAGTGAGTTGATACCTGATCCTGAGAATGCTGAGACGGCTGATGAGCGGGAGAGTATATTAGAGGCGTTGGCTTATATGCGTATGCCTGCTGGTAGTGCTGTGGCTGATATTCCTGTGGATGTGGCGTTTTTGGGTTCGTGCACGAATGGGAGGCTGTCTGATTTCCGTGAGGCGGCTAGGATCTTGAAGGGTAGGAGTGTGGCGGATGGGGTGAAGGCTATTGCTGTGCCGGGTTCTCAGATAACGGCGCATCAGTGTGAGGAGGAGGGTATAGCGGATATATTTCGTGAGGCTGGGTTTGAGTGGCGAGCAGCTGGGTGTTCGATGTGTTTGGCGATGAATCCTGATAAGTTAGTGGGTGATCAGATTTGTGCTAGTTCGTCTAACAGGAATTATAAGGGGAGGCAGGGTAGTCCAACGGGGCGGACTGTTCTTATGAGTCCGGCGATGGTGGTGGCAGCTGCAGTAACTGGTGTGGTGACTGATGTGAGATCGTTTTAGTTGTTATGATTTTTGTCCGCTTCTTAGGCCGTTTGGTGATTGGTTTTCTTACTTATTTGGGTGAGTTGGTTGCTTTGTCTCAGGAGGTTTTGATGTCATTGGTAGTTGGTAAGTTTAGGTGGAATCAGTTTATGAAGCAGATTGTTGAGATTGGTTTCAAGTCACAGATAGTTGTGATAGTTACTGGTGCTTTTACTGGGTCTGTTTTGACTGCGCAGGCTTTGTTTCAGATGGAGCAGTTTAGGATGGAGACGATGGGTGGTGCGTTGGTGGGTGTGGGGATGTTACGTGAGTTAGGTCCTACGATAACGGGTTTGATGTTATCTGGTAGAGTTGGTGCGGCGATGGCTGCTGAGGTGGGGACGATGAAGGTGACTGAGCAGATTGATGCGTTGCGTTCGATGGATGTTCATCCTGTGGATTATTTGGTGACTCCGCGGTTTTTGGCGATGGCGATTTCGATTCCGTTATTGATAGCTGAGTCTGTTGGTTTTGGTATATTGTCTTCTATATTTATAGGGACTCAGATATTTGATGTGCCTTATGCGTATTGGAATTTTCATTTGGTTGCGCGGACTGAGTTGATTGATATTATCATAGCGATGATAAAGGGTGGAGCGTTTGGGATGTTGATAGTTTTGATTTCCTGTCATCAGGGTTTGAAGGCTAAGAATGGTGCTGTTGGAGTAGGTAAGGGGACGACGAATGCGATGGTGTTTTCTGCTCTTGCTATTTTGATTGTGAATTTCTTTTTGACTATGTTGTTGAACATCTTTTTCCCGCTTAGTTTTGGAGGTTAGTTAGTGATGTTGATTTTAGATTCAGAGTGGTTAGGTGAGGCTTATGGCAAGAGGTGGCTGGTGGGTGTGTCTGGGGGGAGGGATTCTGTGGCTTTGCTGCATTCTTGTGTGGTTGCTTTTGGTGCTGGGTGTGCTGATAGGTTGGTTGTTTGTCATGTGAATCATCGGCTTAGAGGAGATGATTCTGATGGTGATGAGGGGTTTGTTAGGAGTATAGCTGGGCAATATGGGTTGCCTTTATTTGTGCATCAAGTGGATGTGGGTTTGGAGGCTGAAGTGGGGAAGAAGAGTGTAGAGCTGGCTGCTCGAGATGCGCGGCATGAGGCGTATGTGTTAGCTTGTTCAGAATTTAAATGTGATGGTGTTCTTCTGGGTCATCATGCAGATGACCAGTGTGAGACTGTACTTTATAAGCTTTTGCGGGGTTCTGCTGGTCTCAAGGGGATGCAAGAGGAGAGTGTTTTGAAGGATAAGAAACTTGTTCTTGTTAGGCCGATGTTGGCTGTTAGGCGGAGTGAGATTAATGCTTATATTGATGAGCATGCATTAGAGTTTAGGGAGGATGTTACTAATGCGGAGCCCTTTGCTGTTAGGAATAGGTTGAGGAATGAGGTTTTGCCTTTGCTTTTTGATATTATGGGGCGTGATATTGTTCCTTCTGTGCTGAAGTCTTTAGATTATTGTGGGCGGCAGGAGGATTTTTTTGAGGAGATGATTGATTATCCTAGTATGTTAGATCCACAGGGGCGCTTGCATCTGCCTAGTTTACGGGAAGTGCCTGGGGTTATTCAGCAACGTATTATACACCGCTATTTGTCAGAGTGCAGGGTTCATAATATTACACAAGCTTTAGTAGAGTCATGTCAGGGGCTGATGGAGACTACGAATGCGGCTAAGATCAACTTACCTGGGGGAAGATTTATGAGGAGGAAAGAGGGTAGGCTTTTTATGGATTAGGTGCTTATACCATTCTAACAGTTCAAATGGTATTATTTATGGTGCAAAAAAACGGCACCTTGTGCTGAGCATAAGGTGCCGTTTGTATTGTTCTAGATGTTGTTGAGTTTTATACGTGCCCCGTTTAATCTTCAGCAACTCTGATGAAGATGCTGATGTTGGTTTTGTTGGCTTTGGCTTTTACGCTTACTCTGTCTCCATTGACCTGGGTGGTGATGGTGACTGTGGTGCCATTTCCGTCAGCGTCTGATCCGTCTGCTTTGAAGTAGTTGACGAAGTCTGTGGTCCACTCGTATTTGATAGTTGCGTTTAGAGCTGTTCCGAATGATTGGTGTTCGGCGTTGTATTCTCCTTTGGCAACGTCTGCACTGACTGGTTCTAGGACGAGTGTGGATGTGTCCTGGGCGGCGTTGGCTGTAGCAATGGCTGTGTTTGGATTTGAACCGTTGAATAGGCCTGCTACTTCAGCGGCAGTGAGTTGGCGATCGTAGAGGTATACCTCGTCTAGAGTGTCTGCGAATCGTTGGTCACCGAATTGGTAGTTACCGATTCCTCTGACGTCTTGGTCAACGGTGAATCCGGTTACTGTTCCGACGAGTTTGCCGTCGATGTAGTAGTCTATTTTACCTTGGCTTCCAACGGCTGTGATCATGCGCCAGATTCCGTCTTCACGTGTAAGTGAGAAGCCGCTGCTTTTGTGCCCACCTCTGAAGATTCCAAGTTGGGTGGAGTTCCAGTTGACGATGACGTGGTGGTGTCCAGCCCCGCGGAATAGAGTTCTCCATCCGTCAGTGTCTAGTCCTTCGTACCAAGCTGAGACTGTCCAGTTGGCACCGAGAGGGATGCTAGGGTGTGTTAGTTTACTTGTGTTGGCCGTGAATGCAGCGGCACCTTGTGAGAGTCCTGCATTGGTGTGGTTGACTTGGGATGGGATTAGGTTGAATCCGTTTCCGGTGTCGTCTTTACCGATGTTGTTACTGTCGTTGAATGAGTAGTAAGCTTTGGCGCCGGTTGGGATGGTGTTGTTGACGGTATCGTCGCCACCGCCTGTGTCATTGTTGACTTCACCTGAGCTGGCGGCGTATAGGTCAGCTACTTCAGCGGCAGTGAGTAGACGATCGTATAGGTAGACTTCGTCTAGAGTGTCTGCGAATCGTTGGTCACCGAATTGGTAGTTGCCGACGCATTGGACGTCTTGGTCAACTGTGAAGCCGTTGACGGTTCCTACGAGTTGTCCGTCGATGTAGTAGTCTATTTTACCTGGGCTACCAACGGCAGTGATCATACGCCATACTCCGTCTTCACGGGTAAGGTTTTTGCCGCTGTCTCTGTGCCCTGCCATGAATATACCAAGCTGAGTAGAGTTCCAGTTTACGATGATATGGTGGTGTCTTGCGCCCCGGAATAGGGTTCTCCAACCGTCGGTGTCTAGTCCCTCATACCAAGCAGAGACTGTCCAGTTGGCACCTAGAGGGATGCTAGGGTGTGTAAGTCTGCTTGTGTTGGCATTGAATGCAGCTCCGCCTTGTGAGCGACCTTCATTGGTGTGGTTGACGAGGAATGGGTTTAAGTTGAATCCGTTTCCGCTGTCATCATTACCGATGTTGTTGCTGTCGTTGAATGAGTAGTAGGCTTTGAATCCTGCTGGGATTGTTGCTGTGACTTCTCCTCCGCTGTTGTCACCGCCGCCGTTGTCACCACCGCCGTTGTCGGGGATCTCGATGTCTCCGCTGGAGTCTCGTGTGAAGGTGTTTCCGTAGGACTCGTAGACGGCGACTGTGGATGTTCCTGAGCCTGCGATGCCGGTCATGATACGGTTTTGTTTCCAGTTGTTGATTTGGCCGTCATATCTATTTCTCATTTCTTGGAGTTTGTTGATATAGATAGGGTTGGTAGCGAGGTTGTTGCTTTCGTATGGGTCTGCGTCTAGGTCGTATAGTTCTTCGACTGGGGCTTGCCACCAGTATGTGTATTTGAAGTTGTCGCTGACGACTGTAAATGATGTGGAGTCACCGCCTCTGGTGAATGTTGACATGATGGCTAGTTCATCGTGGCCGCCTGTGTTAGGGTTTTCTACGAGAGGCATGAGGCTTTTCCCGTCCATGTTTTGTGGTATTGGGATACCTGCAATGTCTAGGAATGTGGGAGCGAAGTCGATGTTTCCTGTGAGTCTTTTGGAGCGCTTTTGTAGGCCCGCGTTAGGAGATCTTGGGTCATAGATCATGAGGGGGGATCTGGCTGATTCTTCGAATGGGAGTACTTTTGATCCGAATCCGTGGACGCCGTTCATGAAGCCGTTGTCACTGGTATAAACGATGATGGTGTTTTCTGTTAGGCCGTAGTCTTCGAGTGCTTGGCGTATCATTCCGACTGCGACGTCTACTCCATAGATTTGTTGGTAGTAGGTGGCCATGACTTGGTCGTAATTAGTATCGTATCCCCATTTTGTGAATCGTCCGTATTGGCGCCCTGCTTTACTTTGAGCAGGTCTGTGAGCGCCTGCTTCTCTGCCGAAGTTGACAGGTTTGGTGAATATTTTATTTGCGTAGACTTGGTCGAAGCGAGGGTCTGGCGTGGTGGGTCTATGTGGTGCTTTGAAGCTGAGTGACAGGCAGAATGGCTTGTCTTGCTGAGCTGATGTTTTTATGAAATTACGAGCCCACGCAGCGTATGCGAGTGTTGAGTGAGGGTATTTTGCAGAATATTGAGCGAGAGGTCCGTTGTCTGCAGTGGTGTATGACGCTTGCTCAGACATGCCTGCGTAGTCGTCGAATTCACCTGTTCCCCATCCGCCGTTTTCGATAGCGAATCCGAATTTCCCAGCGAATGCTGTTCTGTATCCGTTGGCTCTTAGTATATTAGCGTATCCTTTGTCCCAGATACTTTCTTTCATGGTTTCACCGTGGGTGAATGTGGTTCCATGTTTGTATTCGTACATTCCTGTGAATACGTTTGCTCTACTTGCCATGCAGAGGGCAGTGGTATTGTAGTGACGATCAAAGATGACACCGTCTTTTCCGAGCTTGTCCATGTTAGGGGTGATGACATCTTGATTACCGTAGATGCCCATGGAGTAGAATGTTTGGTCGTCTGTCATAAGAAAGACGATGTTAGGTGTGGCATTAGGGTCGATTTTTGGTGCGCTTATGACTGATGAGTCGTCTAGTTTTCTGACTCTTACGAAGAAAAGGTCAAGAGAAGGGAGATCTAGTGCGAGGAGGTTGTATTTCCTTGTGGTTGAGTTGCCTTTGGCGCCGGGGATGTTTTCGCCTAGGGAGTCAGACCAGTTTACTTGGTCTGTAGAATAGTCGATGCTGTAGGCTTGACCTTCTGTGGAGTTCCAGGTGATTGTGGCAGTATAGGTTTTTTGGTCATAAGAGTATTGGTGGTTAATGACTTCTGCTTGGGAGGTTATTGCGAGTGCTATAAACAAAGCGATTATTGATAAGCACAGTTTGTATATTGTTGGTTTTGTTTTCATCAGCTGTCAGCTACTTTAAAGGATTTCTTTGGTCAAGGGATTTTTTGAAATTTTCTATTTTTTTCAATTTGGCATTAGTTTGTGGCTGTGGGGATTACAGATGTGTTGATGCGATAGAAATGCTTAAGTTTATAGGTGTTTAAGGTGGCTGGTGAGGATTTGTTTGTGTTTTAGTGAAGTGGAAATATTGCTTAGAGGTAAACCTAAGTGTAGTGTGTTTTTTGAAATTTCAGTTTGGTTTTCATTGTTTCATTACTTATCAGAGTTTGAGGGAGTGGTTATTAGAGCTTCTATTGTGTTACTGTATTAAGCAACTGTTGGGGTCGAATATTTTCAGCTTTGATAAGAGAGAGAGATTTCGGTGTTCATTAATTAGGATGTGCATCGGTTGAGTGGTTTATTTCGTTTCTCTGGATGAGGTGCTTTTTTATCTAGATGTGAAGATGGTAATTTGTGGTTAGAGTGATCTTAAGGTATGTAAAAGAGTTTCAGAGTATTGATGTAGGTCGGGTTTAGGGTCTGACTATCTGGTGTATTCATCGCGGATGGAAGCCGGCAGTATGTTGAATACGATTTGCTGAATAATATAAAGACTCAAATTGGGAGTCAGATGTATCCTAGGGCTTATGGTTATGATGTGTATAATCAGCTGACACACCTCTACACGTTTAAAGATAAGATC
>CALGZA010000041.1 GCA_937934595.1 uncultured Verrucomicrobiales bacterium | reverse complement strand
GAGAGATAGCCCACGTGAACTCTAGACTCATGATATTTATAAACCAAGATTTAGCTCACGTTGAGCTTGAGCTATAGAATTTTGTGATTAGAAATGACCCGTCGAAGATCTAAACAATTTATTAAGAATGATATAGCGTTTCGATTAAGTCGAATTGCGAAGCTTCTAGAGGCTGGGTGGATAAAATCAGCTAATGAAGTTCCTGACAACTCGATACCAGTTGACCCAGAGCAAATAAATATTAGCAATTCATATCATAGACCAATTTGTTATGTGGACCAATCATTCAATTGTCAAGATTGTGGATCTGACGAACTTTGGAAGGCTGAGGATCAATACTGGTATTATGAAACGATCGGTGCTTACTACTTTTCTGAAGCGATAAGATGCAGAATATGCCGCAAGATAGAAGTAGCGCGAAAGAATGAAGCCAGAAAGATTGCTGGTCACGATTAAAGGTAAAGAGATAGAATCAAACCTATGGGTAGAGCAGGAAGTTGCTTTAGCTTTTTGAATCTGCTGTTTGTTTCTCTAGTGTGATGATGCATTCTAGGTGACGGGTTTGGGGGAAGAGGTCGAAGGGTTGAATGTCTTGGATTTTGTAGCCGGCTTGTTGGAATGTTTTGAGGTCTCGCATTTGTGTGGCAGGTTCACAGGAGATGTAGACGCAGCGGCTGGGGGAGAAGCGGGTGAGCTGGTCTAGGAATTCTGGGGAGCATCCTGCACGAGGTGGATCTATGAGGACGGTGGTTTCTGCTGGTGGGAATATGATGGTTTTGAAGATGGCTTCTGCTGAGGCTGCGGTGAATTCTGCGTTGTTGATGTTATTGAGTTTGGCATTTTGGCGTGCCCAGCTGGCTGAGGTTTCTGAGACTTCTACTCCGACGACTTTTTTGAAGTGCTTAGCAAGGCTGAGGGCGAAGAGTCCTGATCCGCAGTAGGCATCGATGAGGTAGTTGTTGTTTCCTTGTTTGGCTTGGTGGGCGGCGTATTGGGTGAATGCTGGGAGTATGGAGGGGTTGTTCTGGAAGAAGTCGCTGGCGAGGAATTTGAATTTGAGGTTGTCGACTTGTTCCGAGATGATGCTGTTGGGGTTGGTTTCTACATGTCCTTCTGATGCTCTTAGGAGGAGAGTGGTGTCTTTTTTGTATGTTTTTGAGAGGTTATGGGTTTGCTTACGAATGGCTGGGAGTGCTGTGTTGATTTCTTCCATGGCGATGGGGCAGTTGGTGATGTCTAGGTATTCTCTGCCGCCTTGTTTTGAGACGAATCCTATGTTTGATATTTTGTTGTTGTATGGTTTCCGGAAGTGTGGGGTGAGCTTGGATCTGTAGTTGTATGTCTGTGGGGATGGGATGGCTGGGTTGACGGTTATTTCATCGGTTATTCCTGCTAGGTATTTGAGTAGTTCTTGTACTTGGCGTGTTTTCCAGTGGAGTTGCTCTGGGTATGCGATGTGTTGGTATTGGCATCCTCCGCATTTTTGGAAGAGTGGGCATTTTGGAGTGACGCGGTGTGTTGATGGTTCGATGATAGTGATGAGTTCAGCTAGTGAGCAGTTTTTTTTGTTGCTGATGATGCGTGCTTTGATGGTTTCTCCAGGGATGGTGAAGGGTATGAATACGACCCAGTCAGTGAGTCCGTGTGATGGGACATCGATACGTGCTACGCCGTCACCTTGGTTAGAGAGTGCGTGAATTTTTAGTTCTAGCTCGTGGTGTTTTGGGAATGGTTTTGGTTTGAATTGTTTAGCTGGGCGCATGGTTTGAGTGTATTAAGTGGTGGCTATCTCTGGGATTGAGATTATAATGTATTTATGTTTGGTAGGATACTAGAAATTTTGATGATTTATTTGTTTGGTACGACTTTGGCGTTGGGTGGTGGGCTTGTTTTTGTTGAGAAGGTTAGGGAGGTGACAACGAAGCCTGATGTGGAGTTGGTGGAGGTGGAGTTTGAATTTGAGAATAAGGGAGATAAGACGGTTGCTATAGTGAATTATGATGCGCCGTGTAGCTGTATGGAGGCTAGCTTGAAGCGCAAGGATGGAAAGCGGAGTATGGAGTTTGCTCCTGGGGAGAAGGGGACGGTAGTGGGGATTTTGGATTTTGGTACGTTTAAGGGTACTATTGATAAGGTGATAAGGGTGCGGACGGATGAGGGGGATGCTGCTGTGGTTTTGACTTGTAGGGTGACTATTCCTGCATTGATAGCGACGGATCAGGTTAGGTTGTCATGGGAGGTGGGGAGTAAGTTGGAGTCTAAGGAGTTTAGGATTAAGGTGGCGAAGGAGAGTGTGACGCCGATCCATGTAGTGCGGCATGAGTATGGTTATGGGACTGGTGATTTTTTTGCTTATAAGTTGGAGGAGGTAGAGAAGGGGAGAGAGTATAAGGTGACGGTGACTCCTTTGAAAACTGGTAAGCCAACGATGGGGGTGGTGAAGTTTTATACGGATAGTAAGATTGGGCGGTTTAAGTTGGTGCAGATATTTTTACTGGTGGATTATTCTGGGGGAAAGGAGAAAGGGAAAGGGAAAGGGGGAGGTTAATAGGTGATTATTTAGGGGTGGTTATTTTTTTTTAGTGGCGTATGCTGATGCATGACGAAGATGGTTATTAGGTTTTCTGTATTTAGTTGTATTGGTTTGCTGGTTGTTGCGGTGTGTTTATATTGTTTGAGGGGAGGTAAGGGAGGTGAATTAACCTTTGATTCGACTTTGAAAGAGGTGACGACACGGCCTGATGTGAGGGTGCTGAGGGTTCCCTTTAATTTTCAGAATACGTCAGATGAGGCTATCAAGATAGTGGAGTATGATGCTCCTTGTATTTGTATGGATGCTAAGTTGATGCGTGCCGATGAGAAGAAGTCTTTTGTATTTCAGCCCGGGGAGAAGGGGACTGTTATAGGTGTGTTAGACTTTGAGAAATTAAAGGGCAAGATAGATAAGGTTATTAAGATAAGGACGGATAAGGATAAGGGTAAAGATCCATCTATTGTTTTAACAGCAAGGGTGACTATCCCGGAGTTAATTGAGTCTGATACCAATGCTGTGAGGTGGACTGTAGGAGATGCTCTTGAGGCGAAATTTTTTATGATAAAGGTAACCGACAAGCGAGAGACTCCTATTAGGGTAGCTAGGCACAGTAATGTCTTTGGTAGTAGTAAGGTATTTAAGTATGAGGTAGAGGCTTTAAATGATGGGAGGGATTATAAGGTGACGGTGACTCCATTGAAGACGGATACACCTGTTATGGAGTCGTTAAGGTTTTATACGGATAGTAAGATTCCGAGGTATCATTCGTTTAGTGTTGGGTTGATAGTGGATCATCCTAAGAAGTGATGGTTTTTAATGGTTGAAAGGTGATGGATGATTTAGGGTTGGCTATTTTTTTTGGTGGGGGTATATTGTGATTATGTTTAGAATGTTGTTTAGGTTGATGGTTGTTTATTTGTCTTTTACGGTTGTTGTGTTTGGGGCGGAGCTTACGTTTGAGAAGACTCTGAAGGAGGTGACTACACGGCCTGATGTGACGGTGCTGCGTGTTTCTTTTCATTTTCAGAATAAGTCAGATGAGGCTATTAAGATAGTGGAGTATGATGCTCCTTGTATTTGTATGGATGCTAAGTTGATGCGTGCAGATGAGAAGAAGTCATTTGTATTTCAGCCTGGGGAGAAGGGGACTGTGATAGGTGTGTTGGATTTTGGTAGGCTGAAAGGTACGATCGATAAGGTGATTAAGATTCGGACAGATAAGGATAAAGGGAAGGAGCCATCGATTGTTTTGACATCACGGGTGACTATTCCTGAGTTGATTTATTCTGATACGAGGTCTGTCAAGTGGGAGGTGGGAGAGAAGCTGGATCCGAAGGTATTTATGATTAAGGTTACAGATGATCGTGAGACTCCTATTAGTATAGCGAGGCATAGTAATGTCTTTGGTATTAGTAAGGTATTTAAGTATGAGGTAGAGTCTGTAAATGATGGGAGGGGGTATAAGGTGACGGTGACTCCATTGAGTACGGCTACGCCTCGAATGGAGGCGCTGAGGTTTTATACGGATAGTAAGATTCCGAGGTATCATTCGTTTAGTGTTGGGTTGATAGTGGATCATCCTAAGAAGTGATGTTTTTTTAAGGGGTTGAAGGGTGTAAGGTGATGGGCTGAGCTTGCGCTTGGAGTTTGCTCTGGGTGTTAGCCTAGGTGTGTGACGGAGATAGGTTTCGTTGGATGGAGTCTGGTGGTTCAGGGTTGGTGTTTTTTTGTATTTAACGAGGAATGGCTGGTGATTCTTATCGTGTGTGTGGGGAGTTCTATTATGAGTGTAGGGTTGTGGGATTATTTATCGCTGATGGGTGCGGCGACTGTGGCTCATCTTGATATGGATGAGTTTGAGCTGGTGGGGGTGCGGGTTAGTGCGGCTGGGGGGGTAGGGATTCTTTCGCCTTGTGGTGGAGTGATTTTTGAGGAAGAGTGTGTTTTATGAGTTGGTTGATTCAGAGTATTCTTTTAGGAGGTGTAGCGGTGTTATGTGCGCTGGGGACGTATTTAGTTCATGGTGAGTATGATAGGAGTGTGCCGTGTGATGCTAGTAAGTTAGAGGCGCATGAGGTTTGCTTGGCAAGGGTTATGGATGACTGGGGTGGGGATGTGATCTGGGTGGATGCGCGGGCAGATGAGGAGAGGGAGGAGGAGTTTGGGAGTGCTCTTATCATTAGGGAGGCAAGTGCGGATGAGGATCTGGGGACGATGGAGGTGCTACAGACGCTTTTTGCTGGTAAGGGTAAGGGGGTGAAGGTGGTTGTTTTTTGTCAGACTGATGGTTGTGGTAGTAGTAAGTATATAAGGGAGAAGATAGTGGAGTCTGAGGCTCATGATGAGGTTTATTATCTGCATGGGGGGTGGAAGGCTTTGAAGGCAGGGAAGGATAAAGGGTAAAGTTGGAGGGTGGTTATGTTAGGAGGGCTGTTGAGTAGGGGTGGATGTCATCGTAGGGGTGGTGCTGGAGGGTTCCGAAAATGGGGTGGAGGTGGAGGCGGTAGTGGCGGATGTATGGTGTGCCTATTCCGCAGAGGATACAGGTGAGCTGGGCAGGGGTGTGGATGTATTTTTTCTTTTTTAGGAGGAATTCTTTGATGGTTTCGAGTTGTTGTGTGTTGATGTTGGTGTTTTTTGTGGTGGCTGTGTGGGTTAGTTTGGTGGGGCGTTTATCTCCGTTGCATGATGAGCAGTTGTTGCAGGGGGTGTGTTGTTTTTTTTGGATGCTGAACCATTTTTCGAACTGGAGGGGTATGCAGCTGCGTGTGGTGCTGATGCGGACTACTTCTTGGAGTCTTTCTTCGTCGTGTATGAGTTGGTTTTGGTGGTATTGGAAGAGTTCTGATGTGAGGGTTTTTATTTGTTGGTTGTTAAGTTGTTTATTTATTTTGTAGTGTTTTTGCCAACCTGAGAAGCGCATGTAGCATTCTCCGGAGTGTTTTATTTCTGTGAGTGTATGGTAGAGCTTTTCTGGGGCGATGTTGAAGTCTTGTGTGGCGTTGTGGAGGTCGTATCGGTCATCTGCTTGAATGATGTGTTGGATTGCTTTTCGGTGAGATTTTGGGTAGTCTGTTAGGTTTAGCGTTCTGCCGTAGAGGATGTTCATTTTGATGTATCTCCAGGTTGTGTGGGAGTATTTGGAGAAGTTTAGAAGTTCTAGTTTGGCGAGTAGTACGTCTAGTGTGGAGGTGAGCATGCTTAGGTTGACGCGGGTGTGGTAGGGCTGGATGGCTGCGGTTTTTCCTTGGGATGTAAGTGTGGTTATGAGACGATTGATGGAGTTTTCTTCTAGTTCTCTGGCTCTTATGAAGTTGGTGAGTGGGGTGATGTCATCTGCGCATGCGAGGAGGTATGTGTGAGCGGGGCTAGCGTCTCTGCCTGCTCTGCCGCTTTCTTGCATCCAGCCTTCTGGTGATTTTGGGAGGTGGTAGTGTATGATGGAGCGGATGTTTGATTTATCGACTCCCATTCCGAATGCTATGGTGGCGACGATGACTTTGTTTTTGTTGTTGAGGAAGTCGTCTTGGATTTGTTTCCGTGACTGGGTGGACATTCCTGCGTGGTAGGACTTGGTGGGGATTCCTTGTGATGTGAGGTGGTGGGCGATGGCTTCGCATTGCTTTTGGCGCATGGCGTAGACGATGGCGGGGAGGTGGTTTGGTTGTTCTAGGATGCTGGTGAGTTGGTCGTTGCGTTGTTTGTCTGGTGTGGGGATGATGGTGTAGCTGAGGTTGTCTCTTCTGGGGGATGCTGCGATGTGGTGTGCGGTTTTGATACGGAATGCTTTGCGAATGTCTGAGGCTACTTTTTTGGTTGCTGTGGCGGTGAGTGCTAGTATGGCGTGAGGTTTGATGGCTCTGGTGAGCTGAGGGAGTGATAGGTATGAGGGGCGAAAGCTGTGGCCCCATTCTGAGTAGCAGTGTGCTTCATCTATGGCTACTAGGGAGATGTTGATTTCTTTAAGTATGTTGAGGAGTTTTGGATTTCCTAGTGTTTCTGTTGAGGTGTAGAGGAGCTGGATTTTGCCTGCTTTGATATCTGCTAGGTTTTTAGTACGCTGTTCGTTGGTTAGTGTGGAGTCTATTTGGCAGGCTGCGATTCCTTGGTTTTGGAGTTTCTGGACCTGGTCTCTGATGAGTGAGAGAAGTGGTGAGATGATGATGGTGGTGCCGAGGTGGCTGAGGAGGAATGAGGGGAGCTGGAAGGTGAGAGATTTACCAGAGCCTGTGGGGAGAGTGGCGAGGGTGTTGTTTCCGTTTAGGATGTGGTTGATTATTTCTAGCTGGTAGGGTCGGAACTCGTTGAGTCCGAAGTATTTTTTGAGTGCCTGGTGTGGCATGGTCTTGATGAGTGGTAAGGTGTGAGGTGGGGGATTAGTCGCTGAGGAGGATTTTTGAGAATGTGATGTTGATGCTGTATTTGTTATTTTCTTGGCCGACTCCTAGGTAGACGAATCCGTTACCGGTTCTCCATTCGTGAGAGAACTGGATGTTATCTGGTTTTACATCTGCCTGAGCTGGGTATTCGCCTGCGTTTCTGGCTTTGCCGTGGATGGCGCTGAGTAGGTTAATGGCGTATTCCCAGGTTTGTTTGAGTCTATGGTTATAGTTGTGGTGAGGTAGTGTTTCTGAGCGGTAGGTTATTTCTCTGAGTCCTCCTGATTTTCTCCAGTCGAAGTAGAGTGAGAATTTGAGTCCTTTGAGTTTTTTTGTAGTGGTGAATGTTCCGTTTAGTCCGATACGAGCGATCAGGCTGGCATCGATGTTACCGCTAACGAGTTTGCTGGCATTGAGTTTTTTTGCGACTTCTGTTCTAGATTCACCGTAGCTGAGGTTAGCTATGAGATCGGACGCGTAGCTGATTGTAGTGAGAGATAGTACGGACACGATGACTTTGATTGGAATCATGTCATTATTTATAAACTATGATATGTGGCTTTGCAATGATGATATTTGTTTTGATTTATAAGGGTGTTGGGGTAGGAATGTGTTTATGAAAATGAGACGAGAGGATGTGGCTGAGGTTCTTGAGGAGATAGCTTTATTGTTAGAGCTGAAGGGTGAGAATGTGTTTAAGACGAGGGCGTATAGGAGTGGGGCTGAGGTGGCATTGCATAGTGAGGAGGATTTTATGGGGTTGGCGATGGAGGGGAGGCTTGGTGAGTTGAAGGGTTTTGGTAAGGCGTTGAGGGAGAAGGTTTCTGAGCTGGTTCAGACTGGGAGGATGACGTATTATGAGGATTTGAAGGGTGAGTTTCCTGAGGGGTTGTTTGATTTATTTGATTTGTCTGGGTTAGGTCCTAAGAAGATAAAGGCGCTCTATGATAAGCTGGGGGTGGATTCTGTGGAGGCATTGAAGGATGTGTGTGTGAGTGGTAAGGTTGCTGAGCTTAGTGGGTTTGGGGAGAAGACTGTGGTGAAGATCATGGAGGCTATTGAGATGAAGGAGAAGTTTGCGAGTCATTTTAGGCTTGGGAGTGTGGCGGTGATGGCTGAGACATTGTTAGAGGCGGTGAGGGAGCATCCTGCGACGTTGCGCTGTGCTCATGCTGGATCTTATAGGCGATCTAAGGAGGTGTTGCATGATATTGATTTGTTGGTGGCGACGGATAATCCTGCTGAGCTTACTGAGTATTTTACTAAATTACCTGAGGTGAGTTCTGTGATAGTGTGTGGAGATACGAAGGCTACGATACGGTTAGATAATGGTTTACAGTGTGATTTGAGGGCGGTTTCTAATGCTGCGTATCCATTTGCGTTGCAGTATTTTAGTGGTAGTAAGGAGCATAATGTGGAGCTGCGTAGGCGAGCTAAGCAGAGGGGGTGGTCATTGAATGAGTATGACTTCCGGGGGGATGATGAGACGGTAGAATTACCAGAGGTGAATGATGAGGCGGATATTTACCGTGCTCTTGGTTTGGATTTTATTCCTCCTGAGTTGAGGGAGAATAGGGGAGAGATAGAGGCTGCGGAGAGGGGAGAGATTCCTAGGTTGATAGAGCTGGAGCAGTTACGCGGGACGTTTCATAATCATACGACGGCATCTGATGGGCGGAATAGCTTGGCGGAGATGGCTGAGGCTGCGGTTGATCTGGGGCTGGAGTATCTGGGGATAGCGGATCATAGTAAGTCATCTTTTCAGGCGAATGGGTTGTATGCGGATAGGTTGCTGAGGCAGGTGGAAGAGATAAGGGTTCTTAATGGGAATGAGTGCTGGGATGGGAAATTTAGGATTTTGGCTGGATCTGAGGTGGATATTTTGAAGGATGGGAGTTTGGATTATCCGGATGATGTTTTGAGGCAGTTAGATTATTGTGTAGCTTCTGTGCATAATGCGTTTACGCTGTCTGAGGATGATATGACTGCGCGTATAATCCGTGCGATGGAGAATGAGTATGTTACGATGCTGGGGCATTTGACGGGTCGATTACTTTTGAAGAGGAATGCTTATGCGGTGAATGTGGATAAGATTATTGACTGTGCAGCGGCGACTGGGACGGTGATAGAGCTGAATTGTAATCCGATGAGGTTGGATATGGATTGGCGCTATTGGAAGAAGGCGAGGGAGAAGGGTGTGCGGTGTAGTATTAATCCTGATGCTCACCGTGTGGAGCAGTTACAGTATTTATCTTATGGGGTGAGGCTGGCGAGGAAGGGGTGGCTGACGAAGGATGATGTGGTGAATACGATGGGACTGGGGGATGTGGAGCGGTGGTTGGGGATTGGTGATGGTTGATGGGTGATATGGTTGGGTTAGTTTAGGAGGAGTGCTTTTTGGGGTTTTTTGAGTTCTTTTAGGTAGTATGGGCGGTATTTTCCATTTGGTTTATAGAATCCGCAGTTGTTTCCTGAGTCGATGATGATGGCTGTTGTGAAGTTGGCTTTGTTGTAGGCGATGTATTTAGTGAGAGCGTAGGTGAGTTCGTTCAGCTTGATGCTTGGGGAGTAGCAGATGGCGTGTTGGTCTATGTTGTTGGTGAGGATGAGTGTGTGTTTGGAGCTGCGAGAGGATTTATTATGGTTGCTAGCTGGTGTGCCGTTTTTGATGAGGAGTGGGGTAGTAGATGGGAAGAAGAATTTACCTGATCTGAATGTAAGTTTAGGAGCGCTGGATGCTGAGATGGCGGCTTTGCTGTTGTTTTTTTTGGCGGTTTCTCCGAGGTTGGATGAAACGTTTTTGATAGCTGGTTTGTTAGATTTATTGAAGTGGTAGAAGGTGAAGGTGACTTTTTTGTTGAGTTTGTTTACTGGGAGCATTTTTTGGATGAAGTTAGCTGATGCTGAGTTTGTGCAGTTGATGATGATGAGTAGCAGCAGCGTGAGTTTGAATGGTTTTTGTGGTGACATGTAGTTTTGGTGTGGCTAGTTATTTTTGAGAATGAGGAAGTTTCTGACTGGTTTATTCCAGAATGGTCTTACTTGGATGGGGCCGCTGATGACTGATGATGATGCCCATAGGTCTGATGAGCGTCCTCCGTCTAGGTTTAGTGCTGTGGTTATTTTGATATTTGGGATTTTGATGGTTTTTAGTGCATTAGCGAGTTGTGATAAAGTGGCTTGTGATGCGTGACCGATGAGCCAGTGGTTGTTGCCGTTTGATGCGATGAATGATCTGGGGCGGGGGTTTTTGGTGGAGAGGCCTTTGACTGGTTTGTTGTTTTCGAGGAGCATGGGGCCTGATTGGAGGAGGTGTGTGGGTGGTTTTTTTGCTAGTTTTTTCCAGGCTGATCTGCGTGTTATTTTGGCTTTATTTTTTGTGCTGTAGAAGATTCCTGATCCGAGGGATGAGTGGTTGTATGAGCCGCGTTTTTTTCCGTTGGCGATGATGATGCCAAGTGGTTTTCCTGTGGGTGTGAAGAATCCTGCATTGATGGCTGCGATGCCTTTGTGGTGTTTCGCAGCGGCGGCAGCGTTTTGCCATTTTGAGCCTGGTCCTTTTGGCTGGTCTGCGATGATGAGGTGATGGGAGGTGGTGTGGAATGTGATGAGGCTGAAGTGGATTTTTTGGTGGGATATTTGGTGGAGGGTTGGTGTGCTGGGTGTGGTGGAGTAGGCTGTGGTTTGGGTGATGAGTAGGAGTGCGGCGAGGAGGAAGGCTCTTTTGTAATAGGGTGTTTTATGGCTGTGAGGTTTCATTTCAGTTTTATCGCTGTGGGTGTGTGTGGGGGGGGATGTTATTTATACTGAATGTTACACTTGGTTCTTTCTGATGCAAGTTTGGTAGTTGTTTATGATTTTGGTTTATAGGTTGATCTTGATGCCGTTTTGGAGTCTGGATTTTTCTGCTGAGAATCCGATGATGTGTCCTTGGATGGATGCTTCTATGAGTGATGCGTCTGAGTTTGATGAGCCTTGAATGATGCCTTTTAGTGCTTTTATTAGTCCGTAGTCACCGCCGCCGTGGCCTGCGTATTCATTTTCTTCTGGTGTTTCGAGGGTGATTTTTTCTAGTTCTCCGTTGTGGTGGTTACGGATGACGATGTCGGTGTTAAATTGTTGTTTGATGGCGTCTCCTCCACGGAGTGAGGCTTTAGTTCCGTAGATTTCTAGTGATCTTCCGGAGTCGAATGCGGTCATGGATAGAGTGGCAGAGACTCCGTTTTCGAATTCGATGAGTGTTTGTTGGTGGTCTACTACGTCGTTGTCACATTTGTAGACGCAGCGGCCCCAGGGTGAGACTTTGAGCCAGTCGATGATTTCATGAGTTTGTCTATCTTTGTTGGGGTCTGGGTAGATCATGCGCAGCCAGGATTCTTTGTCTGTGGTGTATCTGAGAGCGCTGTATGAGCATGTTTCTGCGATGGGGCATCCGTCTGTGCATCTGTTAGTGGCGCCCTGTGGGGTATTTTTTTCTGAGAAGTATGCGATGTTTCCGATGGATGAGACTGATTTGCATGGTGAGTTTACGAGCCAGCTGATGATGTCTGTATCATGGCTGCATTTAGCGATGATCATGGGGGTTGATTCTGCGGATTTAGCCCAGTGTCCGCGGACGTATGAGTGTGCTTGGTGGAAGGGTTCAACTCCTTCGTGTGCGCGAATGGAGACGATGTTTCCTAGAATGCCGGAATCGACGATTTCTTTGACTTTTGAGTAGAAGTCTGTGTATCTGAGTACGAAGCAGAGGATGATTTTACGGTTCTTTTTTTTGGCGATTTGGGCGAGTTCTTTGATTTGTTCGATGTTTTGAGCGGCGGGTTTTTCTAGTAGGAGGTGGTATCCGAGTTCGAGCGCTTTTTTTGCGGGTTCGAAGTGGTATGAGTCTTGGGTGCCGATGATCATGACATCTGCTAGTTTTGGCTGCTGGAGGAGTTCATCTGCGGATTTGAAAGCGAGGAATTCGGGGTTATTTGAGGTTTCACGGATGGCGTTTAGGCGTGATTCTATGGGGTCTGCGCCGGCGGTTATTTTGAATTGTCCGTGGAGGGACATGGCTATGTTAGAGTAGGTGCGTGAGCGTGCGCCGCATCCGCATATGGCGAGATTGAGTGTGTCTGACATTTTAGGATATGGGGTTGAGATTATTATGCATGCGTGGTGATCAAGCTATGATCTATTGTGCATGTGAGGTGGCTCAGGTCTATCGGATTTATTTAGATAGATGGCTGTGTGGAAAGAGAAAATACCACCGACCGGGATCGAACCGGTACGCCCCGAAGGACACCAGATTTTAAGTCTGGGGCGTCTACCAATTCCGCCACGGTGGCCTTTCCAAAAGTGTCTCAGAAAGAGTGGGAGATCAAATAAATTGATTTCCTGCGAGGGAGACTACTGTCGAGATTTGATTTCGTCAATAGCTGCTTTTAAAAATTTTCTTTGATCTTCGTTTGCTTTTTGGATGAGTGTGTTTAGTGAGGGGATGGATTTTTCAGTGCCTACTCTGGTTAAGATGGTTGCGGCGGATCTGTAGTGGGATTCGGTGATGTTTGGAATAGCTGCGATGACTGCGAGTTCGCCACGATGTCCTGCTTTGATGAGGTAGTTTTCCCAGAGGAGATGTCCTTGTGGTAGGCTCCATTGCTTGGCGAGGATAGTTTCTGCACCTGCGACATTTTTGTCAGCGAGGTATCTCATGACTGGTCTGGTCATGAATTTGGTCCCGGTGATTTTTGATGCGTATTCTAGGACGGCTGGGTTGGTTTTGTATTCTGGGAGTGTCCAGTGGTAGAGAGTAGCGATGGCTTGAGATGAGAGCTCGTGGTCGCTGTTGTTGATGAGTTTGGTGAGAGCTGAGGTGATGTCTGCTTGTCTGCCTTTATTGGTGGCAGTTTCTAGTCTTCTTGCTGCATCTATTTGTTTGTTACGGTCGATGTTTCTGAGTTCGTTGTAGTTAGCGTGGAAGTAGTTTTGGCTATTTTTGTCGTGCGTGAATTTTGATGGTTGGCTGATGAGGGTGGTGCCGTCGACGTCTACTTCGACGACGTTGAGGTGTGATCTGACTTTGTCCATTTTGTGAGGGGTTCCGAATCGTTTTGAGACATCGACAATTTTTTTGATGTTGGCGGTGGTTTCGAAAGTGACGAGCATTGCAGTTTGGCCGTTAATTTCTCTGCCGTATTCGTAGACTGTGGGCGTGTCTGAGAGGTTGAGAGCGATTTGGATGTATGGGAGTATGATGTCTAGGTATTGAACTTTGTTGTTGGTGAGTACGAGTGCTTTGAAGTGTTCTGGGATTTTTCCTTCTTTGGATGCTTCTATTCTGGCTTCTTTGAGTTTGCTGAATCCGATGTCTTTTTTGTATTGTTCTATTTTAGCGAAAAGGGTGTCTGGGGAGTCTGGTTGTTCTGTTAGTTCTGTGGTTTCTGGGTTATCAGCTAGAGGGAATTTTGTTGTTTTGCTTTTGTCGATGACTTGGGGGAATAGGAATGGCATGGCTGCGAGGGAGCTGCCTAGGATGAGAGCTAGGGTGATGCCTTTGGATTTAAACTTTGATCCTGCGATGATGAGTATAGATCCGGCTATGGCGACAAAGCCAGCGAGGATGAGGCGTTTTGAGTCATCGAGATTTTGGAGTAGTCCGCCTTCCGTTCCTCCGATGAGGAATAGAGTGATGACTAGGGTGATGAAGATGAGGCCGACTATGAGCATGAGCATTTTCAGTGGGCTGTTAGGCTGGACGTGTTTGGCGCTGACGTTTTGGTAGCTGGCAGTTTGGAAGCCGATGTTTTGGTTATCAGTGGTGATGTTGGCTTTTGTGAAGCGCTGGGAGTTATTTTCTGTTTTGTCACCTGGGTAGTGTTTTTTTTGTTTGGTGATGGCAGATCCTTCGACTTTGAATTTGTTTTCACAGTTACCGCAGGCGACCATTTTGCCTAAGTATGTGGGTGCGACGTTGAATTTTTGTCCACATTTTGTGCATTTGATTTGAATTTTTTCCATGATCGATGATTGGTGGCGGTTGAATTTTTGGGGTGGGGAATTTGTTAGGTATTAATCTTATGTATTTAGTCTGTTGAGGATCTTATTCGTTCGATTTTATTTTTCCAGCCTGAATTGATGATTTACTTCATGTGAGGCATGCTTTACTTGAGTTTTATGAATAATATACGTATTGATTTGGGTTCACGGGGGTATGATGTGTTGTGTGATTATGGTTTGTTGGGTTCTGTGGGCGAGAAGGTGGCAGGTGTAGGTATGACTGGTTACTGTGCTGTTTTAACGGATAGGAATGTGGATGGGTTTTATGGTGATAAGGTTGTGGGAGCGCTGGAGGCTAGTGGTTATAGGGTTAGCAGGCATGTTGTGGAGGCTGGTGAGGGTTCTAAGAGCTTGGAGCAAGTGGAGGGGTTATGTAGGGAGATGACACAGGCTGGTCATGGGCGAGGGTCTTTTGTGGTGGCACTTGGGGGTGGTGTGGTTGGGGATTTGGCAGGGTTTGTGGCGGCAGTTTTTTATAGGGGAGTTCCGTTTGTGCAGATACCGACGACGATTGTTTCTCAGGTGGATAGTTCTGTGGGTGGGAAGACTGGGGTAAATATTACTGAGGGTAAGAACTTGGTGGGTGCATTTCATCAGCCTCAGTTGGTGGTGGTGGATCCGGATACTTTAGAGAGCTTGCCGAGTAGGGAGTATAGGGAGGGATATGCGGAGGTGATAAAGCATGCTGCGATAAGGGATGCGAGTATGTTTGCTGATTTGGAGGGGATAGATCCGATGGATCAGAGGCCGCCAGCTGCTTTGTTGGCGAGGAATTTGGCGATTAAGGCGCGTGTGGTGGAGGAGGATGAGGAGGAGTTAGCTGGGGTGCGTGCGTTGTTGAACTTTGGCCATACGATAGGTCATGGAATAGAGGCTAGTGTGCCTTATGGTGAGTTACTGCATGGTGAGGCTATTTCTTTGGGGATACGAGCGGCGGTTTACTTGTCTCAGAGGTTGAGTTCCTTGTCAGATGAGGATGGTGGGCGTATTGTTTCTTTATTAGAGCGGTTTGGTCTGCCTGTGGTTCTTGATGAGGGGATAGGGAGTGAGCGGATTATGGAGAAGCTGATGAGTGATAAGAAGTTTGTGGATGGTGGGATCCGGTTTGTTTTATTGGATAAGTTGGGTTCTAGCTTTGTATCTGAAAGGGTTACGGAGGGGGATATACGTGATGCGATAGAGTTTTTACGTGAGGACGTTAGATGAGTTTGATGATGTCAGCGAGCGAGTAGATGAAGTGGTGGGCTTGTTCCCTGACTATTTGGCGGTCTGTGTATTTGCCAAATCCGATGAAGAGGTCTACTGCTGGTTTAGTTTCTAGGTCTGAGATGCCGTCGCCTACCATGATGGTGTGTGAGGGGTTTAGTTCTTGTTTGATTTTTTTGATGATTTCTAGTTTGCCTCCGTTGTATGTGGTGGGGTAGGTTTTGTCGAATGATAGATAGTTGCCGAGTTTGTCGAGGTTGAGTGGGACGGCTTCGATTCTGTTGATACCGAGGTGAGCTGCGAGTGGTTCTATGAGTGATTTGAAGCCGCCCGAGAGGATGATGGGTGTGTATCCTTTTAGTTTGAGGGTGTTGATGGTTTGTATGGCTGTGGGTTCTATGGTTTCGATGTAGCGTTGTTGGATTATTTTGCAGGTTTTGAGGTTTGGCTGGATGATTTGTAGTCTGCGCTCGAATACGTCTGTGAGTGGGGATTCTCCGTTCATGGCGGCGTGGGTGAGAGCTTCGACTTGGTTAAAAATGTTAGTTCCTTTTTCACGTGCAAGTTCATCGATGCCTTCGATTTTTGATAGTGTGGAGTCGCAGTCGAAGATGATGATTTTATTGTTATGGTTCATGCTTGTTGCGTAGATGTGATGAATTGTTGGATGATGGGGATGTCTGCTTGTGTCCAGTCTAGGGTGTGTGCTTGGGTGGGTTTAATCCAGAGGATTTTGCTGTGTATGATTGCTTTTGGGGTTTCTTGGTTGTTTATTTTACAGAGGAATGGTGTGAGTTTGATGGATGGTCCGGGGTGTGGGTATGTGTGGTTTACGGTGGTTAGTTTTGCTGTGATAGAGATGTTGATGTTTAGTTCTTCTTTGATTTCGCGTATGATGGCGTTTGTGGGGGATTCGTTATGTTCAATTTTGCCGCCTGGCAGTTCCCATTTTCCTGGGTGAGATGAGTTGAGGCTGCGCTGGCAGGCAAGTAGGTGGCCAGCTGGGTCAAGGATGAGAGCGCAGACTACGTTTATTGGATTCATGCTGATGATTTTTCAAGCGTGATTGAGCTAGGGCATTTAAATTGCCCTGTGGAGGAGTGTTGGTGTGCAGAATCTGTTGATTTATAGATTCTGGCAGCGGGGTGACATTTTGGAATTATCTTCCGACAGCGAGACGGTTAGCGAGGGCTTCTGGGAGTCCTGCGGCGATGATTTTCTTTTGTGTAGTTGCGATGTCGTAGTCTAGTCTACGGAAGTAGATGGTTTTAGATGGGACGTCGTAGATGCAGTATGATGCTCTCCAGTCTCCGTCTCTGGGCTGACCAACTGATCCTGCGTTGATAAAGTATTTCATACCTTCTTCGATAGTGATCGATTCAGGTGGGACGTCTTGCACTTTTGTTCCTCTGACGAAGACTCTAGGGACGTGTGTGTGGCCATGGAAGCATACCTGGGTGAATTGGTATGAGAAGTTTGACATGGCGTCAAATTTGTTTGTGACGTAGTTCCAGACGTTTGGTTGATCTAGAGTGGAGTGAACGATGGTGAAGTCTTGAACTTGTCTGACCATTCTCATTCTGGCTAGGTATTCACGTTGTTCTGCGTTTAGTTGGTCACGAGTCCATTGAAGTGCTTCTGCTGCAACTGGGTTCATCATTTCTAGTGAGTGGTCCCCGCCTGCATCTTCGTCATGGTTACCTTTAACGACTGGGCAGCCCATTTCGCGAACGATTTCGAGGCATTCTGATGGGTTCGCGTTGTATCCGACGACATCACCGAGACATACATAGCTGTCACAGCCTTGAGAACGAGCGTCAGCGAGGACGGTTTCAAGGGCTTCTAGATTTGCGTGGATATCTCCAAATAATGCGATTTTCATGTACTCTGATTTTTAGAACTACTTATGTGATGCCCACTAAATGACTTGTGGGGCAGAAAAGGAAAGAAAAAAATGTTTAGTTGGATTTTATTTTGCGATGATGTGGGTAGTTGTTGATTTGATGGAAAGTGGTTTAGTAGGGAAGACTCTTTTGTTGTTTGGAATTTTGAGTTCATTTTCAAGTAGTCTGATGGTTTTTTCTATTCCGTATGGGGGTGGGCCGAGTTTTCGGTTTTGCCATTTGATGTTGAGGATTCTGTAGGCATCATGTGGAGAGCCGTAGATTTCATTTATGGACATTTTTTTTGCTACTTTATTGAGTGGGTGGTTTTGGCCGACGAAAATGGCGTTTTGAGTTGTGGGTTTTCTGTATTGTGGTGCGGAGTGGAATAGTCTGAGTGCGTTATCGTATGCTTCTTGGTGTTTTTCTGGGATTTGTAGTAGGCACTGCTGGATGACGAATTCTGTGTTTTTTGTGTTGTGGAAGCTTAGGTTTGGGGTTTTTAGGATTTCACGGTATGTTTTGATGGCAGCGTGGTAGTTTGGGTTACGGTATCTGTTTGAAAGGAGGCGTGCTTTTAGGTTGAGTAATTTCCAGTTGTCTGGGTTGATTTTGATACCTTTTTCGATGATGTCTTTGCCTTTTTGGATGTATTTTTTAAATTCTCTTTTTCTGGCTACTTCTGTTAGTGAGAGGTCTTGTTTTTTGTTTGCGGCGGCGTTAGCAGCCATGTGCCATGAAGCTGTTTCCCAGTAGTATAGGTTGTATGGGTCTAGGAGTACGATTTCTGAGAATGCATTTTCTATTTTGTCCCATTCTTGTTTGGAGTGGTATTGGGTGGTCTGGACGCTGGAGAATGCTGCGATGGTGGGTCTGAGGCTTCCGTATGTGGCGATGAATGCTTTTTGTTTTAGCTTGGATCTTTCTTCTAGAGTGAGTCTGGGAGGGACGAGTTTGAGCTCGTGCATTTGTTCAGCGAGTTTTTGCTCGAATGGCATTTTGAGCCAGCCAGTGATGGCTAGTGTGGCTATGACGAGGATGGAGTTGATAAGGGTTTTCATGGTTTAGAATTCTTTTTTTCTGAATGCGAACCATGAGAGGACGACGTATGTGGCGACGTAGAGGAGTGCGATGATTAGAATTTGTCTCATGATGCTGAACGGTACAGTTCTTCCGTCAATGACGCCGTCTTCGATGGAGAGGAACTGGAGGTCTGGGAAGAGGATGGATATGGCGAGAGCTGTGCTGACGAGTTTACTTTCTTGTCCGATGGCGGCCATGTTGATGACGTATTCACGAGCGTCAGCGACGATGAGGCCGATGATGAGGATGACGAGGGTGGCGATGATGGTGAATAGAGTGGATGATGAGAAGGTGGATATGAGGAGTGCGATGGATGCGATGACCATGGCTTTGAGGAAGATGGTGAGTGTAGCGTAGTGAATGTTGGCGGTGACGCCGTGAGCTTCGTATCTTGCTAGGTATTCTTGGATGGCTTCTTTTGGTATTCCTCTGGCGGCTAGTTGTTCTGTATGAATGGCTATCATTCCAGAGAGTTTTTGGTGTAGGAAGAGGCTGAGAATGAGGTCCATGACGAAGAGAGAGACTAAGATGAGGAGTAGGACACCTGCAAGCTTTCCGAGGAGGTAGTCTAGTCTGGGTACGGGTTTACAGAGTATGGTGTAGAGTGTGCGGTCTTCGATGTCTTTGGGGATGAGGAGAGCGGTAGAAGCGAGAGCGAGTAGGAGGGAGAAGATGTTCATGGCTGCGAAGCCGGTGCTTTTTAGGAGTCTGAGCTCTTGTTCTGGGCTTCCGCTTCCTCCTGTTTCGTTAGGGAAGATGATTTGTTTGGTGGCCCAGATTAGGATGACGAAGGCTACGAGGAAGTAGAAGACCTTCATTCTGACTAGCTGAGTGAATGTGTGGCCGGCAATGACGGCTATTCTGTTAAGGGAGATGAATGAGGTTTTTTTTAATTCTAGTTGCGCGTTGTGAGTGGCCATGGTGGTGCTATTTTTGTCTGCTTTTAGCTGTGTTGATGAAAAGTGTTTCGAGTGATGATTTTGGTTTATTGGAGCTGATGAGTTTGGCGCCGCTGCTGCTGTGTTTTTGGATGATTTCTGAGATGGATTCTAGGAGTCCTTGATCGGCATTTTCGATGATGATTTCTTGTTGGTTTTGGATGGCAGTTAGTTGTTCTAGGGTTCCTTCGTTGACGAGGGTTCCTTCGAAGATGATGCCGACACGGTCGCAGACTTCTTGGACTTGTTCGAGGAGGTGGGAGCAGAGGAAGATGGTGACGCCATCTTCTTTGAGTTTGAATATGAGGTCACGTATTTCACGTGATCCGATGGGGTCTACGCCTGCTGTGGGCTCGTCTAGTATTACGAGCTGTGGGTTCTGGATGAGTGCTTGAGCGAGTCCTACGCGCTGGAGCATTCCTTTTGAGTATCCTGCAAGTCTTCTGTTTCTGGCGTGGTTTAGGGATACGAGTTCGAGCAGTTCATCGACTCTTTCATTGAGAGCTTTGCTTTTGATTCCGCAGAGTTTGCCGTAGAATTTGAGAGTTTCTGCTGCGGTTTGGTGTTTATAGAAGTATGGGTTTTCTGGTAGGAAGCCGATTTCGCTTCTGGCATCGATGCGTTTGGAGTCACAACCGAATATTTTACAATGACCTGAAGTGGGAGAGATGAGGCCGAGGAGGGCTTTCATGGTGGTGGATTTACCTGATCCGTTAGGTCCGATGAGTCCGTAGACTTCACCTGGGGAGATGTTTAGGGAAACGTTGTCTACTGCTTTGAATTTTTTACGTTTGAATGAGGAGCTGTATGTTTTTACGAGGTTGTTAATCTCTACGGCGTAGTGAGTTGTGTTAGTGGATTTGTTTTTGGGGTTATCACTCATGGTATCTGAGTGTATATTTTAACTGAAAAATGGGATTTGGAAAGGAGTAAAGGATGATGGGAGATGGTTTAGTTTCTTTTGCGTTTTATGGTGAGTGCTCCCAGGCCTATGAGGGTTAGTGCTATTGATGTGGGTTCTGGGATGGGTTTTAGGATTTCGATGGTGACTGGAGTTGCGGTGGTGTTGGGAGTGTTTGAGACGAGTGCGGCGAAGTCAGCGCGAACCCAGTCTCCGGGGAAGATTGAGCTTGGGTCACTGCCCTCGAAGACTAAGGGTGATCCCCAATCTGCTGCGCTGGAGGAGGTGTTTTCAATTCTGATGCTTGTTTGTAGAGATGAGATATCGAAAACAGAAGGGTCTGGGTTATTTCCGATGAGCGGTAAAGAGCTTATTATATCTTCTCCTGGATCAAAGATACTTCCCATTGTTATTCGAATGATAGCGTCTGCTGAGTTTACATGGAGGGAGAAATTGTCAGATAGGCTTGAGTTATCTACACCTAGTTCCCAGCCTGTGCCTGTGCTGTTAACGAATGGGCCGTCAGTGCCAAGGAATAGCTCACAGCCGGCCACTCCTGTGACTGTACTGACATCGAATAAGCCTGTGATTTTGTCACCGGCTTGTGCTATGCCGAATCCTAGGTCTGAGGGGAGGATGATAGCTGCTTGGCTATTGAGGTTTAGCGCGATGAGTATGGTGGGTAAGGTGAGGGTGATTTTATTTTTCATGAATGTATTTGGGTTGTATATTAATGATTTATGGTAGTTTGCTTTGTAGGCAGTTTTATTTATTTAAGTTATATTCATGTACTGTTATCTTTTGATTGGGAAGGATTATTGTGATTGGTTTTCTATGTTTCTATGGGTGCGAGTAGTCCGCTGAGGGTATTTTGGTCTAGTTTGAATTTATTGGTAGAGTTAGAGAGTAGGGATTCGACGAGTTCTGCTTTTTGTTCTTGGAGTGTTTGTATTTGTTCTTCGATGGTTCCTTTGCAGATGAGTTTGTGGACGAAGACAGGATTTTTCTGGCCAATTCTGTATGCGCGGTCTGTGGCTTGGTTTTCAACTGCTGGGTTCCACCATGGGTCGTAGTGGATGACTGTGTCTGCTTTGGTGAGGTTAAGGCCTGTTCCGCCTGCTTTGAGGGAGATGAGGAAGATGGGTATTTTGCCTTTTTGGAATTGGTCTACTGGTGTTTGTCTGTCTTTTGTGTTTCCGGTGATTTTGACGAATGGGATGTTGTTTTTAATGAGGTGCTCTTCGATGATTTTGAGCATGGATGTGAACTGTGAGAAGATGAGGATGCTTCTTTTTTCTTTGATGAATGTGGTGAGTAGTTGTGTGAGGTAGTCTAGTTTAGCGGAGTTTTTGATTTTTTTTGCTTTTGCTGTTTTTAGTAATTGTGGGTGGCAGCAGATTTGGCGGAGTTTGAGTAGTGCGTCTAGGATGAGGATTTGAGATTTATTGAATCCTTTGTCTTTGATGGCGTCTTTGACGCGTTTGTCCATGGATGCTCTGATTATTTCGTAGAGGTCGATTTGTTCTTCATTGAGTGTGATGTAGTGTGGGATGATGGTTTTAGGTGGGAGTTCTTTGGCGACGACGTCTTTTGTGCGGCGTAGAATGAGTGGTGAGACTCTGCGGCTGAGTGAGTTTTGGATGTCTGAGTTACCGTCTTTTTCGATGGGTCTTCTGAAGGTTGTGTTGAATGCTTTGTATGACTGTAGGAGTCCTGGCATGAGGAAGTTGAATGTGCTCCATAGTTCGCCGAGGTGGTTTTCCATGGGTGTTCCTGAGAGGCAGATGCGTTGATTTGCTTTTAGTTTGTTGGCGACTTTGGTGGTTTTGGTGGCGGCGTTTTTGATGTATTGTGATTCATCTAGGATGATGATGTGGTAATCTTGTTTGAGGTGGATGTCTTGGTCTCTTTGGAGTAGGGCGTAGCTTGTGAGGATGATGTCGTGTTTTTTTATGTCATTGAAGTGCTCGTGTCTTGTGAGGCCATGGAGTGGGAGTATTTTGAGAGATGGGGTGAATTTTTTAGCTTCTGAGTGCCAGTTTGGTATGACGGATGTGGGTGCGATGACGAGTGATGGGAGTTTTTTTGTGTTTTTGGTTTTGCTGTTTTTTTCAGCGAGTAGGTGTGTGAGGGTTTGGAGTGTTTTACCGAGACCCATGTCGTCTGCGAGGACGCCATTGAGGTTATAGGTTGCGAGGAATTGAAGCCATTGGAAGCCTATTTTTTGGTAGTCGCGTAGTTCTGCATTGAGGTTTTTTGGGACGCGAGTTTTTGGTAGTCCGTCAATGTTTTTGATTTTGGATCCGAGTTCTGCGAGGTTTGTTAGAGTTTGGTTTGTTTTTGCGAGGTCTAGGTCATCGACTAGTGTGGCAGCTCTGAGGTGTGGTATTTCGATTTCTCCGCGGTCGTTGATGTGTTGGAATAGGTCTTGTATTTTTTCGAGTATTTCTTTGAATCTGGCAGCTGGGAAATAGATGTATTGGTTATTTTCTAGTGGGATGGGGATTTTAGCATTTTTATGGGTGGGGAAGTTGTAGTTTTTGAACATGCCTGACTGGATAGCGTTGGCGATGGCTGGGATGAGGCTGATTTTTTTGCCATTGTGTAGGATGCCGAGGTCGAATTTGAACCAGTTGTTATCTGATTGGCCTAGATCTTCGAAGATGTCATCGTATTCTTGGATGGAGTATCCGAGGTCACCGATGGTTTCTATATTCCATCCTTGCTTTTTGAGTGTTTCTTCGTGTGCTGCGAGGAAGTTAATCCATTGTGTGGTGTTTGCGGTTTTGTTGTCTGAGAAAAGGTAGCTTGAGAGGTATTTGTTGTTTATGGCTTCTGAGAATACCATTTGTGTAGGTATTAGTTCAGTGCTGTTTAGGGTTTTTAGCCATTTTTTTTCTGCAGATACGTTACGTTTGATTGTGTTGATGACGTTGTCTTTATTGACGATGATTTCTGGTTTTGTGGTTTTGGCGGGTATGCTGACGCCGTCATATGAGAATGAGATTTGGCCTGTGATGACGTCTAGTAGTTTCGCGTTTAAGAAGATGTTATCCTCAGGGGTGAGGTCTAAGCTTTGGATGCTGAGGGTTGGTATGGGTTTGGCTTTGGTTATTTTTATTTGGCTTGGTGGGGATGGGATGTTTCTTTGTTTTGTGGTTGGTTTTGGAGTGGGGTTGGTTGTGACTGGTTCTATTTTTGAGATGAGAGGAGTTATTTTAGTGGCTTGTTCAGAAGTGAGGGTGGGGCCGTTTAGCCATTGTGAGAGGAATGAATCTGAGTGAGATTGTTCTATGAGGCCTATTTCTCTGGTTGTTTTATCGATGAAGATTTGTGGATATGTTTCTAGTATAGTGGATGCAGGGGGGGTTAGTGTGACGGATGGTTTGAGTGTGCCGGTAGAGGATGCTTCCCAGTTTGGCATAAGTTGTCTGGGTTGTGTGAATGTGAATGGGGTTAGTTTTTTATCTTGATGGGGTTCTGGTATGAAGAGGCGGTTTGTGGTTCCGCATTTTTCTAGGATTCTGGCAAAGGATGATGATCTGGATTCTATGATGTATCCGTAGAGGTTATGGTTGGCTGATAGCTCTAGGAGTATTTCTAGGTCAAGGGGAGAGATGTATTTTGGTATGTTGTATTCATTGAGGTTGTGAGTGATGCTTGAGCTTTGGATTGAGTAGGTTCCGTTTTTGAGGAGGTTCGCTTTTGTTGCTTTGATTTGGTATATGTTGTCTAGGTAGACGTGAGGTTGGAGGAGGTAGATGACTCTGGTTTTGGTGTTTTTGCTAACTGTTAGGTCATTATTGATTTGTGTTGTTTTTGGGTCTTCTTTGAGTGTTTCTTGGAGTTGATTGATCCATTTTTCTATGGATTGTTTGTTTGGTGGGGTTTGTTTTTTTGGTTTATTGGATAGGGATTCAATTTTGAACAGTGCGGCGGCAATGTGTTTGCAGGTGTGTGGGTATAGGCAGTCACATGTTCCTGCTATATCGGAGTCGTCGTAAATAGCGATGCTGGTGTCGTAGGGATGGCTACCTGTTACTTCAAAATCTATTATGAAATAGTCTTTATGTTTTGTTGAGCGGAGTAGTTTTACGTTTGTTGAATTGAATATTTTTTTACCACGCTGTAGTAGTGTTGGTTCAATTAGTTTTTTCCAGTTTGATTTTTTCAAACAGGTGCTGATTTGTTGGAGTTGTGAAGCGGGAATCATGATGATTTGTGTGTGGGGATCATTCAATATGTGATGTTTCTGTCAATATTGGATTTGGGGTCTAGTTTGTTTTACTGTGGAGTGTTTTTATTTTGTTTTTATGAGAGTGAAGTGGTTTTTGCTGGGTGAGTTGGTAAGTTTTTTGGTTTGATTGGAGTTTGATGGTTTCTATGTTGTTCCATTAGGGAGTCTTGTGGGATGGGGGTTTGGCTGGGTGTAGATGGTGAATGGTGGGTTTTAGATAAAAATCGTTAGTTTGGGCTTGATTGGTGGTTATTGGTGATTATGTTTTCGCGAACTTATTAAACATTAAATTTATTATGGCAACTGTAGAGAAAGAACAACATGGGTTTCAGGCGGAGGTTAAGCAGTTATTGGATATCGTTATTCATTCGCTGTATACGGATAAGGAGATTTTTGTGCGAGAGCTGGTATCTAATGCTGCTGATGCGCTTGAGAAGCTGAGGCTGAAGCAGCTTACTGAGAATAGTGTAGTGGATGGGGATTTGCCGTTGGAGATCCATATTACGACTGATGAGGAGAAGAATACGCTGACGATATCTGATGCAGGTATAGGGATGACGCGTGCGGAGCTGCAGGAGAATTTGGGTACGATTGCACATTCTGGGACGAAGGCTTTTTTGGAGCAGTTGAAGGAGAAGGGTGAGAGTAATGCGGATGTGATTGGTCAGTTTGGTGTTGGTTTCTATAGTGCGTTTATGGCGGCTGATGAGGTGGAGGTGCATACGCGTAGTTGGGATGAGGGGGCAGGTGAGCATTTGGTATGGACGAGTGATGGGTCTACTGGTTATACGATAGAGGATAGTGATGGGATCACGCGTGGTAGTAGGATGGTGCTGAAGCTGAAGGAGGGGCAGGAGGAGTTTGCTAAGGCGGATAGGATTAAGGCGATTTTGGAGAAGTATTCTAATTTTGTTTCGTTTCCGATACAGTTGAATGGTGAGGTGGTGAATAAGGTTGAGGCTTTGTGGCTGAAGTCTAAGGGTGATATTTCTGATGAGGATTATACGGAGTTTTATAAGTTTGTGGCTGGTGCATGGGATGAGCCACGTTATAAGATGCATTTTAGTGCTGATGCTCCATTGGCGATTAATTCGTTGTTGTTTGTTCCGCAGGAGAATCAGGAGCAGTTTGGGATGGGTCAGATGGAGGCTGGGGTTTCTTTGTATTGCCGAAAGGTTCTTATTGATGCGAAGCCTAAGAATTTGTTGCCGGATTGGTTGCGGTTCTTGAAGGGTGTGATTGATAGTGAGGATTTGCCGTTGAATATTTCCCGTGAGAGTATGCAGGATAGTGTGCTTATACAGAAGTTGAATAAGTTGATTACGAAGCGTTTTTTAAAGTTTTTGGAGAAGCAGGCTAAGGATGATTCTGAGAAGTATGAGGAGTTCTTTGGTAAGTTTAGTCGCTTTTTGAAGGAGGGGATAGCTACTAGTTTTGAGCATCAGGATTCACTTGCGAGTTTGTTGAGGTTTGAGTCTACGATGACTGATGCTGGGAAGTTGACTTCGTTTGCGGAGTATATTGATAGGGCTAAGGAGGACCAGGAAGAGATTTATTATATAGTGGGTGCTTCTCGCGAGGTGATAGAGAGTGGTCCTTATCTTGAGGCGTTTAAGGCGCGTGGGATAGAGGTGGCTATGTTTACGGATGCTGTTGATCAGTATGTGTTTGATACGATGCCTGAGTTTAAGGGTAAGAAGCTGGTGAGTGCGGATAGGGCTGATATAGATCTGGATGATGTTGTGAGTGAGGGTGAGGCTCTGGATGATGAGGCTCTGGGCTCATTGACTGGCTGGATGGCTGAGACTCTGGGTGAGCGTGTGGAGAAGGTGGAGGCTGGTAAGCGCTTGGTGGATAGTCCTGTGGCTGCGCTGGCTCCTAAGGATGCTCCGAATGCTCAGATGCGAGCTATGATGAAGGCGATGGGGCAGGATGCGCCTGAGGCTAAGGTGGTGCTGGAGGTGAATCCTAGGCATGAGGTGATTAAGAATTTGTCAGCTCTTAGGGATAGTGATGTGGAGTTGGCTGCGATGGTTACTGAGCAGCTTACTGATAATGCGTTGTTGTCTGCTGGGATGATGGATAATCCTCAGAGTATGGTGAATAGGATGAATGACTTGTTGGCGAGGATCGTGAAGTAGGTTGTTTTATGTTTGATTCGTCATCGTGATGATGCGGTCGGCTACTGTGTCGGCGTCTGCTTGATCATGGGTGACGATGATGGCTGGTGTGTGGGATTTTTTTAGGATCTCACGCACAGTTTTTCTTAGGTTTTCTCTGAGTGAGGCGTCTAGGTTTGAGAATGGCTCGTCTAGGAGGACGAGTGATGGTGATGGTGCTAGTGCGCGTGCGAGTGCTACGCGCTGTTGTTGGCCGCCGGAGAGTTGGTGTGGGTATTTGTTTTGGTGTTCTGTTAGGCTGGTTGTTTTTAGGATTTCTTGTGTTCTTGTGTTGCGTTGTTTTTTGGGTAGGTTGTGGAGTCCGTAGAGGATGTTTTTTTTGACTGACATGTGTGGGAAGAGTGCGAAGTCTTGGAATACGAGTCCGATGTTACGTTTTTCTGGTGGGAGTGTGGTGATGTTTTTTTCTGATAGGTGTATGGTTCCTTGATCTGGTGTTTCTAGTCCTGCGATGATTCTGAGGAGGGTTGTTTTTCCGCATCCGCTGTTACCTAGTAGGGCGATGATTTCGCTTTGGATGAGGTTGAGGGATATGTCTTTGAGGATGGGTTTGCCGCCGAGTTTTTTTGAGATATTTTTTGCTGTTAGGGTTGTTTGTTGATGGTTCATGGTTGTTTGTCTTTGAGGATGGTGGATAGGATGAGGAGACCTAGGAGTGATGTTGCTACGAGGATGAGTGCGGGGATGGAGCCTTCTGGGATGCGTTCTTCTGCGGCGAATAGGCCGTAGGTTTTGGTGGCTAGGGTATCGTTGTTAGATGGGCCGAGTATGAGTGTGAGGGGGAGTTCTTTGAGGATGTCTACGAAGAGGATGATGGCTGCGGCGAGGAAGGAGTGGCGGAGGAGTGGGAGGTGGATTTTTAGGAGTGTGGTGAGTTTGTTTCTGCCGAGTGATGTTGAGGCTTCGTCTAGGTTGTGGTTTATTTTTTTGAATCCTGCTTCGATGGGGTTGAATCCGACGGTTAGGAAGCGGATGGCGTATGCGATGATGAGTCCTGTGACTGTGGTGTGGAAGAGCCATTGTGCTGTGGAGTCTGCTGACTGGTGGAGGGTTCCTTTGACTGAGAGGAGGACGACTCCTAGGATGGCTCCTGGGATGGCGTAGCCTAGGAGGCTGATTTTGGTGGTGAGGAGGATCCACCATTTGGGGGTGATTCTGGCGGTGTATGCGAGTAGGGTGGCGGCTATGATGATGAGGATACTGGCTCTGATGGCGAGCCATGAGCTGCTGAGTATGAGGTCGAGGTATGGCTGTAGGTTTTGGTCTGGTAGTGCGAGAGATGCTTGCTGGATGAGCTTGTATATGGGGAGGATGAAGGCGAGTGTGGTGATGGCAAGGGTTGTGGTGTAGATGATGGTGATGTTGGACTTACTGGTGGTGATGCCTGGGTTTTCTGAGGCAGCGGAGCGGTGGGTGTGGAATTTTTTGTTGCCTCTGAGTAGGCGCTCGAGGATGAGGAGGGTGAAGATGATGAGCATCATGATGGCTGAGATTCTAACAGCGGAGTTTAGTTCATCGAAGTCTAGCCATGCGGAGAAGATGCCTGTGGTGAGGGTTTCGATGCCGAGGATTTTCATGGCTCCGAATTCATTGATGGTTTCTAGTAGTGCGAGTGTGAGGCCTGCTATGATGCTGGGTCTTGCGAGTGGTAGTGAGATGCGGATGAATGTGGAGGTGATGGATCTGCCGAGTATGCGAGATGATTCGATGTAGGCTTGGGATTGTTTTTTGAATGCCATTCTTGCTGCGAGGAAGACGTAGGGGTAGAATGATAGTGATAGGATGAGAATGGCGAGGGTGAATTTCCAGTAGATGGAGCACTGTGCTGCAGCGGCTGGAGAGTATGTGTCTCTGATCCAGAGGAAGAGTGAGAATTTGTGTGGTTCGAGGAGTTCGTTGTACATGACTGCCATGACGTAGGTGGGGATGGCCATGGGAAGGCAGAGGAGGATGGTGAGTGTGGTACGGCCGGGGAAGCGGAATGTGGTGGTGAGCCAGGCGGTGGAGATGCCTATGATGAGGGTGAGTGTGGTGACGCCGGCGAGCATGATGAGTGAGCCTGAGATGTAGTTCTGCAGGGGTGATGGCTCGTTTTCTGGGGGGGATGTGTCTGCGGGGTCTGCGGGGATTTCTATTTCCTCTGAGATGAATTCCCACATTTCTTGGGTGGGTTTTTGGACTTCGGTTAGGATGAAGTAGAGTGGGCTGGCAGCGATGGCTGCGATGAGGAGGGTGCTAAGTAGCCATGGGAGGGATCTTAGCTTGTTTAGCATGTTTGTTTTAGGTTGTTGAGCTGATGTGTTGGTAGCTCGTGGTGGTTATTTCCAGCCTGCTTTGAGGAATGTTTTTGCAGCGGCTTTGCGGTGTTTGCCGATGGTGTCAAGTGGGATGGGGTCTGCTTTGAATGGGCCCCAGGATTTGAGTAGTTTTGATGTGGCGTTTTCTCTGATGAGTGGGTATTCGCTGGTGGTTTCAGAGAATGTGGACTGTGCTTTACTGGAGGTGAGGAATTCTAGGAGTTTGATGGCGTTTGCTTTGTTAGGGGCGTGCTTGCAGACGGCGCCTCCGCTGATGTTGATGTGGGTTCCGGTTTGGTTTTCTGCTTGGTTAGGGAAGCAGATGGCTAGTTTTTCTGCGACTTGGCGGTCTTTTTCGTTTTTGGAGTTGGTAAGGAGTCCGACGTAGTAGGTGTTAACGATGCATGCGTCAGCGATGCCGGCTGCGACGGCGCGCATTTGGTCACGGTCGCTGCCTTCTGGTTCGCGCGCCATGTTGTTTTTGACTGCTCTGGCCCAGAGGAAGGCTTTTTTCTCGCCGTGGTTGGCGATGTATGCGGAGAGGAGTGACTGGTTGTAGATGTTAGATGATGAACGAGCGATGACTCTGCCTTTCCATTTTGGAAGCATGAGGTCTTGGTAGGAGTTGATTTCTCCTTTTTTAACGCGGTCTTTGGCGTAGGCGATGATGCGAGCGCGGACGGTGAATCCGGTCCAGAAGTTGTTGCTGTCACGAAGTGCTTTTGGGACTTGTTTTTGGAGGAGTTCGCTGGTGGCTGGTTGTAGGATGCCTTCTTCTTGAGCTTTTACAAGTCTGCCTACGTCGGCTGCGATGAAGAGGTCAGCTGGGCATTTGTCTGCTTCTTCTTTGATTCTGGTGATGAGAGCGTCTGCTTTGGCTTTGACTGTGTTGACCTTGATGCCTGTTTCTGCGGTGAATTGCTTGTAGAGTTTTTTGTCAGCTTCGTAGTGGCGGTATGAGTAGATGGTGACTTCTTTCGCGGATAGAGCTGTGAGGCTGAGTAGAAGAATGGCTGCTGTCTTATTAAGAATGGTTCTCATTAGTGGGAAAATTGTGTTAATGGTTGTTATATGGGGCATAGGGTTGTTTTGTGCAAGAGGATATTATGGATTTTGGATTATAGATTTAGAGGGTTCTGGTGAGGAGTTCGTTTTTTGAGATTTTTTTTGAGGGAGTGTTTTTTGTTGTTGATGAGTATGTTGGGGGGGGGGATGTGATTTGTGTCATTGTATGGCATACCTTGATTTTTTGGGTGTGTTGCTAGTTTTTTTATTAGGCTATGAGTGTATTGAATTAGGTGTTTTTGTATAACCATTGTTTTTTTTGACATAATTTTGACATAAGGGGTGAGGAAATGTGACAGTATGCAGTTGATTCAAGGCAGTGTGTGTCTAGGTCAATAACTAGAAAAAATAGAATAATGAAAATGAATACATTGAAAAAGTTGAATAAGAAGATACGTCCGCTTTTAGTGGGGGGTGCATTTGCTATTTGTATGAGCAGTTCACTTTACGGGCAGCATGCGGATCCATTTACTGGCAAGAAGTCAGCGGTAAAGGCAAGTGAGAATAAGGCGTTTAAAGCTAGTAATATTCACATAACTACAGAGATGTTTAGTTTGTCTATGACTGATGCTGCGAAGCTCATGCGAGAGACGTCTAATGATAGTCAGCGGTATGAGAAGTTGCTAAAAAAAGGGACTTTAGAGAAGTTTTCGACCTTACTGGTAAAATCAGGAGAGACGGTAGCAGTCCACGATGTAGATGAGGTTATTTACCCGACTGAATATGAACCTGGTAAAGTAGCTGTTGGTGGTAGAACTATTCTCAATAAAGACAAGAAAGGAAACTATTCTCTTCAAGAGAAAAAGATCTTTGAGGCGAATGGCTTACCAGCCTTGCCAACAGCTTTTGAGACACGCAATACAGGCGATACTTATTACTTTGATTTTAGCCTTGATGATGATGGCAAGTTATTTGATCTTAAATACCGTTACGAGTTTCCGAGATTACTGGGATTTAGTGAGTATGGTAAAGATGAGTCCATGACAAAGATGCCTAAATTTAGGACCAATAAAGTGGACACAACAGTTATGGGGATGATAGGAAAACCCGTTCTAGTGAATACTTTTAAATACATTAGCAAAGAAGTGAATGCAGTTCCTAAAATATGGTTTGTTATGGTGACGGTCTCTGAATCTGAACTGTAGGTCATGAGGTTAGAGACGGATTATTCCTATTAGGGAAGTTACTTTAATAGTTGGAATAATGTTTTATCTAACGCATACTGTATAAAATACTAGATGCATTTATTCTGTCTCACTTTATTGCCTATGCTGTTGGCAGCGCTTTTCACCATGATAGGTGGAGAGCGTCTGGCTGTGCGTGAGATAGAAGACCGTATTCCTGCGGACCGTGAGAAATTAATTGATTTTTCGTTTTTGTGTCAGCAGGAGTTGTCTAGGCTGAATATTTTATACCATAATGGCTTGGATGGTATTGTTGAAATGTATGAGCTGCATGGGGCTGATGATACTGATGAGTTAGTTAGAGGGAATTCTTTTGCTGTTAAGTCGATTTATGTATTTAATAGGAGGAAGAAATTGTATGAGTCTCGTGTATTTGGTGCTGGTTCTGCTTCAGTGCCTAAAGTTGGGATTGAGAAGAAGGTGTCTCCTATGAGATCTAAGCGAGCTTATATATTTCCCATTTCTATTTTTGATGAAGCTGCTGAGGATGCTGAGGGTGCTGAGGGTGTTAATGGTTGGAGGGATTTTCCTGATGGCTTGCATTGTTTGTATTGGAGGTTAATGGCTGATGGTAGGTTGATTGTTCTGGTGGTGAATAAAAGTGAGTTGGAGGATACGATTAATAAGCATTTTCAGGAGTGGCTGACTAAGCCTATGGCACCGCTTGTTGAGAGTGGTCAGTATTTTACGATTGAATCTGGTGCAGATCAGATTGTGGTGGATCACCGTGCAGATGGGCAGCGGGGGGCTGCTGCTATTATGATACCTGTAGGGACGAAGTTGTGGGATTGGCGTGTTTTAGCATGGGATGGGGTGTCTGTAAGGAAGAGTTATGATTTGTTGGTGGTAACGCTGGCTTCGTTATTGGGTATTTTCTTTTTGGTTGTGGGTTTATTTTTGTATCTGCAACAGAAGCGAGCGATAGCACTGGCTAGGAAGCGGGTCTCGTTTGTGAACCAGGTTTCTCATGAGCTGGGTTCACCTCTTACGAATATGACTTTGAATTTGGATTTGGCGGTGGATCTGCTTGATAGTGATCCGGCAGGTGCTAGGCGGCGGATGGGTGTGATATCTCAGGAGGTGGCACGCTTGAATAGGATGGTGGCTAATGTGTTGACATTTTCGCAACAGGATAGGGGTGTTTTAGAGTTACATGTGGAGTCTGTTGTTCCAGATGCTCTTTTGTCTGAGTTGGTGGATTCTTTTAGGCCTGCGTTGGAGAGGAGGAAGCTGGAGGTGGAGGTGGAGTATGGGGCTGGTGTGGATTTTAGCATAGATTGTGATTCAGATGCACTTTTACAGATTGTGGCTAATTTAATTTCTAATGTTGAGAAGTATGCTTATTCAGGAAGGTGGATGGCTGTGAGGACGAGCTGTGATGATGAGTTTTATAGGGTATCTGTGGTTGACCGTGGGCCTGGGATACCTGTGGATGCTCATGAGAGGGTTTTTCAGTCATTTGAGCGTGTGGAAAATTCTGTGAGTGAGGGGTCAAGTGGTACGGGCTTAGGTTTATCCATAGCACGTGATCTGGCGATTAAGTTGGGTGGGGCTTTGAGGGTGATTGAGGTGGATGAGGGATGTCATGTAGAGTTATTGTTACCCATTGATGGAGGAGAAATGTTATGAAAGTGCTAGTAGTAGATGATGATCCGTTGACTTTGGAGGCGATCTCTGAATGTATTAAGGCGGATGGGTTTGAGGTGATCTGTGGTGAGAATGGGGTGGAGGGAATGGGTTTATGGGAGCGTGAGTGTCCAGACTTGATCTGTCTGGATATTATGATGCCTGAGCTGAATGGTTATGAGCTGTGCCAGAAGATCCGGGAGAGGGATGGGAAGGTGCCTATTTTATTTTTGTCAGCCAAGAATGAGGAGCGTGATTTGGTGCTAGGTCTGAAGCTTGGGGCTGATGATTTCATTCGTAAGCCGTTTAATCGTGCTGAGCTGATGGCACGTATTCATGCTCTGATGCGGAGGGTGGAGCCGAGGAGCAAAGATGAGAGCTTTCAGTTACAGGATTTGGTGGTTGAGCCTAGTAAGCTGAGGGGTGAGCGAAATGGTGAGCAGATAGAGCTAACTCCGCGTGAGATATCTATACTGAGGTTACTCTTTAAGTGTCAGGGTGAGGCGGTTCACCGAGATAGGTTACTGGATGAGTGCTGGGGGATAGATTATTTCCCTGATTCGAGGACGCTGGATCAGCATATTTTTGTTTTGAGGAAGAAGATAGCTTGTGGTGGGGCGCCGATTATTGAGACGGTAAGGGGTGTGGGTTATAGGGTAAGTTAGGTTTATGGGTGTGGAAGTTTTAGGATAGGGAGGTGGGGAGGATTTATTTTTTTAGTGATTTTTTGTTTGTCCAGAAGACTAGTAGTAGCCAGAGGGTCATGATGATGAGTCCGCCGGTTTCGTTACCGGCTGGGTTTTTCTTGGCGAATTCTTCTGGTGATGTGAAGCAGAATAGAGGGAGGTCAAAGTTGATCTGCCTAGCGCGGAAGATGGCTAGTGAGAAAGTGATGCCTGCTAGGATGAGGAAGATTTTAGGTTTGAGTGGGTTTATGGCATTGAATAGGCAGATGAATGCGAGAGCTCCGTATCCTATTATCCATGCGTATGTTAGCCATTGAGTGGTTCCGTATTGTGAAACATCGTTTGCTTGGAGGGATGAGAACATGGCGAAGAGGAGGAATCCGAGGATGCTTATGATTCTGATAAGGATGAGGCGAGGTTTTTTAGTGTTGTTGGTGGTGTCTGCTTCCATAGTGTGTTTAATTTAAGTGAAGTTAGGAGGTAGTCAACTAGAGATGGAGTAGGATTTGAATATTTACATTTTTGTTTTGATTGCTTGTCATTGGTCATTCTGTTGTTAATTTACTTTTTATGAAGTTGAGACACATTCAGATGATTTGTTTTTTTGTGATGGGAGCATTATTAGCAGATGCTGGCACGCCGGCGCAGGCTGAGGCGATAGTGCAGGAGCATAAGAGGTTGATGGCGGCGTGGAAGGCTGAGCTTGCTGGTGCGAGGTCGATGGAGATGATGCGTCAGATTGAGGCAAAGAAGCCGAGTATGGAGGAATACAAGAAGCGCATGATTGGTGTAGTGGGTGCTGAGTTTAAGCATGGTTGGTCGTTGAAGTATGCGGGTTGGCTTTTGAGGAATACGGCATTGGGTAAGAAGGATGTGAAGTTTATTATGGAGTATGCGAATAAGTATCATATGGCTGCACCTGACTTGGGTGTTTTTTGTTATGATGTGGCGCTTTCACAGCAGCCGGTGATGGCTAGGAAGTTGTTTATTGATAAGGCACGCAAGGGTATGGAAGATAAGGAGCAGAGGGGTGTGGCTGCTGTAGCCTTGGCGTTGGTTTTGAGTGAGCTAGGTGATACTGGGCGGAATAATGCGCGTAGGCTATCACTGGTGAAGGAGGCTATCATTCATGCTAAGGATGTGAAGTTAGGAGGGACTGATGTGGGGGAGGTGGCGATGGAGATAGTTTACCGGCTGAAGAATCTGACTAAGAACTGTATGGCGCCTGCTGTGGTGGGAGTAGATAGTTCTGGAGCGAAGGTGAGTCTGTCACAGTATAAGGGTAAGGTGGTGATGTTGGTTTTTTGGTCTAGTTTTGATTTGTCTAATGATAAGACGATTGAGCTATTGGCTCTGATGCGTAATGTGGAGAAGCAGTATTTGGGTAAGCAGTTTGCTTTAATAGGTGTGAACAGGGACCAGATTGGGAATTTGAGAGAGCTAGAGAAGGGTGGTGTGACGACGAGGGTCAATGTTTCTGATCCGCAGCAGGCGATTTTTAAGAAGTACCGGGTGGGGACTCCGCCACATTGTTATGTGATTGATCAGCTGGGTAAGATACAGTTTAGTGGGATAGTGGGATCATTTGCGACTTTGACGGTTGATGCGCTCTTGAATCCGTCGAAGCGAAGGTCTCCGTTGGGAGGTGCTAAGAGAGCTAGGTAGTGGTTTTCTGTTAGAATTGTGTGCCGATGGCGAAGTGGAATGATCCTCTTGGCTCTCCGGGTATGCGTGTGAGGTTGTATCCGTATTCTAATCTGGCTGGACCGACGGGTAGGTCTAGTCTGATTCCGATACCCGCTGCTATGCTTGGTTTTGAGAATGTGTATTGGCTGGTTCTGGTGAATACGTTTCCTGCATCACAGAAGATGGATGTGGAGAAGAGGTCGTTAAGTGGGTGTATGTATTCTATGCTGGAGTTCCAGTAGGCTTCACCTCCGAGTGGTTTTAGGGATGAGGATAGTGGGCCGAGTTCTCTCTCGCTGAAGCTTCTGACTGAGTCTGCACCGCCGCTGAAGAGTCTTAGGTCAATGGGGAGGTCACTGGAGGTGGATGGGAGGATGGTTCCGGTGCTGAAGCGTAGGACTAGTCTGTGGTTGTTTTTTGTTAGTAGGTGGCGGTATGAGGTGTTTAAGTCTGTTCTGAAGTAGCTGTTAGATGCGTCTCCGTTGATGGTTCCGTATTCGAGAAGTCCGCGGGCGTAGAATCCGGTGGTGGGGAGGATGGGGCTGTTACGGAAGTCTATGATTTGTTCGAGTCCGACTTTGGTATTAAGGTAGTCATTGGGACCGAGTTCTGTGGGGGTGATGGATTCTGAGTTGAGAGTGACGTAGTCAATGCTGGCGAAGAGTCTGGATGTGATGGATTCTTTTGGTGTCCATTTGAATGAGGTTTCGAATCCGCTGAGATTTTTTTTGTATCCTTCGAATCTGCGTTGGAGAGCGTAGATTCTGGCTGTGAGAGCGATGGGTTTGCCTGCGAAGTAGGGTTCTGTGAGGCTGATTTCTCCGAGTAGTCCGCGTGAGCTGATTTCTGATCTGGCTGAGAGGGTGAGGAGTTTTTTGAAGAAGTTTTGGTTGGTGTATGATGCTCCGAGGGTGGCGCCATCGTAGCTGGCGATGCCGCCGTAGGCGCGGATGAAGCGTGGTTTTTCTTCTTTGACTTGGAGGGTTAGGTCTAGCTGGTGGGAGTTTATTTTTTCTGGGATGAGGCGAACTGATTTGAAGGCGCCAGTTTGGAGTAGTTTTTTAGCGACGTTGTTTACTTCGTTTTCACGGTAGGTTTCACCTTGAATGGGGCTGATGTAGCGGTTGAATCTTGATCTTCTGGTGCGTTTATTCCCGATGACTTTGATGTTTCTGATTTTGTAGATATTTCCTGTATTGATGTTGAATGTGATTTTTATGCCTGAGGTGTTTTGTGATGAGATGTCTAGTGTGGCGAATTGGTATCCGAGGTCACGGTAGTGTTTATGGATGGTATTTGTTAGTGCGCTTATGTTTTCGCTGGTGGCTGGTGAGCCGATGAATGGGGCGGATTTTTGTGAGACGGATGGTATTAGGGATTGTGGGATGGCAGTGATCTTTGGTGGTAGGATGTGGTGGATTTTTCCTGGTTTGATATCTAGCTTGATGTCTACGGTTCCGTTGGTGTTTTTGGTTTCTGCGATGATGATGACTTTGGCATCCCAATGTCCTTGTGACTTGAGGTAGTTTTCTATGTTTGCGGCACCTTTTGGTGGGTATTCTGTTAGGTAGGGAGCATTTTTACGTTTGAGTCTATTTCCTTCTGTGATGATTTCTGTGAAGTAGTCATCGATGGTTTTAGGAGTGATGATGTCTGTGTTTTTACTGTAGATTTTTCCTAGGGTGTATTGTGTACCTAGCTTTGCTGTTAGTGTGATGGTGTTGTTTTTTGTGATTTTCCATTTTACGGAGCTTTGTGGGTATCCTTTTTTTATGAGTAGCTGGTGGAGGAAGAATGCTGCGTCATCAGCTCTCCATTCTGTTGCGGGGCGTTTTTCGATGAATTCGAGTCTGGGTTTCATGAGAGCGGTCATGGTGTTTCTGAGTTCTTCATGGAGACCGCGGACGATGACTTCTGCTGCTTGGGATTTGATGAGCAGGAGGTAGAGGGTGGTGATGGTGAGTGTGATGAGCTTTCTCATGGTGTGTGGCTATCTGAACCTGAGTGCGAAGATGAGGAGTCCGCGAGACTGTGGTGGGCGGTCGCTGTCGACTTGTGCTGTTAGGTACCAGCGGCGGTGTAGCTTGAGGGTGGCTGAGGCGTATTTTTCACCTGTTAGTTCATTGATTTCTCCGACTTTGAGGTCAAGTTTGTCGATGCTGGAGAGGACTTTACTGAAGAGTTTATTTCCTCCTGGTCTGTCGTTTTTTTGTTTGATTTCGTGGAGTAGTAGTTGGAGAGTTTTGAATGTGGCGACTTCTGTGTTTGTGATGCCTGAGTTGGTGGTGCCTGTGGCGAGGAGGGTCATGATTTCATTTTCTGGTAGGGCTGGGTATGAGCTGAGTGCGGTTTTTGGGTTAGTGGCTGAGCCGTATGCGTAGATGTTTAGGTTATGTGTTCCGACTTGTGATTTTCCTCGGATGTCTAGTGCTGGGATGAATCCGTTTTTTGGGCTGAAAATGATTTTTCCGTTTTCTATGGTTAGGATGCTGAATGGGAGCTTGGCTTTGATTTTCTGTGCGTAGAGAGTTCCTTGGAGTGTTGGCTTGGTGAGTGTTCCGCGGACTTTGAGAGTTCCTTTGATTTGTCCGCTGCCTACGTTTCCTCTGATGAGAATGGGGTCTGTGGTGTTGAGTGTTAGGTTTAGTTTCCATTTGTCAAATGGTGCGGGGATGGGGAGAGTTTCTTGTGCTTTGGTGTTTAGTGAAGGAAGTGAGATGTTGCTGGTGGCGGATGATGGGATGCCTATGGGGATGAGGTCGATGTCTTTGTAGAGGAGGGATTCTAGGATGCCGATGTTGCCGCTGATGGTGGCGTTTTCGATGGTGCCTTTGATGATGAGGTTGGCGTTAGTGCGCATGGCGAGGATGTCATCTCTGTAGACTAGTGCGTGGTCTGTTAGTATGTTTATGTTGAATACTGGGGTGTTAGGGTCTTGGATGTTTATGGTTGCTTTGGTGGTGAATTTGCCTCCGTTGATTTTTGCGTTCATCTGTGTTTTGGCGATCATGTTTTGGTCGATGGTTCCAGAGATACGGATGTCTGTGATATCGTCTACTCCTGTGTTTTTGGTTTTTACGATGGGTAGTTGTGCGTTGAAGTTGATTTTGTATTTGGGGTTAGCGATGGTACCATTGAACTGTGCTGTTGCGTTTAGAGTTCCTTCTAGTTTTTCGAGTTCTGGGATGAGGGAGCTGAATTTTCCTAGTGGGAGTTTGTTGATTTTGGCAGTTCCTTTGAGTTTGGAGCTTTTGTGTATGGTTTCGATGAGGTTGTTGTCTTCTAGCCATAGGTGAGGGGTGAATGGGAACTGGATGTCTGTGGTGATGAGTGATAGGGTGTTTTCTTTGAGGGTGCTTTTGATGTTGAGTAGTTTGTTTTTGGTGTTTAGGTCTGCTTTTAGTGATATTTTGTTGATACCTATGTTGAGTCCGTTGTCTGTTGTGTCTAGCTGGATATTTCCGTTGATGTTAGGAGTATGTGGTGAGCCTGTGATGTTGAGTTTGGTCTGGAATGTTCCTAGGATTTTTAGGTTGCTGGCGGCTGGGATTATTTCTGTGATGCGTTTGATTCTGAGGGTTTCGGTTTTGATGTTGATGTTCCAAGGGGTGGTTTGGGCGAAGAATTTTTTGGTGTTGTTGATGTTGATGGTGAATGGGATTTTGCCTTTTATGTTTGCGATGAGTTCACCGTTTCTTTTGAGTTGTGAGGATGGGATATTGATTTCTGTTCCGTTCCAGTGGAGGGATGCGGTGGCGAGTAGCTCGTCTTGGGCGACTGTGAGGCTTTTGATTTGGAGTGACTTTGGCCAGTTGTATTCTGTGGTGAGGCTTAGTGTGGTGGGTGTGGTGTTTTGTTGAATGAGTGTGAGGTTTTTGGTAGTGAGGGTGCCTGAGTGTGATTTTTGTTGGAGATTTCCTTTGCTGTTCCAGTTTATGTCTAGTGTGTTAGCGAGGGTGATGGGTGCGTTGTATGTTTCTGCTAGGGCGTTTATCCAGGGGTTTTTTTTGAGGTTGGTATTGGTGATGAGGGTGGCTTGGTATGCGAGGGATGTTAGATCTAGGTTGGCGTTGAGGTTGATGTTGGTGTTTGTGGGGGAGATGTTTAGGTTGAGTTTTGATTGATTTAGTGTTGAATTGATTTGGATTGTTGGGAGTGGGGTTTTGTCGATGGTGATATTTTTTAGGGTGATATTGGCGGTGGCGGCTAGTGGTTTTTGGTTGATTATGTTGGATGAGATTTTGGCGTGGATTTTGGTTTGGTTGATGTTGATGTTTTTGGGGATGTTTTGGAGTTGTGGGATGAGTGAGAGGATTTGTTGGTTGGTTTGTGTTTTGAGGTTGAGGTCTGAGGTGGTGGATTCCCACCATGTTTTGGAGTTTGGTAGTGTCCATGTTCCTGTTAGGTTTAGGTTTATGGGTGCTTGGTTGGCTGTGGTTGTGAGTTTTAGGTTGTATTGTAGGTCTGTTTGGTGGATTTCTAGGTTTGTATTTTCTATGAAGTGGTTTTCCCAGCGAGCGGATTGGATTCCAAGGTGACAGGTTGTGTTCCAGTGGGGTGGTTGTTTTTGGAGGTCATTGGCTGGGATGGTGAGTTTGAGTTTGTTGATGTTTATGTCAGCGGATGGGTGGATGTTTGGGATGGTGATTTTTAGTTTGTTGAGTGTATGGAGGATTTCTGCTGAGCGGATGGTTCCGCTGATGAGCTGGAGGTCTATTGATTCTGAGGCGCTGAGGGTTATGGTGGCGTCTTGATAGTTTAGAGAGGTGTGGGCTGTGGGTTTTGCATTCCAGTTGATGTTGGTGTCTGTTAGGGAGAGTTCTGGGAGTGGGGTGAGTTTATTAATTTTGAGTTGTTGAGGATTCCATGTGAGTGTGGTGGACTGGATGGGAGTGGTTAGTGAGTGTGCGTCTGAAGTGTGCCAGTTTTTGATATGGAATTGGTTAGATTCTGGTTGGTGGTGGATGGATTCGAGGTTGGTGTGTAGGATTTTCTTGTTGTTTTTGAGGAGGGTGATGTTGATGTTTTCTAGTTTGATGTTGGGGTGTGTGATGAGTGGCCTTAGGTCTTCGATGGTTTTTTTCCAGTTGGTTTTTTCTGTGGGTTTTGTGCTTGGTTTGAATTTGGCGATGTCGATTTTTGTGACGATGTTGGATAGTTTGAGGGAGTCGATTTTTAGATCTGAGAGTTTGGTGATCTGGTAGTTTAGGCTGAGGGATCCGATTTGAAGGAGTTGGATTCCTTGGTTGCCGGTGTAGTGGAGGTTTTTGATCTGGAATCCTGAGAGTATGGAGCCATTGATGTCTGCTGATCCTGACATGCCTTGGTCTTGTAGGCTTTGGTTCAGGTAGTGGGCTATTACTTTACGGGCGATTAGGCCGTTGAGTAGGATGCCTAGTGTGAGGATGATGGCGCAAAACCATGTGAAACGCTTTAGCCAGGGGCGTTTTTTGGTTTGTTTTGATTGCTTAGTGTCACCTTTGTGCTGGTCTTTTGATGAGGACTCAGAGGTGGGTTGAGCAGATGTTTTGTTGGTTGCCATCTGGGTTGTTGTGTCTGTAGTTAGCTTACTTTATGGGAGGTGAAAAGCAATGATGGTGTGTATTTGTTTGTTGTGGGGTGATTATTTGGTATCAGTTTACACATGAGTATGGAGATACGAGAGGTGGCTGAGGGGGTTTTGTTTGGACGTAGTCTGGATGAGAAGTTGTGTGTGGGTGATTTTAGGGGTGGTGCACCGAGGGAGGTGACGGATGTGGTGCGTGAGTGTGGGTTGAGTATGCCTGAGTTGCCAGGCAGGCCGAGTGAGTTGATGATATCTGAGCGTGGTGTGAGTGGTGGTGGGGTGAGTAGTTTTCCGAAGGTGAATAGGATGGATGAGAAGGCTGAGCGTGGGAAGATGTTGCATTTTTTGGCTAACCATGAGTTGTTGGCGACTGAGTTGATGGCGTTGGTGTTGTTGAAGTTTCCTCATGCGCCGGAGGAGTTTAGGCGAGGTGTGTATGAGACGATGCGTGAGGAGCAGGCGCATACGTTGATGTATATGCGGCGGATGCGTGAGTGTGGGATGGAGTTTGGTGAGTTACCGGTGAATGATTATTTCTGGAGGATGGTGGCGCCGATGGAGTGTCCGATGGATTTTGTGAGTCGGTTGAGTTTGGTTTTTGAGCAGGCAAATTTGGATTATTCTTTGTATTATGGGCGGTTGTTTAGGGAGGTGGGTGATACGGCGACTGCTGCGGTGTTAGAGAAGATTTATGAGGATGAGATAGGTCATGTGGGTCATGGGTTGAAGTGGTTTAGGAGGTGGAAGGATGAGGGTGTGACTGACTGGGCGGCGTTTAAGAAGCAGCTGCATTTTCCGCTGACTTTAGCGCGGGCTAAGGGGATGGCTCCTTATGATAGGGATGGGCGAGAGAGGGTGGGGATAGATGCTGAGTGGATAGACTCGCTTGAGGTTATAGAGCAGAGTAGGGGGCGGACGCCTGTGTTGCATTGGTTTAATCCTAATGAGGAGTTGGCGATGGCGGGTGGTGGTGATGTGAGGTTTCAGCCTAAGAAGTCTCATTTGATGCTAGAGCGAGATTTGGGGTTGTTGCCGATGGCTTGGGCGAGGAGGGATGATGTGGTTTTGGTGGATGAGTTGCCAAGTAGGGAGCATGTTTTGAGGTTGAAGCGGTGTGGGTTTGTGATTCCTGAGTTGATGAAGATAGGTGAGGATGGTGATTTGTTAGAGAGGAAGATTGGTGGTCTGAAGCCGTGGGCTTGGGGTCCTGTGGCTTGTGAGTTTATGAGTCGGTTTAAGGTGGGCTTGCAGGAGGGGGTGGAGCTGGGCTGGAGGGAGTGGGGTGCTGGTTCTGGAGATTTATTTTCTAAGGGGAGTGGGTTAGAGCTGGCGAGGGTTCTGGGTGAGGAGGTTGGTAGTTTGTGTTTAGGTGTGGATGAGGTGCTGTCTGCGGTGGATGAGTTAAAGGGGGCTGGTGGTGGTGATGTGTTGTTGAAGGCGTTGTGGTCGAGTGCTGGGAGAGGGCATATGAGGTTGGTGGGTGGCGAGTGGTCTGATGGGTCAAGGGCTTGGTTGGATAAGATGCTGGTTCAGCAGGGTGGTGTGGTGGTGGAGCCGTGGCTGGATAGGGTGATGGATTTTTCAGCACAGTATGAGGTGAGTGAGGATGGGGTGAAGTTGGTGGGGATGACGCGGGTTATGAATGATGTAATGGGGAGGTATTTGGGTACGTTTGTTCATTCGAAGTGGACTAGTGGATTGGAGCCTGAGATGACTGAGTTTTTGTTTAGGCATGCTGGTGTGAGAGAGTTATATAAGGAGGAGGTGCCTGAGGTTTTGGGTGGATTTTTAGGTGATGATTATAGGGGGAACTTTGGGGTGGATGCTATGGTGTATAGAGATGGTGGGGAGTTGAGGTTAAGGAGAGTGGTGGAGGTGAATCCACGGATGACTATGGGGAGGGTGGCGCTGGAGTTACTGATTAAGTCTGGTTATGCTGGTGGTGGTGTGTTTGAGATATTAAGGAAGTCGCGACTTGGGGATGTGGGGGCGTGGTTAGATGGGCTTATGGGTGGATTGGATTTGGGGGGTGTTGAGGTTAGTTGTCCGTTGAATGATCCTTATGTAGCTGGTGAGTTTGTGGGGGTTTGGCATTTACGAAAGGATCCGAGGGATGTGTTGAAGGTTTTGGGTATGTGATGGTTAGTGAGTTTGTTTTATGGTTTATGAGATTTATTTACCAGTATGCTTGACGTGGAGGTGGTAGTTGTTCAGTGTGATATTGTAGCATTAGAGCAAGTAATAATGACTGTTTTGATGTTAGATTTTAATTTTTAATCATTTTAATTATTACCGTGTATTCCAACGAAAACTACTTACTAGAGCTGATCGCCGAGCATGGGTTGATCACAGCGGATGATGTTCAATTGTATCGCAACAATCTGACTGACCAGCAGGGTGTGATAGAACTGATGATACAGGAGGGGAAATTGACTGAGGAGCAGGTGGCTCAGGTGTGTGCTCAGAGTTCAAGTGTGGATTATATAGATCTGGCTCATACACCGATATCCCCAGATATTTTTGAGCTTGTTCCTGAGGAGGTGGCTCGTCGATTTAAGGCGGTTCCTGTTAGTGAGAGTGGTGGTTATTTGGTGATAGCTTTGGCAGACCCGCTGAATTTTGAGGCTTTGGATACGTTGCCGCATGTTATAGGTAGGGAGATAAGTCCTGTGTGTGCTACTCCTAGTGCGATTGATTTGCTGTTGAAGCAGAATTATGGTGCAGCAGGTGGTGAGGTAGTGGAAGAGGAGGGTTTAAGCTGGGGTGAAGATGATGAGGCTGATCCAAATGATGCGCCTATTATTAAGTTAGTATCCCATATTTTAGTAGAGGCTTTTAATTTGAAGGCGAGTGATATTCATATTGAGCCTTTAGAGCAGTCATTGCGCATACGTTACCGGGTGGATGGAAAGTTGATTGAGGTTGATAACCATCCTAGGAAGTTGTTGCCGGCAATTGTTGCACGTTTAAAGGTGATGAGTGGTACGATGAGCATCGCTGAGAAGCGCATGCCACAGGATGGAAGGATACAGATTAAGGTATCTGGGAAGGATGTAGATTTGCGTGTATCTAGTGTTCCTAGTAATCATGGTGAGAGTATAGTGATGCGTATACTTGATAAGACCTCGTTGCTATTGGGTTTACCTGAGCTTGGTTTTTTATCAGATGACCAGGATACTTTTAGGGAGATGATAGGTTTGCCTGATGGTATTATTTTGGTAACAGGGCCTACGGGTAGTGGTAAGACGACTACGTTGTATGCGTGTTTGAATGTTATAAATAGGCCGGATAAGAAGATTATTACGGTGGAGGATCCTGTGGAATATGAGATGCCTGGGATTAACCAGGTGATGGTAAAGACAGATATAGGGATGACATTTGGAGCTGCACTGCGGGCGATGTTACGACAGGCGCCGAATGTGATCATGATAGGTGAGATACGAGATGAGGAGACAGCAAATATAGCAATTAATGCTGCGCTGACTGGTCATTTGGTGTTTTCAACATTGCATACGAATGATGCGCCGAGTGCTATTGCTCGTTTGGCAGATATAGGAGTTAAGAAGTTTTTGATAGCGTCTGCGATACGTTCGATTATAGCACAGCGTTTGGTAAGAAAACTATGTCCTGCGTGTAGGACGCCTGCGGCGTTATCTGATAGAGAGTTACGCATGCTTAACATAGATGCCTCGCAGATGATGGAGAGTTCTATCTATGGACCTGAGGGTTGTGATGCATGTAGGAATGTTGGTTATAAAGGGCGGATGGGCTTGTTTGAGATTTTCAAGGTTGATGATGAGGTTAGTCACTTGATTAATGATAATTTGTCTTCACCTCAGTTGAGGAAGCGTGCGCGTGAGTTGGGCATGAGGACCTTACGAGAGGATGGTATCCGCAAGGTGTTATCTGGGATGACCTCTGCTGAAGAGGTTATAGGGGTGACGATGGCTGATGGGATGTAGAAGTAGTATTTACGGGTAGGAAGATTGGATTAATTATTAAGGAACATAGAGTTTAGAGAAGAACAATGGACAAACAACAGGTTATAGACCTCTTCATGGCGAGAGGCTTAGTAGATAGGTATTTGGCTCAGGATATGATTACTTCCATGGAGACGAGTGGGAAGGGTATAGCTGAGACACTTGCGGACTTTGATATTGTTTCTGATAAGGATGATATATGGCCTGTTATAGCTTCCGAGCTTGGTGCGGAATTGATTGATCTGGGTAGTTTTGTTCCGCCTGATGAGCTGATAGGACAGATACCTGGTGGAATGGCTCGGTTACATGGTGCGTTTCCTGTGAATTTGACAGCGGAGGGTTTGCATGTTGTTCTGGCTGATCCATTGAATCCTCAGGCAGCTGAGGATCTCAGGTTTGCCTTAGGTAAGGAGATTATTATTCAGGTTGCGCCGGATTACTTGGTAGAGAACAAGATATCAGAGTATTACCGTGGTGGTAATGATATGGAGGAGGTTCTCAGTCATATGGAGGTGACCGGGCTGGGCGATTCCTCTGATGGTGACTTGGAGGCTGAAGCTAATTCTGCGCCTATCATACGATATGTTGACCAGGTGATGTATCAGGCGATAGATTCACAGGCGTCAGATATACATTTTGAGCCATTTGAGCATGAGTTTAAGATACGTTATCGGGTGGATGGGACATTGTTTGAGATGTCACCACCTCCGATGAATTTGGCAAGGGCGATAATATCGCGTTTGAAGGTGATGTCTAATATGAACATTGCTGAGACGCGTGTTCCTCAGGATGGGCGAATAGTTAAAAATATTGGTGAAAAGCAGGTAGATATGCGTGTTTCTTCACTGCCTACTCAACATGGTGAGAGTGTTGTTTTACGTATCCTTGATAGGAGTAATGTTAATCTTGAGTTAGAGGTTCTTGGTTTACCTGATGAGATGTATAATTATGTGACGGAGACTATACATAAGCCAAATGGGATTTTTATTGTGACTGGTCCGACTGGTGCTGGAAAGACGACGACGCTGTATGCTGCGCTGCGGAAGATAAATACTATAGATGCTAAGTTGCTGACTGCTGAGGATCCTGTTGAATATGATATTGATGGGATAATACAAATTCCTGTTAATGAGGCTATAGATTTGGATTTTTCTAGGATATTGAGGGCGTTTTTGAGGCAGGATCCAGACAGGATATTGGTGGGGGAGATACGAGATAAGGAGACTGCGCAAATATCTATTCAGGCTTCGTTGACTGGTCACTTGGTATTATCTACGTTGCATACGAATGATGCTGCTGGGGCGGTAACGCGTCTAGTTGATATGGGAGTGGAGCCGTTTTTGGTGGCTGCGTCACTTGAGGGTGTATTGGCCCAGCGATTAGTGAGAACTATATGTAATGGATGCCGAGCATCTTATGAGCCGAGTGAGGCTTTGATTAATCAGTTAGGTTTATCTCCACATGAGCTGGGCGATAAGGAATTTCATACTGGTCAGGGATGTGAGGTGTGTGGGAATGGATATAAGGGTAGGCAAGGGTTATTTGAGTTACTTGATATTACAGATCCTATTAGGGAGCTGATAACAAAGCGATCTCCATCTGTAGTGATTAAGCAGAAGGCAATAGAGTTAGGCATGCAGACCTTGAGGGAGGATGGACTACGTAATATTTATAGTGGTTCTACAACGATTGAGGAGGTTCTGAAGTATACATAGATATTGAGATATTATCAATTTGCTCATCTTTGAGCTTTTCATACAGCATTTTACTAGTTTAGAGTATAAAACACACACAATTCACTTATGGCGCATTTCCAATATATAGCACTAGATGCTAAAGGCGAACAGACGACAGGTACGATCGAGGCAGCAACTGAGGCTGATGCTATCTCGCAGATTAGGTCGCATGGTTTATATCCTACTCAAGTAGTTGAGCAGGGTAAGGGAAGTCTTAACGCAGCTTCTACCAAAGGTAAGACTTCTGTGGGAAAGAAGGCTAAGGGTAAGACTAAGGTAAAAAAAGTATCTGGTGGCAGGGTGAAGCCTAAGGTGATGATGATTTTCACGCGTCAGCTAGCTACGTTGATTGATTCTGGCTTGCCGCTTCTTAAGGGTCTGGATGTCTTGGGGAAACAAGAGCCTAATCCAGTTCTTAAGCATACAATAACAAGTATATCTGAGTCTATTCAGAGTGGGTCTACTTTTTCTGAGAGTTTGTCTCAGCATCCGAAGTTATTCAATAAGTTATATGTGAATATGGTAAAGGCGGGTGAGCTTGGTGGTGTTCTTGAGGTTGTGTTGACGAGACTAGCGGAGTATATGGAGAAGGCTAACAAGCTTAAGAATAAGATTGTATCTGCTATGGTATATCCTTTCATCGTGATGTTTATTGCGGTGGCGATTCTTATTTTCTTGATGGTGGTAGTGGTTCCTGAGTTCAAGAACATGTTTAAAGACTTGAATACCGAATTACCTCCGATCTCAGAATTTGTTTTCGGTTTCTCTGACATGTTGATGAAGATTGTGTTCTATTTGCCAGTGGTAGTGTGGTTGATTTTTGGCTTAATGTTATTTATCTTCTTGTTTAGTAAATGGTCTAATACTGTCTCTGGTAGAGAAAAGGTAGATGGCTTTAAGCTTAAGATGCCACTGCTAGGAGATTTACAGCGGAAGAGTGCTATCTCTAGATTTAGTAGAACCTTAGGAACTTTGGTGACTTCTGGTGTGCCTATATTACAGGCCTTGAATATTACTAGTGAGACATCTGGTAATGTTGTGGTATCGAATGCGATCAGTAATATACATAGTGCTGTTAAGGAGGGTGAGTCTATTGTGACGCCGATGTCAGCGAGTCCAGTTTTTCCCCCGATGGTTATTAGTATGGTGGATGTTGGTGAGGAGACAGGTAAATTACCTGATATGTTACTCAAGGTAGCTGATGTGTATGACGATGAGGTAGATAATGCTGTTACGGCATTAACGTCTGTTATTGAGCCGTTGATGATTGTGTTATTGGCAGTTATTGTAGGAACTATTGTAATTGCGATGTTCTTGCCACTTATTAAGCTCATGGATTCTGTTCCATCATAGTTAGCAGCAGAAAATATCATTGGCTATTTTTTAACTTATGTAGTAAGTTATTATCTATTAGTCAGTTTAATTATAATGTATCTTATAAATTATGAAAATTTCATCAAATCTGGAAGTAGGTAATTTCCCTAACAGGGGAAAGAGAGGATTCACGCTTATTGAGTTAATAGTAGTAATGGGGATTATTACTACTATGGCAGGGATAAGTTACGGTGTGTTTTTCTTGATAACAGGGAGGGCTAACGAAGATAAGACTGAGCTTATTATAAGGGATGTAGCATCAGCAATGGAGGCAAGGGCTTCAGATATATCAGCAGCACAGATGAAAGAGATGGGATTACCTGATGGTGCAATCTATCCAGAAGGGGATGGAGGAGATACTAGCACTGAGGCACTGATACACTATATAACAGGAGATTTTGATGGGGATGGATCTATTGCTACTGATGAAGGAGTTAGGAGCAAATTGCCTAAATTGGTAGTTTCTAGTGCGGGTAAAGAATCTTATATAGCTGAAGTGAATGGTAAGTGGCTTATTGTTGATTCTTGGGGCACTCCGCTACGCTATACTTACCAGAATAATGGTGGTGTTTATAGCGGAACTTATCATACTAGTGATGATGGGTTTGATATTGTTTCTGCAGGTCCAGATAGAGATTTTGGTAATAGTGGTGGTAATGACGCAGCTTCTAAGGATAATATAATACTTAAGTAAGTGTATTACTTTGTATGTGGTGGGCGTAATTTAGGTTTTACTAAACTACTTTGAAGGTCAGTACATCTTTTATCTAGATCTGTTTTATTGTTTTTGGCAATATGGATGTAGTTATTTTTTTAGTAGTGCTGATTTTTTTGGTATGCTGGTAAAGTTAAATTAGTGTTGCAATAGAGGAGTTATTTAGTCCGTTACACGTCTTTCTTCTGGTTTATTTTTTTGCTGTCTTGATTTGTTATTTTAACCTTAATTATTTTTCATATGTTATTAGTTGGAGGTATGGTAGGTTGATTGAAATTAGATTGTCTGAATATTGGTGATTTGATGGTGTTTTGGAGAGAATCAAAGATAGTTGAGGCTATGCGGGGGGTGTTTTTTTGGTGAGTAGGTCATATAAGTGTATCTATTTTCATGGTTTATATGGTTGAATCTCTATTTTTTTAAGCTACAATATTAGTGAGTTGCGTATGTAATGTGTTTTGTGACTCATTTTAGCTTATGTTAGATAATAGTTATAACTGGAAGAGTGTGCGATATGGTGCAGGTAGACAGGTGTCCCGTCAGGGTGGTGTGTCTCGCTGGATTTTTGTAGCTGTAATTCTGGCTATAGCTTGTCATTTGATAGTTTTGTTAGCTATGCAGAAGATTCCAATTTTTTTAAGTTCTAAAGGATCTGAGGAGTTAGTTACACGGAGTGTTGTTGTGAGGAGTGTGGCGGATAAGGAATATATAGAGGTTCCTAGTGAGGTTGAGAGCGAAGCGTTAGCGGATCCTGTTGAGGCTGTGGAAAGCTTGGTTAAGGAGTTGGAGATAGAAGATGATTCTATTGATAAGATGGAGATTGATTTTTCTCCTACCATGGATGATGTGGCTATATCTGCACCGACTGAGGCAATGGCACTGGCTGGGAGCAAGGATTCAAGCGCTGCGGATCTTACGTCTGGTATTGATTTTAATGAAAGCATTGAAGATATAGGGAGTACTGATGATTTTTTGAAGCCTGAGGTGGGTCAATTAACTATTGATCCTGGGAAACAAGCGGCTGATGAGTTTGATCCTGATCGTTTTAATACAGAGTTGGCCAAAGGGGCTGGTGGTGATGCATCTGATGGAGTGATAAAGGGTTTTACACCTCTGGCACAGATGACGAATCTTTCTCAGTCTGAGCTTGAGAAGGCTAAGGGGATGATAGGTTCTGATCTGTTATTTGACTTTAATGAGGCGACTTTACGCGAGAGTGCTAAGAGTAGCTTGCTTAAGGTTGTTTTGATTATAGATAAGAATCCTACTATGAAATGTTGGATAGAGGGGCATACGGATTTGATTGGCAGTGATGAGGCGAATAGTAGATTATCTCTTGCGAGGGCTTATGCGGTTAAGGATTGGTTGATAAAGTCGATGAAGGTATCTGAGGATCGGTTGTATGTGAGGGGACTTGGAGAGTCTCAGCCTGTAGTAGCTGGGGGTGATAAAGTGGCGCAGGCGATTAACCGGCGCGTGGAGATAAAGATGCGTAAAAGTGCACCGTCTGATAATGGTATTAAGCAAAAGCCGAGGGTAGTTAGGAAGGCTAGGGTTATAAGACCTTTGAGGAATCCAAACAAAGAGGAATTGGGTGAGGTTCCGGCTGTTAGAAGGGCTAGAGTGGTTAAGCCGCCTAAGGCTTTGTTAGTGGAAGATGATTCTGTAGCTATAGAGAGTAATCCTGAGCTGCTTGAGCTTTCTGATCCTGCTATAGAAAAGGAGCTATATAAACCTGTTAAGCCTCCCAGGGCATTACTGGTGGAAGATGATTTGCCGGTAAATAAGGTTCCACGGCGAGTGCCTCCTAAAGCGGTGCCTGTGGAGTAGTTGGTTATTAGGCCTTTGGTTAGGCGCTGGAATTTTTTTAGGATATTTAAAATCGGATAATTAGTGAGAATGTTAGCAATCAAAATAGATACAAGTTATTTTAGTGAGATTCAGTGGGCTAGGTGTACTGATTGTGTATTTGTATTTGCGTGGATTCAGTCAAGTGCATGTGTTGTTAATGGTGAGGAGATGGAGGGTCTACTAGTGGCGTAATGAAGGCGACGACTTATCAGCTGTTTGTTAGGCATTTTGGTAATCTGAACACTACTTGTACTGATGGTGGAGATATTGAGCGCAATGGTTGTGGCAAGTTTGTAGATATTAATACGAAGGCTTTAGCTGAGATTAAGAAATTAGGTTTCACGCAAATCTGGCTGACAGGTGTATTAGAGCATGCTAGTGGTACTGCTTATCCTGACAGGCCTGCAGATTCTGATTTGATACTTAAAGGGTTAGCGGGTAGTCCTTATGCGGTGAAAGATTATTATGATGTGTCACCAGATTTGGCTGTATGTGTAGATAATAGGCTGGATGAGTTTAAAGAGTTAGTTCAGCGTTGTCATGATGTCGGTTTAAAGGTGTTGATTGATTTTATACCTAACCATGTTTCAAGGGCTTATGATAGTGATGTTTATCCTGAGAGGAATTTTGGTAGGAATGATGATGTGAATTTATTTTGTGATAAAGGGAATCATTTTTACTATTTAGATTTAGCGCATCCTTTGTATTTACCTGGTGGGCGTTATAGTTCTGAAGGTCCTCCTCGAGTAACGGGTAATAATGCAGTTACACATAGTCCGACGGTGAATGAGTGGTATGAGACGGTGAAGCTTAATTATGGTTATGATTTCACGAGTGGAGTGAGTGATTTTGGTGGTGATAAGCGGCCAGCTACATGGGATGAGATGGATTTAGTTCTGGCGTATTGGCAGGAGATGGGGGTAGATGGTTTTCGTTGTGATATGGCTCATATGGTGCCTTCGGAGTTTTGGAAGTGGGCTGTGGGTAGGGCGCGTGAGCGTGATTCTGGTGTTTATTTTTTAGCAGAGGCATATCCTGCAGATCCAATGCGGGTTACGCCAAGGAGGAGTGATGTTTTTAAGGAGCTTATTGATGCGGGATTCAATGAGATGTATGATAGCAAGAGTTATGATCTGATTAAGGGGTTGTATGAGTCAGGTAAGTGGGCCAACGATCTTGATGATTTTATTTTTGATACTGAGAGGCTTCATAGTATGACTCGTTATGTTGAGAATCATGATGAGGTGCGCATTGCATCGCCTCATCATTGGGGTGGGCATGGAGCGAATATAGGTATGCCTGTAAGTGGTTTTTTGTTTGGAATAGGTTGTGGTGGCTGTTTGGTCTATAACGGGCAGGAAGTGGGTGAGCGTGCGCTGGGTTCTCAGGGTTATAGTGGAGACGATGGGCGGACGAGTATATTTGATTATACTGCTGTTCCGGAGCTGCAGAAGTGGGTAAGTGGCCATTCTTATGATGGTTCAGGACTTAGTGATGAACAGCGTGAGTTAAGGGAGTGGTATGGGAGGTGGCTTAATGTGCTACAGGAGCCAGCGTTTCGTGAAGGTGAGACGTATGGTTTGAATTCATTTAATAATGATAATCCCCATTATGGGCGGCTGGCTGGGGAGAATGTGAGTGGGCACTGGTTGTATGGTTTTTTACGATATGATAAGAAGAGCCGGCAGGCTTATTTGGTGGTTATTAATTTTCATCCAACGGAGACAATGCATAATGTGGATATATGGTTCTCAAAGAATGCGCGCAGGTGGATGGGTGATTATGAGTATGAGAGCATGGAGCTAGATAGGCTTAAGCCTTGTGAGGTTATGATCTATTGTATGAGGAAGGTGATATAATTTTTTTGATGAAATTGTGATTCTTGGGGTGTGTGCCTGAGAATCTCATTTATTGGTATGTGTTGCTCTATTTTGGGATTGTGTTTTGGTTTTTATCAAGTATCAGTAACTTTGTTAAAATATTAATTAGTTTTAAAAGCATCTTTCGTAATGTGGTAAAAGGTAATTATGGATAGCTGCATAGTTTACAAGAATTATGAAGATAAAGTTATGTTTCATCATGTATCCATGGGAGCGAGTGGATCCTGCACAGGATTCGACGTTAAGAATTATTCATGAGTCAGTGAGGCGTGGGCATGAGGTGTCGATCACTCATCCGAGTAATCTCACGATTAGGGATAGTCTGACACTCAGTCTGTGTAAGAAATTTGTAGTGACGGATAAGGTTTCATCTAGTCTGTCTGCTTTTTATAATAATGCTGTATTTGATGTTGAAATGCAGGAACTGAAGGATTTTGATGTTATTTTTATGAGGGATAATCCTCCTTTAGATGGGTTAGTGTTGAATTTTTTGGATTCTATAAAAGATGATGTTTTTACGATTAATGCGATCGATGGTCTGAGGAAGTCTAACAATAAAATTTATACGGCTGCTTATTATGATCCAAACAGAGAGCTCATACCGGTGACTCATGTTTCAAAGAATATAGAGTATCTTTTGAGGATAATTAAGGAGTCTGAAAATGATAAGATGATCATGAAGCCACTGGATGGGTATGGTGGTAGTGGCGTTATAGTGATTGAGAAGTCCGCGATGGCTAATATCCGATCTTTGTTAGATTTTTATGTTAATAGGGATAAGGATATATCTAAGTATGTTATTCTTCAAGAGTATATAGAGGGTGCTGAAGAGGGTGATGTGCGAGTATTGATGTTAAATGGGGAGCCTATTGGAGCATTAAGGCGGCGTCCTTGTTCGGGAGATGTGCGATCTAATATATCTACTGGTGGATCAGTAGAGAAGTATAAGTTAACAAAGGATGACAAGATACTATGTCATAAAATTGGTGAAAAGCTGGTTCGTGATGGGATTTATTATGCTGGATTAGATTTGATTAACGGGAAGTTGATTGAGGTTAATGTGATGAGTCCTGGAACTATAACTGATATAAATCGACTGAATAAAGTGAAGTTACAGCGTAAGATAGTAGATTATTTGGAGGCGGTTGTGGAGAGTCGGAATGAGTTGAAGGAGGATTTTAGGCCGGAAATTTTGATTGATAATGCAAGCTCTTGAGATAAGTGAGATATTGAGTTTGATCAAGAGCGAGCAGACTTTTGAGGCGGAGTCTGCTGATGGTTCTTTTGTGATTAAAATAAGTCGTTATGTGCCATTTTGCTGTATGGCGATTCATGATGGAGGGAAATTGCGCAGTGATTTAAAGGGCGATATGCTTTTAGATGAGTATGAGAGGTGGTATGAGGAGGATCCGCATACGGGTAGATTTATAGATTCTCTTCCGATAACTATAACTGCTTTGGATTCTAGGTTTGAGTATGATCTTAATAGGTCACCTGAGGAGTGTATTTATGATGTGGCATGGGGTAAGAAGGTGTGGAGGCGGAAGCTTACGAATAAGCAGCGGCAGGTTAGTTTACGAAAGCATACAAACTTTTTTAAAGTAGTTTATGTTTTGTTGAGTAAGCTTAATGATTTGTTCAAGGGGAGCGTAGTCTATGATCTGCATTCTTATAATTATCAGAGGTGGAATAGGAGTGTTCCTCTTTTTAATTTAGGGACAGAGTTTGTTGATAAAGAGCGGTTTTCATCGGTTATAGCGAATTGGAAATCTGAGCTTAGTATGATAAGTTTATCAGGCATTGAGAATGTAACTTCTGAGAATGATGTATTTCGTGGTCGAGGTTATGTATTGAGGTATATAACTGATCATTTTCCGGATACGTTGGTTTTAGCGACTGAGATTAAGAAGGTTTATTGTGATGAGTTGACGGGTGTAGATTTTCCGGAGGTTATTACTGAGGTACAGCATAGTCTAAAGCAGGCGATTTTGAATAGTGCACAGTTTTTTAGTGCAGATAATACGAATACGTATCCTAAGAGTGTGTCTCATTTATTAGATAAGAAGCATGATCCTGCTATTTTTTCTGTAGATAGGAAGATGTATAGGTTGCTCAAGGGTTTTGAGCTTTTGGCTTATGTTAATCCTATTAATACTAGGTCTGAGCAGAAGAGGTTTTTCCGTAGTAAGTTTACTGAGGTTCCTAGATTTAAGTATTCTCCTATGAGGGTGCATGCTTTTGAGTTAAAGCAGCAGCTGGGTTCGATTAAGATTCAGGATATATCTGATGTTAGTATTAGGGCGCTTTATGAGTCTGTGATAAGTAGTCATTTTGATAAGGTGGACTTGTTATCTAGTCTTGGAACACGGAAGTTTCTTTATAATTCTTTACGTTATTTTGGTAGGCCTAGTAAGAAGGATTTACAGAATGCTCAGTATGTTTTGCATTTACCTGGTGTGCCATCAGAGCCTAAGCGGATGCCTGTGATGCCTATCGCTGATGCCATTGATGCATTTAGAGTAGGCTTGAAGGATTATGGCATTGACTGTAAGCTTGAGATGAGTGAGAGGGTGATTTCTCAGGTAATGGTATTGAATTCGAAGAAAACGATTATGATACGTCCTGATGCTAAGTTTACTTATAAGGAGGTGGATGCATTAATCGAGCATGAGATAGGTGTGCATATGGTTACTACTCAGAACTCGGTTGCTGAGAAGTTAAAGTTGTTTTATTTAGGTTTGCCGGTGAATACGAAGACTCAGGAGGGAATTGCTTTATTGGCGGAGTATTTGAGTGGGAATATGACTTTATCGAGGTTAAGGAAGATAGCGTTACGCGTTGTTGTAACGGATATGATGTGTTGTGGAGCTGATTTTATTGAGTGTTTTCATTATTTAGTGAGAGAGCATGGGTTGTCTGAGGTTGATTCTTATACTGTTGTTACTCGGGTTTTTAGAGGAGGAGGTTTTACAAAGGATTATTTATATTTGTGTGGTTTTGTGGATATGTTGAAGATGTGGAAATCTGGTGTGAGTCTGGTTCCTTTGCTGGTGGGTAAGACTTCTGTTGAGTATTATGATGTGATTATGGAGATGATAGATCGTGATATCATTGATGCGCCGAGGTATGTGACTAAGAGTTTAGCGAATCCAGCGCGGGTGAAGAATGAGGTTTTTGATTATATTATAAGTGGATTGGAATGATGTGGGTATTTAGTTGCTCTATTTTGATTTTTTATTTTGGTTAGCGTCGAAGAATATTTTGATGTCTGCGTTTTTGGTTCCGAGTAGTTCTTGGGCTCTGATGAGGGCGTCTCTGGTGGAGAGGTTTGGGTTACTTGGTGATGAGAAGAAGAGGTTGGTTTCACCTTGAGATCTATCGCAGCCGTCTAGGATGGTTTCTAGAACGCCTGATTGTTTGAGTACGATGTAGACGTTTCTGGTGGCTCCTGAGATGATGACGTGTCTGCCTTGTTTACGCATGTGTTTGATGAGGTCATCTAGAGCCATTACTGATGTGGCGTCTAGGTGGCGAGCATTTTTCATGCGTAGGATGATTATTTTGAGGTTGGGGTCTGATGCTGTGAGTTGTACTTGAGTTCTGAAGAGGTCTGCGGCACCGAAGTAGAGGTTACCTTCGACGTGCACGATGGATATGGCGGGGTTAGGGCGAGCGTTTTTGTTGTCACGTTCGCGGAAGTTACCTTCGTCATTGACTTCGTATTCGACGAGGTGCGGGCGTGATGCTTTTCTTAGGAATAGAGATATGGATAGGGCGACTCCGATGAAGATGGCTGAGTCTAGTCTGGTGATGAGTGTGGCAGCGAATGTGACGATGATGACGATGGCATCATCTCTGGTGGAGTGAAGGCAGATGCGGATGTTTTTCCATTTGATGAGTGATATGGCGATTCCGATGACGAGTGCTGCTAGAGTGGCTTTAGGGATGTTTTCTACGAGTGGGAGTTTTAGGAGTAGGTAGAAGCCGATGATGCAGAGGATACCAGAGTAGATGGATGAGAATCTGGATTTGGCGTTTGATTCGAAGTTTAGAGCTGATCGAGTTAGTGAGCCTGATGCTGGCATGGGTGCGAGGAGTGAGCAGGCGATGTTAGCCATGCCTACTGAGAACATGTCTTGGTTGACGTCTGGTCTTTCTCCGGTTCTGCTTCCGAGGGATTTACCCATGACGGTGTTTTCTAGTGAGGCGAGGAATGCGATGGCGAATGCGACGCTGATGAGGGCAGCGATGTCGTTGAATTTGAATTCTGGAAGAGCTGGTGAGAAGTTATCGATTTGGAATGACTGGAAGCATTCTAGGTTAAAGTTGCCAGTTGTAGTTTTGAGGGTGAGAGCGATGATGGATGATATGGTAAGGCAGAGAGCGAAGTTAGGAAGCATGGGTAGCTTTCTCATGAGGTAGAGGTATAGTGCTAGGGTTAGGATGCCAATGATTATGGGTTGCCATTGGAATTGTTCCCAGAGTGTTGTGAGGTCGAAGAAGTTGGTGAAGAAGTTAACTGCTTGGTTGTTGTCTCTGTTTGATTCGATGATTTGTTTGAGTGGTTCAGCGACGCCGACGATGTGTTTAAACTGTCCGTTCATGATGAGGAATGATGCGCCTGTGATGTATCCTACTAATACGCTGCGGGAGACGAACTGGAGGAGGTCTGCGATTTTGAAGAGAGCGCCTATGACTGAGATGATGCCGACGAGGAATACGAGAAGGGGCATGTAGAAGATGGCGTCTTTGTCCATGCTGGAAGCGGCTGAGGATGCGAAGAAGGTGAATACCATGAGGGAGGTGGCATTGGTGGGGCCTAGGATGGTGTGGCGAGAGCTGGAGAATAGAGGGGCTATGATGGATGCTATGATGGAGCTGATGATGCCGTAGTAGATGGGAAGGTCTGCGATGGCGGCGTATGCCATTCCTTGTGGAAGAGCTAGGAGGGCGACGTTGAATGCTGCTTTGATATCGTATTTGATATCGTTTTTTTTGTAGTTCTTGATGGCGCTTTTGGCGGGGAAGATTTGGATGCTGTTTTCTGTGAAGAACAGTTTGAGTGCGTTTGTTGCTTTATTGAGGATTTTACGGATGGGTTGCATCAGGATTAGTATCTCTTGCTTAGTTGTTGTATGTTACTTTGAGCGGGCTTTTCTAAATAACCAAATGGCTATTATGAGTGCTAGGAGGTTAGGTAGCCAGAAAAGAATTTCTGCTAGGTTGCTGGTATTGTCTTTTATTTTTCCTGCGAAGATGTGGAATAGGAAGTAGCCTAGACCGATGATTAGGCTGAGAATGAATCCGGTGGAGGTTTCTTTTCTGCGGGATCCGATGCCGAGTGGAACACCGACGAGTGCGAATGCGAGGCATGCGAGTGAGAATGATTGTCTGGATGTGACGGCGTTGGTGAGTTTGGCTCTTTTTTTATCGGAGATTTCTGGGTTAGTGGCGAGGTATGCTGTTATTTCCGAGTTGGTCATGGAGGAGGCTTTTATGCGGCGTTTCTTTTTGTTATCAAAGGAGAATATGACTGGGTCTACGTCTGCTACTTTGATGGGTGTTCTGGTTCCGTTAGAGTCTTTTGCGAAGATGAATGAGTCTTTTAGTTTTAGTTTGATTTGGTTGGTTTCCATGTCGACATGGATGAGTGCGGATTCTGCGTAGATGTATGTGTTTGATGCGAAGTTTTTATCTAGTGCTGCGATGTCGTGGATGTGGAGGCCGAAGAGGGTGTTACCTTTTCTGGCTCTGACGTAGATACGTTTATCTTTGAGTTGTGTCTGGACGACTCCTGGGTCTAGGAATTTGTTAGGGTCTTCTTTTACTGCTTCGTAGAGGAGGGATTTGACTCTGGATTTGGCTTTTGGTGCAATTTCGACGTTTAGCCAGAAACAGAATGCTGATAGTATGGCTGCGACGATGAATACTGGGAGGGCGATACGGAGAAGTCCTTGTCCTGACATTCTCATGGAGAGGATTTCGTTATCAGCGGAGAGTCTGCCGAAGACAAGCATGACGGCAGCTAGGAAGCTGAATGGGATGGTGAACATTAGTGAGAATGGGAGCACACTAATGATGAATTCTAGGACGAGGAGTGGGGAGGGGTGCTTCCCTACGAAGAGGGGGCGTGCTTCTTTGAAGATGTTTCCGAGCATGAATACGCCGCTGAGTATCGCTACGGCGAATAGCGTCGTAGTGAAGATGTTTTTTGCGATGTAGCGGTCGAACCTGAGCACTTGGTTTTATTAGTATAGAGAAGAGGCTTGCTAGAGCATGAATGTGTCTTCGCTGGGGTTAGCGCCTTCGCTCTGAATGGCTTCATTGTTAGCGGCTAGGTGGACGAGAGCGTGGTAGACGTCTTCTGGGTCATGGCTGATGGCTTCAGCAATGTCATCGGCTGTTTTTTGCCAGCCTGTGAGTGCGCCGCGAGTTTGGTTGAGAGTGTCAAGGAAGTCTTCGGCGGCTTTTTTGCCGGCTTCAACGCCTGGTTGGTGGTATGCGTTAATATTAACGAGTGATGCGTAGAATGTGACGGCTCTTTCGAATAGAGCGATGAGCATGCCGAGGGAGTGAGGGGTGATTTCATGAATGGAGATGGTGATTGATTTTCTGCCTGACTGGTAGAGTGCTGAGCGTGTTCCGCGGAGGAATCCTTGTAGGTAGTCTGCGCTGGTGTTTACTGAGTCTACTTCGATGCTGCTGCCTGCTCTGCCTTTTCTGACTTCGATGAATGTGGCGAAGAAGTTATGGACTCCGTCACGGAGTTGTTGGACGTATGCGTGTTGGTCAGTGGATCCTTTGTTACCGTAGACTGCGATGCCTTGGTTGACGGTGTTGCCATCTAGGTCTTGCTCTTTACCGAGTGACTCCATGACGAGTTGTTGGAGGTATTTTGAGAAAAGCACGAGTGAGTCTTTGTATGGGAGGACGACCATGTCTTTGTCACCTTTTCCGTTACCTGCGTGGTGCCATGCGATGGCGAGCTGCATGGCTGCGTTGTCGGCGGTGTTATGAGAGCGTGTGCGTTGATCCATTTCTTTAGCTCCTAGGAGGAATGCGTCTATGTCTATACCTTGCAGGGCTGCTGGAACGAGCCCGACTGTGGACATGATGGAGGATCTGCCGCCGACCCAGTCTTCCATGGGTAGTGTGGTGATGAAGTTGTGTGATTTTGCGTATTGGTCTAGCTTTGAGTTAGTGCCGGTGATGGCGATGGTGTGTGCGCCGAAGTTGAGTCCTTTTTCTTCGTATGCGTGCTGAGCCTCGAGCATGGCGTTACGCGTTTCTGCGGTTCCGCCTGATTTAGAGATGACGAGTGCGAGGGTGTTACGGAGGCTGGATGCTTGGTTGATTTTTTTGAGTGTTGTGTCACAGCCTTGGGGGTCTGTGTTGTCGAGGAAGAAGGTTTTGAGTTTACTGTTATTTCCGAGTGCATCGTAGACGAGTTGTGGGCCGAGAGCGGATCCGCCGATGCCTATGACGAGGAGGTTTTCGAATGATCCACCGTTTTGGGGTTTTATTTTTCCGTGATGGATGTCGTGAGCTAGTTTTTTGAGTTGTGCGAGTGGCTGTGTGATTTGTGATTTGATTTCTTGGTTTGGCGCGAGTTCTGGGTTCCTGAGCCAGTAGTGACCGACCATTCTGTTTTCATCGGGGTTAGCGATTTCGCCAGCTTCTAGTTTGGTGAGGTCATGGTATGCTTTATCGATTTGTGGTTTTAGGGAGTGGATGTAGTTTTGTTCTATGTCCGTGCGTGATAGATCGAGCGAGAATCTGAGTTTTTGGTAGCGGAGGAGTTGGTTGTATTGTTTCCAGTTTGGCATGGTTTAGTGTGGTTTGGTTTAGATGTTTTTTTTTAGTAATGAATGATTGATGTGACTGGGGCGTCGATTTTGTTTCTTCCTTTGAGTTCATCTAGTTCGATGAGGAATGATACATTGATGAGGTTAGCGCCGAGTTTGTTTATGAGTTTTACGGCTGCGCAGGCTGTTCCTCCGGTAGCTAGGAGGTCGTCTATGAGGAGGACGTTGTCACCGGGGGTAATAGCGTCTTGGTGGATTTCGACGGTATTTTTTCCGTATTCGAGAGTGTATGCCTCGTTGAAGGTTTTCCAGGGTAGTTTACCTTCTTTTCTGACGGGTATGAATCCTGCTTTGAGTTTGAGTGCGACTGGAGCAGCGAAGATGAAGCCGCGGGCATCTATGCCGACTACTTTATCTATTTGTTTATCTTTGACGGTGTCAGTGAGTAAGTCTATGGCGAGCTGTAGGAGTGAAGGGTCTGAGAGTATGGGGCTGATGTCTTTGAATAGAATTCCTTTTTTTGGGAAGTCTGGGATGTCACGGATGGCTGATATAAGTCTTTCTGGCATGTGTAGAATATAGAAGCGTATTCCACCCATATTGCACGTAAAATATGAGTTCAGGAATAGAAATCTGGGTTGATTAGTTTGATGAGTCGGTGTTTAATGAGTTATACTATGGATAAGTTAGAACCACATATTCTTTTAGGTGCTTATGCTGAGGGAGTTTTCCCGATGGCAGATGGTGGTGAGTTGTTGTGGTTTTCTCCGGTTGAGAGGGGGGTGATTCCGCTTGATGAGAGGTTTCACGTTCCACGTGGTCTGAGGAAGTCCTTGAGGAAGGAGGCCTTTGAGGTGCGTCATAATACTGCGTTTAGGGAGGTGATGGATGGTTGTTCTGATAGGGATGAGACTTGGATTGATCCTGTGATAAAGGATAGTTATGTGGGTTTGTATGAGTTGGGTTTTGGTCATTCTTTTGAGTGTTGGGATGAGGAGGGGCTGCAGGGTGGATTGTATGGTGTGAGGCTGGGGAATGCTTTTTTTGGTGAGAGTATGTTTAGCCGTAAAACGGATGCTAGTAAGATAGCTTTAGTGCATTTGGTTCAGTGGTTACGTGATGAGGGGGTGGTGCTTTTGGACACTCAGTGGATGACTGAGCATTTACGGCAGTTTGGTGGTTATGAGGTGCCGCGGGATGTTTATCTGGGGCTGCTGGAGGAGGCTTTGGAGCCTTTGGTGGGAGGGTATATGGAGTGAGGTTTAAGGTGTTTTTTTGTGTTGAGAGGTGTATGATGTAGTTATTATTTGGGACTGTTATCTTGCTTAGGAAGAAGGAGAGTTTTGGTTGTTGATGAGATTGATTTTAGTTAGTTTTGACATTGTGAGGTGGGGCGGGGATTTTTTGTGCTGAAAAGTATTCTCAATGTTGGGTGGTGGTGGTAGGTTTTACTTATGAGCAAGACAGGTGAAGGTGATGGATATAGGATAGCGGTTTTAGCTGGTGATGGCATAGGGCCGGAGGTGATGATTCAGGCATTGGGGGTCTTGGATGTGGTGTGTGGGAAGTTTGGATTTAAGGTTGAACGTGAGCGTTGTTTGGTAGGTGGAGCTGCGATAGACGCGGTGGGCTGCCCACTTCCTGAGGATACGGTTACGAGCTGTGAGGGGGCTGATGCGATTTTGTTTGGCTCGGTGGGAGGGCCTAAGTGGGAGGGCTTACCTGCAGATGAGCAGCCTGAGCGGGGAGCTTTGCTTCCTTTGCGGAAGCGTTTTGGGTTATTTGCTAATTTGAGGCCTGGAGTATGTATGAGAGAGCTTAGAGGTGCATCTCCGGTTAAGGATGAGTTGATACCTAATGGGTTTGATATTCTTTGTGTTCGTGAATTGACTGGTGGGATTTATTTTGGTGAGCCTAAGGGGAGGCGAGATGAGGGTGATGATGTAGTAGCATTTGACACGATGGTTTATAGCCGGGGTGAGATAGAGCGAATATGTAGAGTTGCTTTTACGGCAGCGATGGGGCGTAGTAAGAGGTTGGTTTCTGTGGATAAGGCGAATGTTTTACAGACATCTGTATTGTGGCGTGAGGTTTGTATTGAGGTGGGGCGGGATTTTCCTGAAGTAGAGTTGACGCATATGTATGTGGATAATGCGGCGATGCAGTTGTTAAGGCGGCCTGATAGTTTTGATGTGATGGTGACGGGGAATTTGTTTGGAGATATATTGTCGGATGAGATGGCTATGTTGTCTGGATCTCTGGGGATGTTGCCTAGTGCTAGCTTGGGAGGTAAGAATGACCAGGGATTGTATTTTGGCATGTATGAGCCTTCTGGGGGGTCTGCGCCTGATATAGCTGGTAAGGGCGTAGCTAATCCATTAGCGCAGATATTGTCCGTGGCGATGTTATTGCGATATTCATTAGGTGAGGTGGAGGCTGCTGCGGCTGTTGAGGCTGCTGTGAGTGCTGTTATTGCATCAGGTATGCGGACTAAGGATATTTATACGGGTAGTGAGGGTGAGACGTTGGCGACTACAGCTGACATGGGACAGGCTGTTATAACGGCTTTGGATCTGTGATGGAGTGTTGTGTTATTGAGTTGTTGATTAAAGATGAATTGTTTTAATGCTTACATTGGGATGAGGTGCAGGGCTTTTTTGGCTGTGTTCTTTTTCTGTTATTGTGGTGCATTTTTGCTGGCGGTTGATTTTTTTGAGCTTGGGCCGATACGTTATAGTGATAGTAGGGCGGCGAACGTTGTGAGTAAGATGTCTGAAAAGGGTTTTAGGCGTGAGCGTGCTTATGGTGGTGATTTGGAATTTTTGAAGTCTGTTCTCAGGGAACTGGATGTTCCTATGGATTCTCAGTGTATGGTTTATTCTAAGACTAGCGCTCAGAAGGGGCGTATTTTTCCGAGGTATCCGCGCGCGATTTATTTTTCTGATTCGGTGTATGTAGGTTATGTTCCAGGTGGTGACTTGGAGGTGATCACGCATGATGAAAAGCTGGGGCTGGTGTTTTATTTAGTGAAGCCTTTAGCTGATGGGGATGCTGGTTCTGTTAGAGAGGTGGGTTATGAGGTGGTGAGGAGAAAGTCTTGTTTGAGTTGTCATGTGAGCTCTGTGACTGGTGATGTTCCTGGGCTGTTAGTTCGTTCAGTGTTTACAGATAAGAGTGGTGAGGTAGATTTTAAGAGGGGGAGCCATTATGTGGATGATACGACTGCCGTTGATAAGCGCTGGGGAGGTTGGTATGTGACGGGTAACTGGAGTGGGCTGACTCACATGGGGAATGATTTTAATGGGAATTCAGGATTATCTAAGCTTGGTGATCTGGGGGGGAGGGTAGAGTTAAGTCGTTATCCGAGGGGGACGAGTGATGTAGCGGCACTGATGGTTCTAGAGCATCAGTGTAAGATACATTCGCTGATGGTGGAGGTGAAGATGGTTTATCAGCGTTCTTTGTATTTGGAGAAAGCGTTGGCTGTTAGCGATATGAGGGGTGGTGGATCAGGGGCTTCTTTCAAGGCTGCTAAGCGGGGGGCTGAGGATGTTGTGGCGGCTTTATTATTTAGTGGTGAGGCGGATATAGGAGGATCTGGTGTTGAGGGAGGGAAGGCTTTTAAGAAGAGTTTTATGGCTGGTGCTAAGAAAAGTAAGTCTGGGAAGCATTTGAGGAAGCTAAGGTTGTATGGGCGGATGTTTAAGTATAGGTGTTCTTATATGATTCATAGTAAGGCTTTTTTGGCTTTACCTGAAGTTATTAAGGGTCTGATTTTTGTCCGGTTGCATGAGATTTTGAGTGCTGATGATCCTGTGAAGGGTTTTGGTCATTTGCAGTCTAAGGAGAGGGAGGTTATTTTAGAGATACTAGGTGAAACTACTGCGATGTATCGATATGTGAAGTAGTGTGCTGTTCTTGCTGAAGTGTTGCAATCACTATCTCATTTACACGGTATGAGTATGTGTTTAAGGTATGTTTTATGAAACCTGGCGGACAAGAAGGTGGTGATGGATATTTTTTAGGTGGTATAGCGTTGCTAATAGCAGGGCTGTATTTTTTTATGGATTCTGTACATGTGACGGCTGGTCAATATGGTGCTTTTAGTCGTGTAATAGGAGGCGGTAGAAATGGTCTTGAGACGACATCGATGGGAGTCGTTTTTTTGCCGTTTTTAATTGGGATAGGAGTATTGTTTTATGATTCCTCTAGACAATGGGGTTGGTGGTTAGCTGGGGGAGGTTTGTTGATGCTGGTGATAGAAATGGTGAGTAGGATTCAATTTAGGATGGACATGAAGACGTCTAGTTTCTTGCTGATATTTTGTTTGATAGCAGCGGGGGCTGGACTCGTTACACGAGGATTACTTCTTAATAGGAAGAAGGATGAGTCTGATGAGAGTGAGGAGGGGAAATAGAGGAGGGGCTTCAGTGCTAGGAGATGAAGCGGTAGATCCAGAGGCATACGCCTATGATACAGACTGATAGGATGATGAAGATGGCACCATTTTGAGCTTGGTGTCTGTGTTCATTTTTGAGTTCACCTCTGCTGAGGCGGTCGAAAAATTCTCTTTGACGTCTGGCGATGGTTATTTCTTCTGGGGCGGGTAGGGTTTGCATGCGCTCGATTTCAGCTTCGCGGCGCTTGGTAGGTTCGTTTTCAATGAAGTGTCTTAGCGATTCGATTTCGCTGATGACTTGTTCGTTCGCTTCAGTGAGGTTTTCGAGTTCTGGTAAAATGAGTTGCTTAGCCATTGTCCGGGGGAGGCATGTTGTTTGGTAATTTTTATCTTGTGAGGAATAGTATGATGGCAAGTGAGCCGAGAATTACTATGGGTAGGTTGAATGCGAGGCCTTGTCTGAAGTGGGTGGTGAACTCACTTTGAGCGCCGTATAATTTGCCTGATATTTTGGATGTTTTCTTGGTGTTTCCGAAGATGTTTGAGTGTGAGCTATTAGCGAAGTATGTTATGGCTTCGTCGTATTCGTCTTCTGCGTGGTCTAGTAAGGAGATTGCCTTACTGAGTTCTTTTTGAAGTTGTTCGCGTGACCATGAGTCTGGGTTGATACTGTCGATTTTTTGTTGGTGCTCGGCGAAGCATTTGCGAGTTTGCTCTAGGTCTTCTAGGTCTTGGCGCATATCGTAAATGGAGCGATCGATGGAAGTTAGACATCCTGATAGTCGTTCAGTCATGTTGACTTGGCCGTCTAGAAAATCTTCTTTTCTTTTAGTGAGTTCTTCGAGTTCTGCTTTTTGTTGCTCTATAAGTTCTTGTTGATATTGGAGTTGTTCAAGTTTGTGTTGAGCTGCGACTAGTTTACCTTCAAAGTCATCTGTTATAGGCGCTGCACCGTTCAGAGAGCCTTTAGAGATTTCCATCTGCTTCTCATTGACTTTTATTTGTTGCTTACGAGGTTCTTTTAGGGTGGCCATAATTTTTATTTATATTGATTAGAGTTAAAGAAATATAAAATATATTTTTTCATAAGTGAAGCATAATTTAATTTTAATTGACTATCTCTAATGGCTTATAAGGTAGTGATGAAGAGTATTTGTGTGATGTTGTTTAAAAAGTCACTTGCTGTGATGTGAAATGGACTTATAGTTTGACCATGCCATTGCAGTATACAGAAGGTTCAGTTGGGGCTACGGTTGATAGCCAGGTAGATTATCTTAGTGATGATATTATGATGAATCCGGAGAAGAGGGTTTTTCCTGATTTTGATGTAACTCGTTTGTTGGGAACAGTTTTTGAGCCTACTCAGGGGTGTCGAGTTTGTATTTTGACGGATTTCGATGATCCACAGCGGTGGATGAAGGATTTTGCATTTTTGGATACAGATGAGGGTGCTTTTGGTGTGCAAAAGAATGCAGTGAAGCATTTCTATCAGCCGTTTATAGATGGAGTGATGGATAAGTTGGGGATGAGTGGTGGTGAGATGTATGCTTATTATAGTACCTGTGGGTCGAATCTTGATATGAAGGATGATGTGTTTGATTCTGCGGGCAATCATTTGTCATTGGATGATGATATTTATAAGAAGTATGACATTGTTTTGTGCATAACAGACTGGAGTGCTACGGCGCCTCTGACAGCTAAGTGTAAGGAATTTGGGTTCCGAGGAGCGACTATGCATGGTATGAATGATATTATATTGGGATCTGGCCTAGCTGTTGATTATAATCAGGTGGCTGCAGATGCTGAGAAGATGAGGGCGGCAATGACGAAGGCAGATTCTATAGAGGTTGATTTTACTTTAGAAGATGGACGGGTTTTAACGGCTTGGCTAGGGCTGGATGGTCAAGAAGCACAGAAGTCTCAGGGTTTGTGTAAGGGATTAGAGCCTGATGTAGCTAATCTGCCTGCTGGAGAGGTGTATTTTGTGCCTACTGATGCACGGGGTGAGTTTCCGATGAAGTATGACGATGGGACGCTTGGAGTGCTAACTGTTACGGATAGGAATATAGTTAAGTCATCTTTAATAGAGGGAAATCAAGCTACTATTGATGCTCACAATGCTCGGCTAGCAGATGATGCAATGACTGGTACTATTGGGGAGCTGGGTTTTGGCACCCAGGTGTTACCGGTTTCTTATTCTGATATTCAGGATGAAAAAGTAATCGGGACTTGCCATTTGGCTACAGGTAGGGATGATCACTTGGGTGGAGACATTATCCCTGATATGTTTAAAATTCACGAAAATAGTACGCATGATGATATCTTGTTTGCTCCTCATAAGACTCCTAACTTTAATATCAGTGAAGTGAGGATGAACAAGGCGGGAGGGACTGAGATCATTATAGAAAATTTCAGACCGAGTGAGTTCGTTAAGAACGCTATGAGGTCATAAAGATTGTTCATTGGGGGATGAACTAGCTCCGGTGCTCACTAAGGTTTTTATCCTTGTAGCGCCGGAGCGATTTTTTATAGTAGTAGTTTTTTTGATTAGGGCGTGGATGGTTTACTGTTGTGAGTTCATGCTTTGTATTACTTTATTTGATTGGTTCAGCCTTTGCTGATTATCATGGTGTTAAAGCCAGTTTTTTGCTTATTTGCGACATGTCAAGCGTTTGCATCTCGAGGAGAATCCTTCAGTGATGCTGCCTTCATTCGAGTTGGCGCAGGGACCAGAGTTTTAGTTTTTTGTTGGGGATTTTTTTGCCGTTGCTTTTGCGGTTGGGGTGTAGGTAGTTGCCTTTTAGGTGGTGGATGGTGTCTTTGAGGAAGGCTTTGCTGCCGATGATGCCTCCGTCG
>CALGZA010000040.1 GCA_937934595.1 uncultured Verrucomicrobiales bacterium | reverse complement strand
TGGTAGGTATATTATGACGTTTGATAGTGGTCAGTTTGGTGGTGGCTTATATAGATTCCCTACCGCTCAACCTACGGTGAGGGCTTATCTAGCTCCCTATTCCACATTTACTAAAGTGCGGACAAATCAATTTAACTTTGAGCGTAATGCTGCAAATGCATCAGGCGATACAGCTATGGAGCGGCGGATAGTAGCACAGTCTGGACTGCGGGGGAACGTGCAAGACTTTGGGAATGCAGAAGAGGTAGTCTATGATAGATCCGCTAATGTTAGCAGTCCTAGCTGGGGAGGTGCGGCTGTCCATAGCTATGAATTTGCCGTGGTGGCTACGGATACAAGTGGCGTGGTGCCGCTAATGACTACTCTCGAGCTGGTGGGTAATGAAGCTGCCTCTTACTCTCTGGACTGGGGGGATGGATCTGCCCTGGAGACGGGAAGTGTAGCGTCTGGCACTACCATCTTTACGCATACCTACTCTGTAGCGGGAAATTATGCGGTAATGCTAGAGGTGACTCCTAGCGCGGGGGGTGTGCCGCAAGTTTTTGATGGGGTCAATGTGGTGGTTACTCTCTAATGTTGGATTTATTTACCCTCAGCTTGATTTTCAAACCTCGGAATGAACTTAATTTACAGAAGCTTGCATTGACGATGTTGGGTTGACGTGCGTATTCTTAGCAATGAAGAAATTACTATTGTTATTTAGTGTTTTAGTGTTTGGGGTTGGTGTTGTTTGTGCGGGGACACCGCAAATTATCCAGGCTGATGTTTATGTGTCTGACTCTAACGATGGCTACAACGGGCTGCTGGAGTATCCTGTGGTGGGTCTCGCTGATGGGACAATCGGACGGGTGCTTGGTAACGTGACTCCTGGTGACGGCAAGGGTGGTGATTATATTTTAAATTCAGGCGTTTGGGGAAAGTATAACTACGATGAAAAAGTTGTTATTAACGATTATGATGGAACACCTAAAGTGATCAACCTAGATGTTTACGTGGCTGACGCCAATGATGGCTATAATGGGCTGCTTGAGTATTCTTTGGCAGGTCTTACTGATGGCACGATCGGGCGTGTTCTTGGTGAGGTGGCGCCTGGTGACGGCAAGGGGGGTGATTATGTTTTATCTGGCGGGGAATGGTCAATTTACCATAAACACGTAGGTCAAGATTCTGATAGATATTTGACTCCTGGCACTTATGATGCTGGTGCAGGAAGTGTTAGTATACCGTTTACGACGTCAAGTAGTTCTACTGCTGTCACGTGGAGTAACAATAATGTTAATATTTCTAATTTGGGAGGTGTTAAAATATCAGCAGACGCAGGTAATACAATCGTGGCGGGTCTAGATGGTGGTAGTTTTTTTAGAGGCAGGAAAGCGTGGACGTATAAACAGCCTGATGCTTTTAATGTAGATCCCGCGCCTTTTACTATTCCGCTTACGGAAATAGGCAATCATGTATTTACGGGGCAGATGGATGACTATGGATTTTTGCAAATCGAGGTTTATAACTACGCAGCTGATAATAGTGGATCAAGAGATAGGGGTGCTAGTTATTTAAAATATCACTATAGTTATCAAAAAGTTAATGGAGTAAGATTTTCAGAGCTAACGCTTGTTGAGATGAATGTGAGGGATCAATCAAACGGATCAAGAATAACAGACATCACAGCAACTACGGACGCGGCGGGTAATCCTATCCCAGAATTAGGAAAAACCATCGTTAGTAACGATACGGTAAATCTAACTATTGATCCTCAAGGTTACGCGCTAGGGAATTATCTAACAATGTTTATCTACTAAACTAATAAAAGCAAATCAACTAAACCATACAAATACTAAAACATGAAAATTATAATTTTATTACTATTTATACTCTCCTTGCATGTTTCCGCTGGAGTTCAGAGGTGGGTTATTTACGGGCAATCGAATGCATTTGCATCAACGCAGGGCGACTGGCCTGCTAATATGGATGTTACGATTAATACTAAAGTGAAAATATGGGAAAGGTTTTTTGGGGGTGACAACACCACTTTTACCAATGTGGACGGGGGGCAAATGCTTACTCCAAACGGCGGGTTTAATGTCTGGAATGTATCTTTGTCTCCACCACAACAAAGGGCTGGTGCTACTTCAAATCTTACAGCAACTAACAATTACCTTTATGAATTGGCGCGTAAGATTAGTGAGTATACAGGAGATGATGTTGAGTGCGTTGTTGTGGGATGGGGTGCTTCCAGAATTAGTAAATTCCACGCTGATGGGAATACCTACAACGTTAATGATAACCCTGTTGCATGGCAGGATCTATCAGGAATTATGAATGAAGTGGGATGGGAAGAGGGTAGTGTAACAGGTATCATCTGGGCGCAAGGTGAGCAAAATCAAGGCTATCCATTTGCTTCTTATCAACAAGAGTTTCTTGAAATGCGTGCTGATTTGTCTACGCTACCTGGTATAACAGATAGCACCCCAATGTTTATCACTGAGCTTAAAGAGGGCGGTTCTGACTGGCTGAACGGGTGGTTTGATACGCTTGAGCAACTATCAACACCTCAAAACTATCCGTTTATAGTTATTCCAACGCGCGACCTCGCGGCTAATGACCCTGTGCATTACAGCACTGACTCAGTTACTAAAATAGGACGAGAACGTTTATTTAAAGCATATCTATCTTATTACGTAGTTGTAAAAAGTAATAGTTTACCCATTTCTGTGTCCGCTTTGCAGGTTAAAGATCTAAGTGGCGTGGTGCAGAATTATGATGTGACAATTACATTTGAGGGAGCGTCACTTTACTACTCAGATGATTTAAATGTATGGACAAAAATAACAGGGGCTACATCTCCTTATCTACAGACAGTTCCGCGCCATCAGAAACATAGATATTACAAATCACAGTAGATTTAACGTTAAGATTTAATTGTATTGACGCCCGATCCCTTTGCATGAGGGATCGGGCTTTTTTTGTCTTTTTTATTTTGTAGTATGAATATGAAATTTCTTCCTAACAATACTCTTAAGACTGATTTTCTCGATGGTGAGAGGATCTACTGGGCGGAGGAGGATATGTGGTTTGGGGATTATCTTTTCCCTGCTTACGCGATCACGGATGGATTTAGTATCCCTAAGCTTGTGCAGTGGGTTTTTTCTAAGAATCCTAGGTATATCCATGCGGCAATCCCTCATGATTTGTTTTATAAAAAGGGGCAGTATGATGAGGTGTCTAGAAAAGAGGCTGATTTGATTTTGGTAAAGACGATGAAGCTTTATATGGATGAATTTGCACTGGAGATTTTAAATGGGTTAGATGGTAAGAGTTTCTGGCGTAGGTGCGTCATTGAGGGTAAGTATAGAGCGCGGCTGATAAAAGATGCTGCAAATAGGTCTGCTGTTTATTCTGCGGTGCGCGTGGGGGGCTGGAAGTCTTGGAAGAAAGATCCGCTCAAGTATTGGTTAGAAGGAGTGACGGTGTGAAAGTGGCTATTGTTATAGGGCACAATGAAAACACTGGTGCGCGTAGTGTTACTGGTGTTGATGAATGGGTCTGGAATAGGAAAGTGGCGCAGCTATTGGCTGTAAATCTGAAAAGGCTTGGTATAGAATCTGTTATTTATCTTCGTGACCCTGATCTTGTATATACAGCAGCGATGAAGAAGCTTGCGCGGCAGATTAAGGCTGATAGATGCACTGTGGGCGTGGATCTTCATTTTAATTATTATAAGCGTGGGCATTCTGCAAATGGTTTTGAATTTCTGTATTGGTGGGCAAGTAGGTCTAGCAGGAAGATGGCGCAGTGTTTTGCCAAGGAGTTTGGGAATATATTTGATATACTGCCTCGTAAGGGCAGGTGGTTTAGTGGCTGGGTGGCTGGTGCTAAGATGCTGTGGCTTAGGAGCTGGAATAAGCGCAAGGCTGATCAAAGACGAGGGGCTGAGATATGCTACTACACACACTGCCCGTTTATTATTTGTGAGCCTGGATTCGCATCTAACTATGATGAGTGGGATAAGCTGGAAATGAATCATAAAGAGGTGGCTGAGGCTTATGCAATGGGGGTTATGAGATTTAAAAATTTATATTTATGATGGATCTATTAGATATTCTAGGGCAGTGGGTAGACCCGTCTCTAACTACGTTAGGGTTAGTTGTTATGGCGTGGGTGGTGGTGCGCCTTTTCCGTAGACTTGAGCGGTATAATGATGAGTGTATCAAGGAGAGAAAGGATCTTAGAAAGCGCATTGATAGTATGCGGGATGAGGCTAAGCTTCCTTGCGGGCTGGAGGTGTGTCCTAAGCGGAAGCTGGGGTAGTTTTTTTTAACCACGGAAGGGACGGAAGGCACGGAAGTTTTTTGATGCTAATATCTAACTATTAAAATGTCACCAAGATGTTTAAATAGCCTACCCCTCTTTCATTCTTTATATGAGAGCATACCTGCCAACACAGCACCTTCATTAACGCTCTCAGCTGTTAAATCTTCAGAGCACAACGCACCGCCTAACAGGGCATCAATAGAAAAGTCATCATCAATGTCGGATGGATGCTCCCCGTATCTTCGGCAGTATTCATCTTCGCACTCTCCAATCAAAAGTTGCGCTTTGTTGTGAGCTATAGCGGCTTTTTTAAGCTTTGCGGTATATTCTTTATTTTTCATAAATGCTATAGACAATAATCCTACTCCAGACCTAGAGCCTCGCGGATATAGCTAGAGTGCGTTTTGTGCCCAGCTGCTGCTGTATCCTTGTCTAGCTTTGCCAGTGCTGACTCAGTGATCTTAAATGCGATGCGTACAGTTTTTACGTCTTTGGCAGGCTTAGCCGCGCGCCTCTCGCCCTTTTTGATCGGGCGGAGGTTGGCTAGTTGTTTTTTACTTATTTTCATTAGATCTTGTGACCGCCTTTTCCATCGCCTCAATCATCCAAGCCTCAAACGACATTCTTCTACGGCCATGATCCTGCCTGATCTTTTTAACCAAATCAACAGGAACACCCGAAACCCTAATTGTCTTTACGCTTGATCTCCCCGCAAAATTTCTGCACCCACCATGCCCCGATGGGGAGGGGGCTTGGTTGTATCTTTTACGAGCTGCGCTAACATTCTGGCGCGTGGTTCCTAACTCTTTTGCGAGTTCTGTATCGCTTTTTTTAACGTTGCTTGGAACCTTCCAAATCTCAGGCCAATTAATATTTTTATTTTTGCTCATGATCGCAACTCCCCTGATACTTTATTGATCCCGTTAGACGTAACAGACCAACCTATAGACCCCACTTCTCCCTTCAATTGAGCTCCACTAATTTTAAAAGCTAATATCAGGCTGCGGTCTGGATCTTCTGCAATTTCCTCTGCTGCCTTTTTTGTTCCCGCTTCTTCATTTGATGGAGGAACCAGCTTAACAATTGCCCCCAGCTTTTCAAGCTCTTGCTTAGCAAGCCTTGTATGCTCTTTGGACTCATGGCGATCAGCCAAAGTCACTGTATCCCCCTCCTTTAATCCGTTGAGGATCGCTGAATCAACAACCATTTTCGCTGCTTGCTCTGGGCTCATATCAATGAAACGTTAAGGGTTCCCTCAAAACAATTATCGCCAGCCTCTTTACCTTGAAGGTCAAAAATACCGCCGATGGCTCCACATTGATCTTCTTTCAAACCATTAGCTTCAAGAGCTTCATGAATTTTGCTTTGCTCGCCAAACCAATCCGCCTCAATTCCACCCCATTCATTTTCATGAAAATTTGTGATTCTAAGGTCGTCAACGATGATGTCTTTAATGTTTTTCATATTTACTGTTCACGGTTTTGCCGCCGTGTCGGAGTTTTGTCATGGGCTTTATTGCCCGTTCGATGTAAGAACTATGCCATATTTCTTATTTCGTGCAACAAAAAAAGAAATGTATTTGCATCTTTTTTTACAATCCTTTATTTTACAGGGGTTTGCGGGGGGTAAAATACGACGCGGAGAGCATTACGCTAAAAAATCCTCGGCGATCCTGTAAGCCACTCTGATTGGTAGAGGTGACGCGCCAGACCTCCAACTCTCAACCGTCCTCCTTGATACCCCTACCTTCTCAGCCATAGCTTGAGCTGTCCCGCCAAGATCGGAAATGACGACCTCCATTACCGCCTTTTGAGTCGCTGGCGGGCGTGCATGTATAACTCCACCTAGCCACATTATCCATCTCCCAGTGGGCATGAGGCATATCAACCCCGCTCCCTCGGCAGCCAGTGGCATGGCGCCAGCTGGTAGCGGGGCTGCACCTTTGATCCAAATGTTATAATTGTCGATTTTAGTAATCATGTGTTAGGCAGATTTTGGGAATTTTTTTGCGTAAGTTTGAAGGTCGCTTATCTCAAAGCCTTTAGCTCTACAACCTTTTAGAGCCTCAATCGGCGTCTTAAACCCCTGAGCGTTAAACCAGTCCCTCCGCTCATTAGTTACCTCTTTCGTCCACTCTTTATCTGATTCGTTCTGGGAAGATTTTAGGAGTTCTTGGCTGAGTTCTGCTAGCCTATCTTCGTGGGGGTTGTAACCGTCGGTGGCTCCCTCGTTGTAAAGGTTATTATAGTCGTCTCTTTTTTTCCCTTCGGAGATCATCTCATCTTGTATTTCTGATACGGTTCTCATTTTTTTTATTGGTTGATCAAGGGCTTATCCCCTCTGACAAAATAACTATACTAAATTATTTCGTAACTGCAAGAGCTTTTTATTATTTTTTTGCAATACCTTATTTTACAAGAGTTTGCGGGGGGGGGTAAAATACGGCCAAGAAATCCGCGCTGTATCCTCAGCCCATTGCCTAGCATCCTTGTCTTTGTCTATAGCGGCAATTGCATCATCTCGATTTTCGATGCCGTAGGCTGATATAGCTGCGACAAATGCAAAAACAGCCTCATCGCACGTCTCAGAAATCAGTAAATCAATTAACTCAGGAGAGGATAGCTGCGATGATTCCTTCGGCGGCGGTGTCTCGCTCCTGTCCACGATTTGGTGTGTTATCGTTGGAGCGTTGATGCTTATCATCGCCTCTTGCATTTCTCGATCAACATCAGGGAGGTCTTGTATAAATGTTTGCGCCCAAATTTCTTTGACTGGCCTGCCTTCAGAAGTTCGGTAGATGATTTTTATCCATTCTGTTTCCATGGTTTCTTTTCTGTTAGCTCTGGGAATCCCTGACGGCTTGCTCCTTGCTCTCAATGATGCGCTTGAGATATATTGATAAATCTAAAGATTCCTCGTAAGCGTGCTGCAACCATTGTTGTTCTGATAGAGGATTTTGAGCTACAGTTACGCCGTATTTTTTGATTCCAACTTTTTGACGCGCCTTAATGTCTGTGCATACTAGCGTCTCGATGTCTCTTATTTCGCTCATAATGCTAAAATGGGATGTCGTCGCTCTCGCTAAGCTGAGTAGCAGGAGCTTCGGTAACAGTGCTTTCTTGACGCTGTGGAGCATCTTGAGCGGGAGCTGACGCTTCTAACTTCCAGCCCTGCAAGTTTATGTAATACTTGTCTTTATACTCATTCCCGCGAAGATTGGTTGATACTGTTACGCTCTGACCATCTGACAAATGATCTAAAATAGATGTCTTATCTTTTACAAATTCGATGGGTAAAAATTGCGGGTATTCTCCACCAGTGTTGACGACTAATACGCGCTTAGTAAAGCCGCTGGGGAATGTTTGAGTATCTTCGATTTTATGGACTGTGCCTTGTATTTCGGGATTCATGTTTTTCGTTTTTTGTGTTTAATATTATTAAGCTAGTGATTTTTCTAGCCCTTTTATAAGAGCTTTTCCGTTTTTTGTTAGTGCGAGGATTCTTTTTTTACGTCCACCCGCTGCGGACGAGACAAAAGGCACTGGGTATGTCTTGATGACGTCTAATCTCTCAAGCTTTTTAACGATTTTATTGATCGTTCCCGCGCATAATCCGAGCATGTCTACAATGTCGTTAGTGTGAGGCTCATTTAACCCGCTTACTGCTAAAATAACAAGTCTTTCATTTTCATTTAGACCAATATCTCGCAGCGTTATCATTAAGTTTAGTATGTTCATATTATTTTGTGTTAGTGTAAAAATAACGCACTTTTTTATGTGCATCATTTAGTTTTATCCATTTTGATCTTTGTGTTTCTTTTTTTCTTTTAAGGTAAGGTTTGCTTGCTATGATTGCCTTAGCTAACAACTCGTGTAGCTCGTCGACGACTTGTTCCGCCGCTTGAGCCCTAGCCCTCCAGTCTTCGGCTGTTTGTTGTTTTTCGCAAGGACACAGGGTCGTTAGTCCTCCATGCCGTTCTCCTCCGCAGGTTACGCATTTCATAATTTTCAATCGTTAGTGTTGTTGTAAGTCTATATTTTCCGCTGTCGTTCAATCACTCTGTTATCCAGAGGAATTTCAGACACGCGCATTGCCTGACCGTTTGGGCATATGCAGTAGTTTTTCCGCCCCACCAACACCCCTGCGGCGGTGCGAGTTCCAGTGGTGTCGATCACCCCTGAGTTACCACATAGGGTGCAGTGATCGGCGCAATAGTATTCGTGCCAATAATTTGTGACGGTCGCGTGTTTTGGTCGGATATTTTTCATAATTAAAATGGATAACAAGGCGTTGCTCTCAATCCTCGTCCCTCGCATGAGAGAACTCAGCGTTATACTAAAAGGATATAGACTTTAGGTTATTAGCTATCATATTACTTCTAGCAGATGCTGTGAATCCAAAGATGAATAATCCTGCTTCGACCTCTGATTTTATCACAACATTATCCCTAACCACAGCATGTAGTATTGGTCTTTCCAATGATTTCGGTATCTTTGCACCGTCAAAGAATTTTCTAACGTATAACAAACTATTGGACTCGACCGCTACGGCGTTGGAGACTTTGGCGGTGCTATCTGGAGTATCGGTATTTATTTTATTCATAATATTTAAAGGTTTTTGCGGCGGTCAATTTGGACGTTATACAGGAAAGGAATCTCACCTTCGCAGGAAGCTACATCTTCCCTACTTTTGGCGTAAAGCCGATTTAGCTGCCTTCGCTTTGCGTTAATGTCGATTAGCTTCTTTCCGTCGTTCATGTCTTGGCGGATTTCGTCCGCGAGCTTTGTTTCCTCTTCGGTGTATTTGTTACTCATGGTTTTTTTAATGGTTGTTTTTAGTTGTTAGGTGCGGCTCACTTTCAATGTTGGGTGAGAGTAATGAAGTCTTGATTAACATTTCTCTGTAGCCTTTCACATGCCGATATCAGGTTTGAGAACCTATCATCCGTTCCTTGTGGCGTTTTTGTGATTTCGCTCGGTTGCCCCTTAAATTGCGCTATCATTTTCTCCATGTTCGCCAAGGCGTAAGCCGTGTCGTCCGTAATTACATCTTTGATTAGTTTATCCATATCGTTTTCATAATTGTTTAATGTGGTGATGTGTAGCTATGCTTAGGCGTTAGCTAGATAATACCCGCCGCTTATTTTCATTAGTTAGTATCTTACTTATTCGTAATTTTATCTCGGCTTGAGACTTATTGTAACCACTAAGGTAATTCGAATCCATTTGCCCAGACGGTAGTCTTTTCCCCAAATCGCGCCATAGATCATAAATTTCAGCTAAC
>CALGZA010000039.1 GCA_937934595.1 uncultured Verrucomicrobiales bacterium | reverse complement strand
TAGACTACTCATTCTATGTTTAAGATATTCCAACTTATCGAACCTACGATCTATAACAGACTCAGGTCTGTGAGCTATTAAACGATATTGTAAGCCACTTACCTCGCTAGACCGAGCCTTAAGTGAATCCGTTGCCACATCGCCAAGGTCACGCACAGCCAGCAGCAAACGTTGCAGAGGCTCACGCAGAACTCGTTCTGATGAGCGTGATAAAGCTCCTCGGCTCATTCCACTGAGCATCACACTATACTTCTCTACAGAAGAGCTAATTGACCTGTTTATCGATGACCTCATTCGGCCTAGTCTATTTAATAGCGCTTCGCCATCAGGCACTACAAGCTCAGCTGCTGCACTCGGTGTAGGCGCACGCATATCAGAAACAAAATCCGATATAGTGAAATCAATCTCATGCCCAACAGCAGAAACTATAGGAACATTACATGAATAAATAGCACGAGCTACCACCTCTTCATTAAAATTCCATAAATCCTCCAGTGAACCACCTCCTCGACCTAAAATAATAACATCCACCTCAGGCATCTCATTTTCAGACCACTTGGACCACAAATTAATAGCATCAGCTATACCATGCTCAGCTCCTGCTCCCTGAACCTGGACTGGGTAAAGAATAGGTTGCACCCAAGGAGCTCTGCGACTCAATACATTCAACATATCCTGTAGCGCTGCACCAGTGCCTGAGGTAATAAGACCTATTTTTCTAGGAAACTCAGGTATAGGTAATTTCTTATCTTCAGAAAATAGCCCTTCATCCTTTAACTTGTTTTTTAAATGTTCAAACCTAGCTTGAAGATCACCCTCACCAACAGGTTCAACCTTTCTAACTACCAATTGAACGGATCCTCGTGCCTCGTATACACTAATTTCACCAAACAATCTGACCTTCATCCCATTGTCTGGCTCTATTTTCGCTTGCCGTGCGTTCCCTTTAAATAATACACAGCCAATCTGTGCCCCTACGTCCTTTAAGGTGAAATATATGTGCCCACTAGCTTGCTTACGTAAATTAGACACCTCTCCCTCGACCCAAAGCTCACCTAGCTCAATCTCAAGAAGATTGCGCATTCGCCTAACTAGGCGGGTAACCGAGATGATTTTCTCAGTACTCATTTAAACCATTTCACGGACTTTTGCGTAGTCTTCAGCACCCAAGCAACATGGGTCTGCAGCTACCCAATGACCAGGCTCTATCTCTACCAAGGGCATATCAAGACCAATAGTCTCATCATACGCAGGGTGGTTTAATCGATGCCCAAATGCCGAGCCTTTAGGAGGATTAATCGGAGAAGGAACATCACCATCAAGGATCATACGCTCCCTATCCACAGTAGGATCAGGTATAGGAATTGCAGATATAAGAGCCTTCGTATAAGTATGTTTAGGATTCTTATAAATAATGTCAGCATCAGCCATTTCAACTATTTTACCCAGATACATCACAGCAACATTATCAGAAATATGTTTCACCACAGCCAGATCATGCGCAATAAACATATAAGCTATTCCCATTTCTTCCTGAAGCTCCATAAGGAGGTTCAAAACCTGTGATTGAACAGATACATCAAGCGCAGATACCGGTTCATCCAGCACAAGCAATTCAGGCTGAAGAGCTATAGCTCTCGCCACACCTACTCGTTGACGCTGACCACCAGAGAACTCAAAACTAAACTTATCAACAGCAGAAGCTGGAAGCCCCACTCTCTCAAGTAATTTAATCGCCTTCTCTCGTCGACTAACAGCGTTACCTATCTTCTGAATCAACATAGGCTCGGTAATAATCTCTCCTACACTCATACGAGGATTCAACGACTCCGCTGGATCTTGAAACATCATCTGAAACTGCTTCCTTAATGGCCTCAGATGCCCTTGTGACATATGGGTAATATCTATACCATTCAGAAGGATGCTACCTTCAGTGGGCTTAGTGAGTCTAACAATAGCTTTCCCAAGCGTCGATTTACCACACCCAGACTCTCCCACTATCCCCAAGGTCTCGCCTTTATTGATGGTCAGACTGACACCATCAACAGCTTTCACAGCACCAACCACACGAGACATTACTCCACCGTGTACCGGGAAATGCATTTTCAAATTATTGACTTCTAGTAAATTCATATACTTGCTTTAATTACGCATGATCAGTGCAAAGTGGACACGCCTCCACCCAGTGGTCTTTTGCCACCTCTTTAAATTCTGGTCTAACCTCAAGAGTCATTCCTTCCTGCTCCATTCTCTGGCAAAATCTACAACCAGGCACAAAATCCGCAATACCCGCCACCATATTCGGAATAGTCTTAAGCTCACTCTTTCTTGGAGTCTCTAATTTAGTCATAGAGGCTAATAAACCTTTCGTATAAGCATGTTGAGGATTTTTAAATATATTTTCCACAGGCGCTTGCTCTACCACTCTACCCGCATACATCACCACTACCTCATCACAAGTCTCTGCTATCACACCTAAGTCATGAGTGATCAATATCACACTACTCCCATGCTCTTTCTGTAATTTCTTTAACAAATCCAGAATCTGAGCCTGAACCGTCACATCAAGTGCCGTAGTTGGTTCATCAGCGATGATCAAATCCGGCTTACAAGCCAGAGCTATAGCTATTACCACCCTCTGCCTCATTCCCCCTGAAAGTTGATGCGGATATTCACTGACACGCATCTCAGGCGACGGAATACCTACCATCTCCAATAACTCAATAGACTCTTCCCAAGCTTCTTTCTTAGACAATCCCTTGTGCAAAATAAGCGACTCACTAAGCTGCTTCCCTATCCTATGAACCGGATTCAGAGCCGTCATCGGCTCTTGGAAAATAACACCAATCTCGTTGCCACGCACACCATAAAGAGTCTCATCATCTGCACCTATCAGATTTGCCCCTTTAAAAATAACTTCGCCACCCGTGATAACACCAGCCGGCTGTGGTAATAACTGAACAATAGACATTGCCGTTACTGATTTACCACAACCAGATTCTCCTACTATACCCACAGTTTTACCTGCCGGAACAGTAAAGGAAACACCATCCACAGCAGTTAGTCTACCGCTGTCAGTATCAAATGCTGTTTGTAAATTGTTTACTACTAATACGTCTTCAGACACAATATTATATAATTAGTTAATTTTTACTTGTACTATCAATAAGTAATTCCACCTCAGGAAAAGTCTTTCCTGCTCGTCTCGCTTTTAAAGTCTCTTTCTTTACATCCTCATCTATCCAAAACAGATGTGTCTCTAAAGGCTCATAAATTGTTGTATAACTGAATTTAGTAGTCTCAGTATCTGGCCACTTCATCCAACGCCAATGACCCAATGCTGTATAATTTCTCCCCAGACCAGGGATGAAAATAGCCTCATCATGAATTATCTTCTGCGCTTTATGAGCAGCACCCTCTAGCTCTTCATACGTTCTTGCATTCCTAACCTGATCAGCATAAATATCCATTTGCTCATCAGCAAAAACATTCATGTTATTTGAACTCTTGTTACGCGCTCCAGTATCATCAAATGCTGACTCAGAATGAAAAAACTGTCTATATTTGGGTGTCGGAGGACGAACGTTCCATGCACTATATGTAGACTCGTGTCGCTTTTGCGAGGTCTTAGCGAAAGCAACACTCATCTCAGCTATATCTAACTTCAGCTCAACACCACAATCTAATGCAGCCTCTTTAAGAATGGTAAGAATCTGCTTTCTTCCTGGTTCCTGACGAATAGTACAACTAAATGATAACTTAACTCCATCTTTAGTTCGTAATATTCTATCACGGCCTTCTTCCGTAAAACCAGCTTTCGCAAAATATTCTCTAGCTAACTTCGGATTATATTTTCTCACTTTAATTGAATTGTCAGTAAATCGCCCAAAACCATCACTAAATTGATTGATCCTTACATAATCACCTCTGAAAACTTGGTTATTCACACGATCAAAATTCATTGCATGGTGCAGACCAGTTCGCAGATCTCTATTCTTCAGTATCCCTTCATCAACATTTAAATAAATCCCCCATGGTATAATAGGCCAAGTCCTTAGAAACTTTTTCTTTTCTATATAACCATCAAAAACAGCATCTATCGCAGTTTTGTCATACCAATAACTTGGAGAATGAATCCAAAAAGCATCAATTTTACCCACTTTGAAAAGTTCAAAACTCTTAGATAAATCTCTAATCACCAAATAACGTATCTTATCCACATTAAATCGATTACGATAATATTTGCGATCTTTCGCCCACCAGTCTTTCACACGACTAAGTGTGATAGAACGGCCCATTTTTATGTCTTTCTTTAGAACTGTATATGCCCCCGTTGTAGGTGGAACTCTCCACTGATAACGCTCTTTGTAATCCGGCCCATATTCAGAATAAAACTTAGGGGATGCTGGCTGTATAGTTGCTGTAGATAGATACATATCAGGTTTTTTCTCAGGCAGTGTGATTGCTAAAGTGCGATCATCAAACACTGTTATATTAGCAAAATGCGTTTTAAAATACTGCTTATAGTAAGGGTGAAAAACATTGTTTGATGCCCGCACATAAATGTTTGCCATGAAATCTTTCGCCTTAATCTTTTCGCCATCTGAATAAGTTGCCTCAGGGTCTATTCTATAATAAACTGTTCGCTCATCTTTACTTAGCGCCCACTCATTAGCTAGACCCGGAATAGGCTTATTCGTATCAGGATGAATGCCTATTAAATAAATATCGATGTCATCATAAACGTAACTTCTGAAATATCCGTTCGTAAGAGGACCACTCACACGAAGAGTCTTAGGAAAATCATTTACAAAATAATTAAAAGTCCCACCTTTTTTAGCCCTAGAGTCACCTATTTCAGGCTCATCCATACCCTTCTGCCAAACCAAATCAGTTGGTATCTCATCTGGTGATTTAAACGTGAAATAACCGCCCATGCTCTTGCGGAATTCAAACTTCTTTAAATCCCTTTTGTTGGATTCTATAGCACGCCTAATTTTACGTAAATCAACCTGTTGAGCCTCAGATAAGGTAACATCAGCAGCCACTAAGGGAGCTAAATCCTCCTGTAACTTTACCCCAGCCTTTTTAATTTCTGCGATGTTTGCATCTACATACTTATCTATTTCAACATTGTAAGACTTTATAAAAGAATCCAAATCATAAAGCTTAGCCACTTTTTCCTCCTTCTCAGATGAACAACCCAAAACGAAGAGAAACAGACATGGAATAATAGTAAACCTAGTTAATAATGTTATATATTTAATCATGCTAATTTTCTATAGTTAACGGTAAGTTGTAAATTTCTTTGGATCAAAGGCCTCTCTGACTGCCTCACCCACAAAAGTCACCAAAACCAACATCAATACCAGCATAAAAAAGGCTGAAGCCACAATCCATGTTGCAGATGGATTAGCAAGCCCATCTTGAAGTAAACTCCCCCATGTCGCATAGCTCGGAGGAAGACCAAAACCTAAATAGTCCAAAGAAGTCAGTGCCAAAACAATCGAAGATATAGTAAACGGAATCATAGTAACAATAATCGCCACTGAGTTAGGTAAAATGTGCTTAAATAAAATGCGAGGCGTTGACGCACCCATAACTCTCGCTGCAGCTACATAATCTCTAGCTTTTTCTTTCAGAGCAGCAGTTCTCATTAAATAAGTCAAACCCATCCATCCAAATAAAACTAAAATAGAAAGAATCATTTGTAATCCTTTATACTGTTCAGGAACCAAACCACTAAGAATTAAAATCACAAATAAGAAAGGTATATTAGAAAAAATTTCTATTAATCGCTGAATAATTAAATCCGTAGTGCCTCCATAAAAACCCATGATTAAACCTATCGATATACCTAAAGCGTATACAATGGGTATATAAATAGCAGCCGCTTTAAGGTTAACTTGTAAGCCTCCATATAAATAAGCAAGTATATCATGTCCTTTAGAATCTGTCCCAAGATAATGCTCATCCTTCCAGCTAGGTGGACAGGGGTTATAGAAAACACGTCTTAATCCACTATTCTTTTGACCTATAAAGTCCTCTTTAGTACCTTTACCTGTGTAAGATTCAGTTATCAAAGCTCCTTCTCTGTAAGTAGCTTTATAAACCGTTTCTTTTTCTAGATTCTTACCCACAGCCTCGCCAGAACGTTTACCTTTTCTGTAATTATAACGGATATGTACAGAAGTAGGATCATCCTCAGCATAAAGTGTAGCAGCCTGACCACTATATAATGTATTTCTAGATGTGTTATAAGCCAAGCCATCCTTGATTTCTACGTCCTTCACGATAGCTGATATAGTATCAGCAGTAGGGTTATAAGGAATGATCGGCATGACTACCCAATTACCATCTTGCTTAGAGAACATTTTTTTCAAATTCCTAAAATTCACTTTAGCCTCTGCATCATCGCCAGTCATACCAAAATCTTTCTTCTTCATCACCTCTTGCCGCAAGGCAGGGAAATAAATCTCTCCATCATATTTAACAATCAAAGCTCGGTTACCTACCACTAACTGATCCAAACAAGCTAGCACTATAAGGCTAATAAGAATCACGAATGCCCAGTATCCTCGACCAATAGATCTAAACCTCTTCAGCCTGCGTAGCGTCATAGGCTTAAAGTTAAATGACTTTTTCCCACTCAAAATTATAAAACCACCAATCAGCACAAGCAGACCACTAGTTAAATAACCAAAAAATTCAGACACATCATAAAACCAACTAAAAGTCGGTAAATCATACCCAGCTTGCCAGGCTATACATGATAGTATGCCTGAAACGATTAAAAATATTGCTAACTTTCTCACTAAGTTTATTTGGTTTAGTTAAATTTAATTCTAGGGTCAATCAGCGCCACTATCACATCAGACAAAATATTCCCAACTAACATCAAAAATGCTGAAAATGTGAGAGTCCCCATTATAAGAGGCATGTCTTTTGTCAATACAGCGCTGAACTGCATGAGCCCAAAGCCATTAATATCAAAAACCTTTTCTATTAGCATAGAGCCACCAACGAATAGAGATATGAGTCCACCCAAACCCGTAGCAATCGGTATCATTGAATTTCGAAAGGCATGCCCAAATACAGCCTTTTTGAATGGAACACCTTTCGCCATCGCCGTTCTTACATAATCAGCTGCTAAGTTGTCCATAAGGTTGTTTTTCATCATCATCGTAGTAAATGCAAACCCCCCAATAACATAACAAGTCAGTGGTAAAACCGTATGCATAAATACATCTTTCACTGCTTCCCAGTTACCTAGCCTCTCAAAAAAACTCAAGTTCTCATATTCTGGACTCACTAGCCCAAACAATGGAAAAATCTCCTTCTCAACACCAAAATATGACAATAGCAACGCACCAAGTGCAAAACCAGGTATAGAATAACCAAGAAAAATAAGAATAGATGATACATTATCTACAAACGTCCTATGCTTTATTGCTTTCAAAATACCTAAGGGTATACAAACACCGTAAATAATCATCTGAGTCAGTATCCCAAAATATAAAGAAATAGTAATTTTATCCCCTATCATAGACGTTACCGGATCTTGATACTCGTTACTATTTCGTAAATCACCTTGAAACACACCAGCAAAAGCAGGCTTATAAACAACTGCCCTGTGAGAAAACTTTCCTATGTCTACCTCTTCCCCATTACCCCGCTTCTCCTTACGAATTTTACGGCTCTCAGGGGTTTCTATTCTAACTTGCCAGCCATTCTCGGATATTTCCTCACCATCATCAAGGTAAACAGCTCTCACTAGTGCATCACCCTTACGTGTGATTTCAGCAATCCTGTCCTCACCTTTCAAAACAAGCCGCACTACCTCAGCTCCGTCATCACGTTTAACCATGCCATTAGTAGCTTTATACTCAGACTTTGAAATGTAATCTTCGCGTGGCAAAACCCCTAGCCACTGACAATAAGCATGTAACCAGAATTTATCTATTCCAAATTCTTCCTCCATAGACTCTATCTCATCGTCACTATAACTACTAGCACCCTTACCACTACTAGATTTCTCATCTTCCGAGGCTGCACTGGACATCAGCATCTTGTCTAGCGGACCGCCCGGCGCAAATCTCGTAATAAAAAACACAAGAAGTGTGATACCCAACAGGGTGATCGGCAATAGTATTAATCTGCGTATAAAATAAGCTTTCATAAAATAAAAATTGCCCACACTAACAACGTAGCAGGCAAGATTGATTACTTACTAGTGAATTACTGACAATAGATCAAGCAAGCGTTTTAGAAAGTTTGAGAAAAGATAAAATTTACTAAAAAAAGGTGTGCAACATACTCCAAAATAATGCAATTTCCCCACCAACATGAAGCAAGCATTCCTTTTAATCTCATCTATTGCAGCATCACTCTGCCTCTGTCATTGTGAAAGCAAGTCAACCTTAGCCGATTACACTAAAGAAAAAATCCTAGTTATGGGCAATAGTAATGAGCCCGGAGGACTTGACCCTCACGTAGTTACTGGCGTCCTAGAGAGCAACATACTAAGATCTATGTTCGAAGGCCTCTGTGTAGAAGATCCAGTGGACGCCAGCATCCACAGAAAAGGAGCCGCCGTATCTTGGACACCTAATGATGACTTCACAGAGTGGACATTTAAATTACAGCCTAACGGAAAATGGTCAGACGGAGAAGATGTCACAGCGCATGACTACGTTTTCTCATACCATCGTATCCTGAGCCCCACCTTTGGTGCCAAATACGCATCAATGCTACATTACATAAAAGGCGCAAAAGACTACAACCAGAAAAATAACGAAGTATATCTCATAAAAAATCATTCAAACTTCAAAGACCGCTGGGAATCACTCAAAAACATCAATTATCGTGGCGATAGCAGCATCGATAAAAAACAATTCGAAGGAACTAAATTCGCCGACCTTAAAACTAATGATAAACGCAATTACACCAAAGCTTTCGGCCTAAATCACCTCAGCAAAGAAGTCCTCCTGCAAATCAAAAAAGACCCTTCTCTATTTAAATGGACTGACAATCTAGATAAGGTATCACAAGAGAGTATCCTAGATACATACATCGCCTCATCCGGCAAAGACTTCTGGGATCTAGCTAACGTCGGAGTCACAGCCATCGACCGCCATACACTCAAAATAAACCTCAACGCACCAGTCCCCTTTCTTCCAGACCTCACTAAACACTACACATGGTTTGCCGTCCCTAAACATATTGTCCTAAAACACGGAACCATCTCAGAGCCTAACACAAAATGGACAAACCCAGAAAACCTAGTATCAAATGGTCCATTCAAAATGAAAACATGGAAATTTAACTACAAAATCGAGGTAGAAAGAAATCCTCACTACTGGGACTTCGAGACAGTAAAGCTCAATGGTATCATCTTTCTTCCCATCTCTAACTCCTACACAGAAACTCGTATGTTCTATAATGATCAACTCCACATCACATACAACCTCCCATCAGAAATGATCGAATACTCAAAAAAGAACTACCCACAATACACTAGGCAGGAAACCTACCTCGGGACTAACTTCCTCAGATTCAATAACACCCAAGAAGAACTCAAAGATATTAACCTCCGTAAAGCAATAGCCTACGCAACAAACTCAGACTCACTTATCAAATATGTCAAAAAAGGAGGCCAAAAAGTCGCCACCGGCATCACTCCACCAATGGGCCAATACAAAGCAATCAACTCAATAGAATTCAACCCCACCAAAGCCAAAGAATACTTCGCTAAGACCAAATTCGCAAATAACCCTGAAGATCTAAAGATAACCCTCCTTACAACAGATAAAGATGGCGCCAAAACAGAAGCTGAAGCTTTCTACGCCATGTGGTCTGATACTCTAGGTATCAAAATCCAAATAGAACAACGTGAATGGACCAGCTACCAAGACCGAATGTCAAAAATAGATTACGGTATCGTTACAGGTGGCTGGGTCGGTGATTACCCAGACCCTACTACATTCCTAGACATGTGGAAAAAAGGTGATGGAAACAACCGCACAGGCTGGAGCAGCTCAGCTTACGAAGAAAAACTCAAAGTAGCATCCTTGACTAAAGACCCTATGCAAAGGCTTAGCATACTCCGTGAAGCTGAATCCATTATGATGGCAGACATGCCCATCGCTCCGTTATATTGGAAAACAAGTAATTATCTGGTTCATAAATCAGTTAAAAACTGGAACCCCATGATCATGAAAAACCAACCATACAAATTCATCGATCTAGAACAATAAATCACCACATCAAACACAATCCCCCTAATTCTCAAATTATCACCCATTATTCATCATGCTTAAAACCATCCTCGACAGACTTCTGCAAGGTATAGTCGTTATCATCTGCCTGCTCACCCTCACATTCTTTCTTATCCGCTTAGTCCCAGGTGACCCACTAACAGACGAAAAAGCCATGCCACCTCAGGTCAGAGCTGAAAATATGAAAATATTCAAACTCGATAAAAGTCAACCAGTGCAATACCTCTACTACTGGAAAACTCTCTTACAAGGTGAAATGGGAATCTCTATCAAAAAAAGACAACCAGTCTCCATGATCATAAGTCAGTCCTTCCCTGTATCAGTAATCATCGGCATTACAGGTATGTTCATTGCCGTCATTATTGGTATACCGGCTGGAATAATCGCTGCTCTGAAACACAACTCCCTAATAGATAACGGAACAATGTTCCTTGCCATGCTAGGCATCAGCATCCCAACCTTCGTAGTAGGTCCCATACTCGCTAAATTCGTCGCTACACAAGTCCCATTCCTTAAAGTTGCTGGCTGGGGTGGCCCATTTGACTGGATATTACCAGCCATCACCCTCGGATTAGGAACAGCTGCATACCTCGCGCGCATTACACGCGCTGGAATGCTTGACATTCTATCTCAGGATTTCATACGCACAGCTAAAGCAAAAGGTGCCGACCAAAAAAGCATCATCATAAAACACGCTCTAAAAGGAGGTCTCGTCCCTGCCATTGCATACATCGGACCTGCTTTCGCCATGCTGATCACTGGATCATTCGTCGTAGAAACCATCTTCCAAGTACCAGGAATGGGACAGCATTTCGTAAATGCCACCAAAGAGCGTGATTACTTCCTACTCCAAGGAATGGTGCTCTTATTCGGCGTGCTCATCGTTATGGTCAACTTAGCCGCAGATATCTTACTCACCTACCTTAACCCAAGACTTCGTTCATAATAATCAAAAACTTTAACGCCCTATCATCATGAAAATTGAACAAGGAAACTCACTCTGGTCAGACGCCTGGCTAAGACTTAAAAAAAATCGCCTAGCATTCATCAGCCTCTGGACTCTACTCATCATAATCTTAGCTTGCTTCATCCTTCCCAGCACATCACTCGTGGAAGCAAACCCTAATGGAAACTTATCTAACGCATTCGCACCTCCATCCAGTAAACACATCCTTGGCACAGATCAAATCGGCAGAGATCTGCTCTGGCGCATCCTAAAAGGTGGCCAAATCTCACTCCTAGTAGGACTTATCGCAACGATCATATCCATCCTAATCGGTGTCAGCTATGGTGCAATAGCAGGATACAAAGGCGGTAAAACAGACGCCGTATTAATGCGTATCGTAGATATCCTCTACGGCTTACCATTCCTCATTCTAGTAATATTATTCTCCATCGTAATCACAGATATATCAAAACAAGCCAAACCATTCCTCATAGAAGATTTAAAATTGAGTAAAAATTTCGCCGAGCTCGTCATCAACATCATACCCCTCTGCCTAACTATTGGCTTACTGGGCTGGTACACAATGGCTCGTGTTGTTAGATCGCAGGTTCTATCCTCTAAAAAACTCGAATATATTGAAGCTGCAGTCTCATTGGGTCTCTCGCACAAAAATATATTATTCAAACAAATACTCCCTAACCAGCTAGGCCCCATCATCGTATACACCACTCTCACCATCCCCGGATTCATCCTAACCGAAGCCACCCTCTCCTTCCTTGGCGTAGGTGTGCAGCCTCCAAATAGCTCATGGGGAATCATGCTTAACGAAGGTGCTAACTACATGGAAACTAAACCACTGCTTATCATCTTCCCATCAGTGGTCTTCGCCATCACCCTGCTAGCACTCAACTTTCTAGGTGACGGACTCCGTGACGCACTCGACCCCAAAGCCTCTAAAGATTAACGTCCGCAAACGAATTCGCTTAGAAAACTATTTATCAATACATTACAGCCATGCTCAGTGCCATGCTGTAATGTATTTTTTATTTAAGAATTAAGAATCCTAAGTGAAGCTCTCAAAAGCTCATCAGTGTCTGCCCCCTTATCTGCATCAGCTGCAGCCTTTACCGCCTTCCTCGCCTCCACCTGCTTGTAACCCAAGCTAATCAACGCAAGTTCAGTGTCACTCACCGCACTGGATACCCCTTCCACAGAAGCATTTTTCCAAGCATCTGTGACACCTATTTTATCTTTAAGCTCTAGTATAATACGCTCCACACCCTTCTTACCAAGACCTTTGATCTTAGACAAAGCAGCCACCTCATTATTAACCACACAAGCCTTAAAATGATCTACGGGCATCCCGCTTAAAACAGCCATAGCTATAGCCGGTCCTATACCACTCACCCTATCAATAAGAAGAAGAAAAAGCTCCTTCTCCTCCTCAGAGGCAAAACCATACAAAGTATGAGCAGTCTCTCTTATATGTAGATGAGTATGAACATCCACCTTATCGCCCACCTGAGGATTCAGCTTATCATAAGTAGACAACGGAATACTTACCAAATAACCTATACCGTTCACATCAACGACCATCCTGTTAGGGAGTGCCTCCAGTATCCTTCCTTTTAAGCGAGCTATCATAAATTAATCAATTAAATCATCCTCCACTGGAACATCGCCAGTATTACATCCCATAGCTACTCTATCAGGAACATCTTGAATATTTTTATAGGCCCTCCTTAATACAGTAACCATCAGCACCACCGCAAAAACCGCCCACAGCAACCATATCTCATAGTGAGAAAAAAAACTCAAAACCAGCTGACCAAACAATACCAGGGTGAACGTCGCAGCCGCTATCACCCATGGATAACGTTTCGCCTTCACAGGTGCATACCCTTTGATCTCAGCTAGAGAGGAAAATCTAACCGAGCTATAAAAAGCTATCGCAATTATCACAACAATAGTGACCCCAGTGCCGACGAAAAATGGCATAAGCTAAAATAGTTTCAAATTAATCAACTGACTTCTCCTCCCCTGAATTCACCTCTTCAGTCTCTACCTCTTGTTCAGCTGATACCTCTTTAACTTCCGCTTTCACATCAGTCTCTACCTCTTGCTCAGCTGACACTTCTTTAACTTCAGCTTTCACAACAGAATCAACATCAACTGAAGCTTTATCAGCATCCAACTCCGGCTTTACCACATCATCACTGTGGACTTCATTTTTAACTTCCACATCCTTACCATCAGAAGAATCTTTTTCACGAGCATCTTCGGATTGTTTAGCTACAGGCTGCTTTTTAGAAGACTTTTTTGACGCTGAAGAAGGATAAATGAGGCCGTTATTCATAAAAATCACATAACCCTCATTAATCAACCAATGCAGATCATGATACCACTCAAGCTTCGCCTTCTCCTCCACATCAACAGGTAAAACACTCTTCCATAGCGCATCTATTCCAGATCCTGAATGTTCATTCACCCAGTTGTATATCTCCTGCGGACGATCCGCCATCTTAAGATCCTCCACCAGCAGATGCGGCCTTGAAGGACCACAATGCAACTTACCCTGCCACTTGAATACTGCAAGCTGACGGCCAGATAACTGACGGCATAAAAACGAAGACAGATCACCTGGATAACGACGCTGTTCCTGTATACATTCTTTAAGGCTTGTAAGCAGACTAGGCGTAAGCTTCTTAGCCTCTATCTCAGATACCACTTGCGCCTTGCGTGTCTTATGAAAACAATCATCAAATGCATTATCTACAAAATGCTTAAGCATATCTGCTTTAGTCTCTAAAACAACTGACTCATCACTCACCAACTTATAGACCACCCCCTTCTTCATGCCCTCTTTCCATAAATTCACAACATCTTCACCACTCTCAGTAACTATCTTCCTCTTGTAATTATCGAAAGAAAGATGACTAAACCGAGTCTTATGAAGCTCTAATAAACGCTCCTGGTAACCATGAAAATTGGTAGGCCCCAGAAGTTCTCCACTAAGCCCACACTTCGCTATATTCTTAAAATCACCAGATGGAGCATCCTTCTCCACTTCCTCAACTTTATAAAATTCAGAAATCCAGTCTGATGATAACGCATGATTCAAGCACTCATCCTTAGTCAGAAAAACCGCACTATCCTTCTTACATTGAAACAATTCAGGCCCACCCTCACTCTCTTGACTCTTAAACACAATCAGGAAACGTTCACGTGCACCCAGTACTACTCGAGCTAAATCAAACACAGAATACGTTCTGCCTGAAGCCACTATCTCCTTAACCAAATTATCAACACCCTCCTCAATAGGCATAATACTCGCCTTCACGCCAGGTTCCGCAGCTATATATACCCTGCGTGGCTTCCTATCTCTGCTGCCACCTTGTTTACTACGCGGCTTAGAGCTGAAATCACGTCCACCACCAGACGGTCGCCCACCTTGCTTAGGTCGCCTCCCATCAGATGGCCTCCCACCTCTGTCAGGCCTCTCACCCTTATAGCTACTATAGTCTTTACTAGGCTCAGAGCCCTTTGCACCCTTACGTGCCCATGCTGGTCCAAAATCCAGACCACTTAGGTCTAAGGATTGATTATCTGAAGATTCACTCATATCTGTTTCTAGACAATACATAAAACACTATTCACGGCAACACCAGTTTTATAGAATTTCTATCACTTCGCTGAGAATACTTCGAGCTTGTGAAATTTTTCACAAGCTCCTTGACCAATGAATAAAATTCTGGCTAATTGTCTCCGTCGAGGGGTTGTGAATTAACACACCTCAAACACACTTTCGCTTATGAAGACGACTACCGACTACCAAGCTCCTGATAATGCTCAAAAAACAGCAGACTTTGCAAATGACTATCAGGCAGAAACCACCGATCTAATGGGTGATAAAATGGTACTCAACATGGGACCTTCCCACCCAGCCACTCACGGCGTCTTAAGACTCATACTAGAACTAGACGGTGAAGTAATCACTAAAGCTGACCCAGATATAGGATTCCTCCACCGCGGTGATGAAAAAATCGCCGAAAACATGCACTATAATCAATTCATCCCATACACAGACCGTCTTGATTACCTCGCCCCACTTGCCAACAACGTCGCCTACGCATGCGCAGTAGAAAAACTCATGGGCTGGGAACTACCACCCAGAGGCCAAGCAGTTCGCGTCATCGCCTGCGAACTAGCCCGTATCTCCTCTCATATGCTCGGAGTCGGTGTCTGCGCCATGGATGTCGGCGCCATGACTGTCTTCCTCTACACATTCACCGAACGTGAAAAAATTTATAACCTCTGTGAACAGCTCACGGGTGCACGCTTCACAACTTCATACACAAGAATTGGTGGCCAAGTCCGTGACCTCCCAGAAGGCTTTGATGAACGCGTCAGAACATTCCTCAAAGAATGCTTAACCCAAATCAACGAAATCGCCGCACTACTAGACAAAAACAAAATATTCATGAAGCGTATGTGCGATGTAGGCGTCATCTCAAAAGAAGATGCCATATCATACGGCCTCACTGGCCCTAACCTCAGAGCATCCGGCGTCGCTCGAGACCTCAGAAAAGACTCTCCATACCTAGGGTACGATAAATACAACTTCGAAGTCCCCGTCGCAGACGAAGGAGACTGCTACGCACGCTACCAAATCCGCATGGAAGAAATGAGACAATCGATTAAAATCATCGAACAAGTCTTAGATACTATCCCTGATGGCCCAATAAATGTCGTCGACCCTAAAAGCACACTCCCAGACAAAGAGCGCGTCCTCATGTCAATGGAAGAGCTCATCCACCACTTCATCGTATCAACACAAGGTATCGATGCCCCCGAAGGCGAAGTCTATTTCGGCCACGAAAACCCCAAAGGCGAACTCGGCTTCTACATCCTATCCAAAGGTGGAGGAGTTCCATACAGACTCAAAATTCGCAGCCCGTCTTTCGTAAACCTTTCAATATGCTCCGAACTACTCAAAGGCACCATGGTCTCAGATGTCCCAGCCATCCTAGGATCTCTAGACTTCGTCATGGGCGAATGTGATCGATAAACCATCTTAAATTATTATTAGACAATGTCTCAAGAAATTCTAGAAAACAACGTAGCTTCAGAGCCATCCACAGGCGAGCAACACTTCCCACCCTTTGAAGCTTCACAGGATATCATCGCTCTCGCTGACGAGCGTATAACGCATTACCCTGAAAGCAAGCTATCAGCAGTCCTGCCCCTTATACACATAGTTCAGCACAAACACGGCTTTGTCTCTAAAGATGCCATAACCTGGATCGCTGACAAACTAGACATAGAACCCATGAAGGTCGTTTCAGTAGTCACCTTCTACCCCGGATTCCGCCAATCAGCACCTGGAAAATTCCACTACCGCGTCTGCCGCACCCTCTCATGCGCCATGGAAGGATCATACGAGCTCATGGAACAAATCTGTGAAATCACAGGCATCGACCGCTCCAAGCTCTCCCACCATCACCCCATCGTCGTCTCTCCTTGCGGTAACTACTCTGTAGAATTCGCCGAGTGCCTCGCATCATGTGGCTCAGCCCCAGTATGCCTAGTAAACGATGACTTTCACGAAAACGTAAAACCTGAAAACGCTCAGGATCTCATCAACAAATACCAACCATAAGTCTAATCATGAGCGAAATCAAATACCTACCAGGAAAAGAACCTCACCCACGTGAGCATCGTCTCATCTTCAAAAATGTAGACCGCGAAGGGTGGAACGTCTCCATAGATCGCTACATCGAAGACGGCGGATACGACCAGCTTAAGAAAGCGGTTACCATGGAGCCTAATGACATAACATCAGAAGTCAAAAAATCAGGTCTACGTGGTCGCGGAGGCGCTGGATTCCCCACAGGAGTAAAATGGGGCTTCATCCCACCTAACAACACCAAACCAGTCTACCTCATCTGTAATGCAGATGAATCTGAGCCAGGAACGTTCAAAGACAGATACATCCTTCACCAAGACCCACACCAACTCATTGAAGGTATGGTAATTTCAGCTCTCGCCGTAGGCGCTCACACTGCATACATCTACATGCGTGAAGAGTTCCCAGAAGCAGCCATCACTGTAGAAAAAGCCATCGAAGAAGCTCGTGAAAAAGGATTCGTAGGCAAAAACATCCTAGACTCAGGGTTCGATCTAGAGATCTGGGTCCACCGCGGAGCAGCAGCATACATCTGCGGTGAAGAAACCGGCCTCATAGAATCCCTAGAGGGCAAACGACCATACCCACGTATAAAACCACCATACTTCCCCGCAGCTCTCGGCCTCTACATGGCTCCCACTATCGTTAATAACGTTGAATCACTCTGCCACGTCAAACACATCATCGAAATGGGCGGTGAAGAATACGCAAAACTCGGAGTAGACAGAAACACAGGAACGCGCATCCTCTGCGTCTCAGGTGATGTCAAAAAACCAGGCTACTACGAAATCGAAGTAGGTAAAATGACCATGCACGAGCTCCTTCATGATGTCTGTGGTGGCCCCAAAGACGGAAAATCATTCAAAGCAGTCATCCCAGGCGGATCATCATCTAAAATCCTCCGCTGCGATGAATCATTCAAAATCGGCCGCGGCGAAGACGCCAAAGATCTAAGCTTCTGGGACATCCAGCTAGACTTCGACACACTCGCAGCTTGTGGTTCCATGGCTGGATCAGGCGGCGTAATCGTCCTAGATGATTCCCGCAAAATGTCATGGGTACTCAATAACATCAACCATTTCTACGCCCACGAATCATGTGGTCAATGCACACCATGCCGTGAAGGATCTACATGGATGAAAAAAATATCCGATCGCATCGTAGAAGGAAAAGCCAGCCCAGAAGATATCTCAATACTAGAAGAAGTCGCTTACCAAATCGACGGCAAAACAGTCTGCGCATTCGGAGAAGCATCCTCATGGCCAGTCGAAGCCATCATCGACAAATTCCGTGCCGAACTCACAGCTGACACCAGCGAAAACAACGAAAGACTCTCCAAAGAACAACTCCAACGTGAGATGTATCTCTAAGAAAAACCACAAACTAACATTTAACAAAAAATAAAAATATTATAAAATGCAAACTCCATATCAAACACCACAAACTACTCAGCCATCTCTTGGTTCAGCGCGTCTATCCACTAAGCAAATTCTCTTTTCTATCCAAGGCAGAATTCCAAGAAGCACATGGTGGCTATATACTATACTAGCAAGTGTAGCATTCATGGCTGTAATAATAGTATTAACTATAGTAGCTGCTGGCAGTCTCCCTGATTCAGCAAATGCTGCTACAGCACAATCTGATGCAGAGGCCTCATCAGGTATAGTAGGATTAATTATGCTATTATTATACATCCCTTATACTTGGATTACTATCTGCCTTAATGCTAAACGCATGCACGATTGTGACAATTCAGGTTGGATGCAACTAATTCCTGTATACAGTTTTATAGTAATTGGTTTCTTCGCAGGAACAACAGGACCAAATAGATTCGGAGAGAATCCATTAAGCCAAAAGTAGGCTCAAAAAAAATCAATCTCTCCCTATTAACCAACATCATTTTAAAAAATGAGCGAAACAACCACAAAAACACTTCCAAAAGACAAGGCCGCTGAGAAAGGTCTTGTTAACGTGCAGATCGACGGAAACTGGATTCAGGTGCCCAAAGGCACCCGCATGATCGAAGCATGTAAAATAGCAGAAAAGGAAGTGCCTCACTACTGTTACCACCCAAAGCTTTCATCACCAGGTAACTGCCGTATGTGTCTTGTTCAAATGGGCATGCCTCCACGCCCCGCTCCAGGTGCTGACCCAGTTTACAATGACGACGGATACCAAGAAATTGGCTGGATGCCCCGTCCAGTCATCTCTTGCTCAAACACCGTAGCTGAAAACATGGGCATCAGAACCACTGGTGAACTCGTTGAAAAAACTCGTGAAGGA
>CALGZA010000038.1 GCA_937934595.1 uncultured Verrucomicrobiales bacterium | reverse complement strand
GGTTTTGTTGGGGTTGTTTGTGAAGCTGGTGAAGGCGACTAAGAATAGCTGGGATAATGATCTGATGCGGAGTGGGATTTTCCGGAGGTTGGCGATGTTGGCTCCTGTTATTTTGGTATGGCAGTTATCGCCGTATATTTTTTCTGAAGGTAGCAAGGTGGCTGCTGTGGGGGGTGGGATAGAGATTGGGTGTGAGGTTCTTATTGTTTTTTTGTTGTTGTTGGCGGTGTTTTCGTTGTTGAATTTGATTGAGCGGATTTACCGGCGTTTTGAGGCGTCTAGGCAGTTGCCGATTAAGAGTTTCTTTCAGGTGATTAAGATTTTGTTGTCGATGGTGGGCTTGATTTTGATGGTTTCGATTATTATTGGGAAGTCTCCGTTGTTGTTGTTTTCTGGTTTGGGTGCGATGACGGCGATTTTGTTGTTGGTGTTTAAGGATTCGATTTTGGGTTTTGTGGCTGGGATTCAGTTGTCAGCGAATAGGTTGGTGGCGCGGGGTGACTGGATAGAGATGCCAAAGTTTGGTGCTGATGGGGAGGTGCTGGAGGTGGCGCTGACAACGGTGAAGGTGCGGAACTGGGATAAGACGATAACTACGATTCCGACTTATTCGTTGATTGCGGATAGTTTTAAGAATTGGCGTGGGATGAGTCAGAGTGGTGTGCGAAGGATCAAGAGGTCTTTGTTTCTTGATATGGGGGCGGTGCGTTTTCTTGATGATGAGATGTTGGCGCGGATGAAGAAGGTGTCTTTGTTAGAAGAGTATTTGGCTGAAAAAGAGGCTGATATAGATATGTGGAATAGTGAGCGGAATACGGGTGGGGATGATCCGATAAATTCTAGAGGGATGACGAATTTGGGGACTTTTAGGGCTTATGTGAATGCGTATTTGAATAATCATGCGAAGATTTCTAAGGCGGATACTATTTTGGTTAGGTTGTTACAGCCTGGGCAGCATGGTGTTCCTTTGGAGATTTATGTGTTTACGAATGATAATAATTGGATTGAGTTTGAGCGGATACAGTCAGATATATTTGATCATTTGTTGGCTGTATTGAATGAGTTTGGGTTACGTGTGTTTCAGAGTCCGTCTGGTGCGGATGTGTTACGTTTAGGAGGTAAGGGGGTAGAGGTTGTTTGATGTTAGGGGGTTTGAGGGGTTGACTCCGCAGTGTGTTGGGAGGGTTCATTATGCGAGGGTGATGGAGTCTACGAGTGATGAGGCTAGGAGGGCTATTGGGGCGGGTGAGGCGATTTCTGGGAGTTTGTATTTGGCTGAATATCAGACGAATGGGCGAGGGAGAGGTGGGAATAGCTGGGTGTGTCCTGAGGGAGAGGGCTTGTTGTTTTCTTTAGTTGTTGATCCTGATGAGCCTGAGGCAGTTTGGTATAGGATGTCATTGGCTGTGGGTGTGGGGATAGTAGAGGTGTTAGGAGATATGGGGGTGGAGGCTGAGTTGAAGTGGCCGAATGATATTTATGTGGGGGGGAGGAAGCTTGGTGGGATTTTGATAGAGAAGGTGGATGATTTATTGGTGGTGGGAGTGGGGCTGAATGTGAATGTGAGGGATTTTTCTGATGATGTGGCGGGTAGGGCTGTGTCGTTGTTTGGGGTGCTGGGTGAGGCTGTGAATAGGGAGGTTTTGTTGTCGCGGGTGGTGGTTGCTATTTATAGGTATGGGAGTTTGATAGGTGGTGGGTTTGCTCGTGTAGTTGAGTTGGCGAGGGGGAGTTTTTATTTGATGGGTAGGGATTTGCGTATGATAAGTCATGGTGAGTGTATTGAGGGGAGGGCTGTGGGGATTAGTGATGAGGGGTATTTAGAACTTGATGTGGGTGGGGAGTTGGTGGGGGTGGTTCAGGCTCATGGGGTTGAGGTTTTGTGATCTAAGGTTGGTGTGAGTTTTCTTATGGTGTGATAGGCTTTTTGGTTGTTAGTGAGTGTGGGATCTGTATTGTTGTGTCATGAATTCAGGAGTCGTGGTTCAGTTGTCGAATAATAGAGTGGGTGTGTTACGGAATTTTTTCTGTAAGTGCGTGAGGTTTGATGTTTGTTTAGCTGTAGTTTGTGGAGTGTTTTTGTGTCTTTGTTCTGAAGCTCGTGGGCAGTTGGTTTCATCAAGAAAGGTTGATTATGGAGTTGCTGTTGAGGGTTTGGTGAAGTTGGGTTTTGCTGATGTGAAGGGTGCGCGTTATGTTCATTTGAAATCAGAGCAACTAGAATATGAGTCGAATGGTTTTAGGTATTCTAGTAACAAGGCTCCAAAGTTTAAGGGTAATGGTTTTTATGTGGCTGGTAAGGATGGGGGAAAGGGTGGGAGGTTTATTTCGATCACTGGGATGGAATATAGTTATACGAAAATTCAGGGTAGATCTGCTGATGGAGGTATGTCAGGTTACTATGGGGATATGAGTAGTGCTCAGAGGACAATAGGTGGAGTTATGAAGGATGTGGACTTGGGGGCGGATTTGTTGGCTTTGAAGCAGTGGGCACTTGAGCAGGCGGCAGGGGATAGTTTCAGTTACAACAGTAGTAGTATATACCAACCTGCCTTTGTGTTTGCTAATTTAGCTTATCAGGCGGGAGGTAAAGAGGGTGCGAATGAGGTGATAAAGACTTTGTTTTTGAATGCGGATGATGCGGAGCAAATTTTGGATAAGGTGGTAGGAGTTATAGCTAGGAATGAGTATGCTAGGGTGTTTAGTCAGTTTAATAAGTCACATGACTGGGCAAAGTATCTTTCTGAACTTGAACGACTTCAGAAGAGTTTTCCGCGTGGTTGGAATAATCAATCTGGTTTGAGTATTTTGATTCCGTTGGTTAAGAAGCGTGTGAATAAGGTAGCTGTTCCTGAGCCTGTGATAGCTGGTCATGCTTTTAGTGATGAGATAGCGTTGATACTGAAGCAGACTGCTGTATCGGAGAAGGGTAGTGGCAATGGATATTATGGAGCGAATTTGTTTTTGATTAATAAGGTGCCTAAAGATAGCAAGGCTGGGGCGATTCATAAGCTGACACATTATGGTATGGATGGTTTTATCGCATTGGTGTCTCTGCTAGGAGATGATACGCTGGTGCTGGGTGGCGCTGGAGGTTCTGGATATGGGGGTCATCACACGTATTATGGCAGCGGTGATGGTGAGTCTGCTGAATATGCTTATCGTTCGATGCAGAGGCCGAAGACACGTGGAGAACTTGCGTCTGCTCTTGTGAAGAGCAATTTACCTCATAGTAATGAAGATATTAGTGAGCTGAATGATGATGAGCTGAAGGCTTTGGCGGTGGAGTGGTGGAGAGAGCACCGTAATGATGATAAGGTTACGTTGATTAAACATTATTTGAGTAAAGGTAATAGGAGGCATGTGTCTTCCCTTTTGAATGCTATAATGTTAGAGGGTGATGATGCGTCTTTTGCTTTATTTGAGAAGACGATTCTTGAGAGCTCTCATCCTGGTAACTGGTCTAACATGGTAAAAGCTTATGTCTTGAAGAGGAAGGCTCGAGGTAAGGAATTTTTATTAAAATATCAAGATGTGTTGCTGGCTAGTATAGGAGAGGCAAAGGATAGGCAGAATACGGATGGCAATTACGAGATAGTTCAGGCAGGGGGGACGCGAAAGTTTATATCAGGATTGTTGCTTTATACTGAGGCTCAAGACCCTGATAAGTTATATGAGAAGTTAGCTAAGGATGGGGCAGATGTTAGCAGCATCATGGGTATGTTGACGCATATTTATAAGGGTGAGAAGCTGCGCGGGCAGGTAAGTAAGATTGTTCATATAGCTGCATCTACTGATGATAGCAAGAAGCAGGGAGAGATCTTACAAATCCTTTATCAGGGTCAGTTTATGGGGGAGCAGATGCCGCGGAGACAGGGAGGTATCATGGGAGTGATGAAGAGTATATTTTCTGGGGGTGGGAAGGTAAGCGCTAAGGTTACGTTTAGTGATGAGGAGAAGGGAGACTGGAAAAAGTTATTGGCGAGTGAGGGGAAGATAGATTATCAGGATATTAGTTTATTAGCGGGTATGATATTAGATAAGTATGTGAATCCGAGTCTACGAGATCATGATTACAGGGGGATAATGTCGCTGGGGGCAGATACGGTTAATGAGCTCATAAGTGCGCGTTCGGAATCGATATTAGCAGGAGAGAAGGTGGATCCGCTTCCTAGCGTGTCTCTTGTAAAAAGTGATAGGTTAAAGGAGGTATCTGATCAGTTGGCAAAAGTTTCTGCTATTGATTTCAGGAAGATGTATTCGGCTTTGAATTATTCTGAGCGTTTGTATGTGCTTAATAATATAGCGAGTAGGGAAAAGTTCAAAGAGGCTGCTGTTTATGTACAGGGTGTAGTGCAAGAGAAAGCAAAGGGTAAGGTAGGTGAGGAGTCAGTGGCTGAGTATGAAAAGTTATTGGGCGGTTTGATAGGTAAGAAGGTTGAGGTGGGGACTTATGTAGGATTAACTAAGACGATGATTGCTCAATTAGTTGCTTTTGAGGGGATGGCTGTTTCTGTGGCTCCGAATGCGGTTATGCCTGGTATGGATTTTTATTTGAGGCGGGCTAATGGTGTTTATGATAAAGAAGGTAAGGAGGCTATTGCGGATTTGGTTGCTGGTAAGCGTGGTTCATTTGTGGTTATGAGTGTGGCGAGTAACCGGTATGGTGGAAGTGACACGAAGGTATTTATTTTTGATGAATCTAGTATGCCGGATGAGGAGAAGTTGGGAGAGATTCAGGCATCTAGTAAAGTGGAGGTTATTGCTGTTACCAAGAAGGTGGTTGAGGAGTGGAAGAAGAATCCTGTTAGGGGTAAAGAGGATGTAATCAATGAGATTATGAAGCTGACACCTGAAATCATCCATATGCGGACTGACTTTGAGCGTATGAATTTGGAGCAGTTAGAGGATGCTTTGAAGCAGATGAAGGGGATGAATAATTTTTAGAAGAAGATATAAGGATCACATTAATTAAAAGAATATATGACGACAGAAACAAGCACAGCGCCCGCGGAGCAGTGGGAACGCGTTCAGGAACAAGTAGCTAATATACGTAAGGAGACTGCCCGCGTTATAGTGGGACAAGATGAGGTGGTGGAGCAGATGTTAGTCTCTCTTTTATGCAAGGGGCATTGTTTGTTAGAGGGTGTTCCTGGTTTAGCGAAGACACTGTTAGCTTCTACTCTGGGTCATATTTTGGGGCTTAATTTTCAGCGGATTCAGTTTACGCCTGATTTGATGCCTACTGACATTTTGGGTTCTGAGATATTACAACAGGATTCTGGTGGTGGCAGGAAATTTGAATTTACTCCTGGGCCGATATTTTCTCATTTGATTTTGGCGGATGAGATAAACAGGACACCGCCAAAGACACAGGCTGCTTTGCTTGAGGCTATGCAGGAGAAGCAGGTGACTGTAGCTGGACAGACGCGTAAGCTGGAAGAGCCTTTTATTGTATTTGCTACGCAGAATCCGATTGAGCATGAGGGGACTTATCCTCTTCCTGAGGCACAGTTAGACCGTTTCTTTTATAACATTAAGATAGGTTATCCTAGTATAGAGGATGAGGAGAAGATAGTGAATCTGACTACGGGCAGGGACTTGCCTGTGGCAGATACGATTCTTAGTACTGAGGGTGTGTTAGATCTACAACTTAGGACACTGGATGTACCACTTCCTGAGAGTGTGGTTAAGGCGATTCTTGAGTTGACGCATTCGACTCGACCTGGTTCTGATCAGGCTACGGATTTTGTGAATAATTATGTATCCTATGGAGCTGGGCCACGTGCATCGCAGTGTTTGGCACGTGCTGTGAGGGCGCTGGCATTACTGAGGGGCAAGTCTGCTGCCTCCATTGATGAGTTGAAGGATGCGGCGCTTCCTGTTCTACGACATCGTATTACTCCTAATTATAATGCCACTGGTGAGGGGATCACTGAGGATGAGATAATTACTAAGTTGATTTCCTAATGAGTAGCTTTAAATATCTCAAGCCTGAAGATATTAATCGGCTCCGGAACTATGAGTTTGGTGCTAAGGCATTGGTGGAGGGGTATCTTTCTGGACGGCATCGATCTAGACAGAGAGGGTCTTCTACTGAGTTTCATGAGTATAGGCAATATACTCCTGGGGATGATCCTGCGATGGTTGACTGGCGGGTATTTGCGCGTTCTGATAGGCATTATTTGAAGACATTTGAGCAGGAGACGAATTTGGAGTGTACGATTTTTGTGGATTCTTCAGCATCGATGGGTTTTAGGGAGAAGGCTGAGCTGAGTAAGTTAGAATATTGTTCATTTTTTGCTGCATGTTTAGCGTGGTTAGTGGTGAGCAAGAATGATCAGGTAGGGTTGCAGTTGTTTGATAAAGATATAAGGCATCATTTGCCTCCGGGATCAACGAGGAAGCATTTGCATACGATTTTAAATTTGCTGGAAGAGAATGAGGCTGGTTCTGAGACGTCTGTTTCTGATTCGTTGAAGCGAGCAAACCCGCTGATAAAGCGTAAGGGGACTATCGTGGTTTTGTCTGATTTTTTTGATGATCCAAAGGCGATTTTTCAGTCATTGAATCCATATATTCACAGGGGTTTTAGGGTTCATTTGTTTCATGTGTTAGATCCAGGAGAGATCAGTCTTACTGATCGTGGGCTGGCTAGATTTAGTGCGATGGAGGGTGATGATGAGTTGACTCTGCATACGCCGTCGATACGGGATGCTTGGGATGAGGAATTGCGTCAGCATACGAAAGCGTTGAGGGCATTGGCGGCATCGAGGAATGTGGACTACACCTTGGTGTCTACTGAGGATTCTTATTTTAACCTTTTTGATAGGCTTGCGCATTAGTTATGAGTATTTTTTTAAATCATTCGCCATGGATATGGTTGTTGTTATTGGGGGTGGTTCCTTTGTTGGTTCATTTACTGTCGCGTAGTAGGCCGGCTGTTTTTGAGTTTTCTGATTTGACGTTTTTGAGGAACATAGTGAAGAAGACGAGTCGTTACCGTAAGCCTAAGGATAGGGTGGTTTTGATTTTAAGGACGCTGGCGGCGTTGGTTTTATTGTTTGCGTTTCTGCATCCCTTGTTTGTTTCTAGAGATCCTAGTGTGGTTGTGGGTGCTAAGAACCATGTTGTTTATATGATAGATCGTTCAGCGTCTATGTCTGCTGTGGATGGATCTACTTCACGTTTTACAGATGCATGCAGTAAGGTTGCTTCGATGATATCTAAGACTGCGCCTGATAATGCTAATGTGGTTTGGATTCGGTCTATTCCTACGGCGGAATTTCCTGCTCCTGGTCCTAATGTTAAGTATTTAGCTGAGCGTTTGCAGGGGGCAGAGGTTAGTATGGAAAATGGTGCGATAGCGTCTTCATTTAAGTTGGCTATTGATCAGTTGAATAAGGTGAAGGGTAACCGTGAGATTATAGTTGTTTCAGATTTTCAGAGACAGGCATGGGAGAATGTGGATTTGTTTGTGCCGGATTCGATTAAGTTGACTAAGGTTCAGGTAGGTGAGGATAGGTTGCCGAATATAGGAATAGATTCTTTAACTGCGCAGCCGGCAGCGCCTGTGAAGGGTCAGAAGGTATATGTGACTGTCAAGGTGAAGAACTACTCAGACAATCAGGTGACGACTACTGTTTATTTGAATGCGGGAGGAGGGAGGCAGTCTAAGCAGGTGGAGATAGCTGCGAATGGTCAGGCTGGTGTTGAATTTAATGCTCAGTTTAATCAGCATGGGGATATAGGAGTCACGGCTTCGCTGGGTGAGGATTCTTTTCGAGGTGATGATGAAAGGCATATGATTTTGCCAATCAAGGAGGCTATACGTTTGGTATCAGTGGCGTCTGCGGCTGAATCTGCGACAGTAAGGGTGCTAGATAGAGTGGCTGGTGCTTTGCCTTGGCTCACACATGAGAGGCGATCTGATATTCCGGGGGGTCATGCGTGTGAGGTTTTGTTTTTGCATGACTGGGGTGGTGAGAATTTGAATGATTTAGTGGCGCTGTCTGAGGCTGGCACGAGTGTGATTGTAGTTCCGTCATCTAAGGCTAAAATGAGTGATTTACAGAGGTGGTTAGATTTGGCTCCGGTGGATACTGTTTTATCTCAGAGGGATGATCCTAAAGGGTGGAAGGCGATGATGGCGAAAGAGTCTGCGGCTGTGTTCTCGATTTTTAGTTCTGGTGAGTTTGGTAATCCAGCGCAGGGTATTTTCCGTGAGCGCTATGAGTTACCGAAGCAGTGGGGGAATGCTGCTATTATTCATTATACGGATGGTGTCCCTGGTATATTGTTGTCTGAGAGGGAGCAGTCTTCTCGATTAATTTGGAATCTTAGTTTTGATCCAGCGCATTCTGATTGGTTAGCGCAAGAGCCGTTTTTATCATTTATGGCGGAGCTTTTTTTGAGTATTCAACCGGAAGTTCAGTCTGAGCATGATGTATTAATGGCGGGTAGTAGGGTTGGCTGGGTGTTACCTGAGTCAGTGGATGCCCAGTCGCTTACATTGGTGCGTTCAGGGAAGGATGAATTGGATACGAAGACTGTGCAGTCTGTGAGAGGGCTGATAGTGGAGAGTGTTGAACTGGCTGAGCCTGGAATGTATGCATGGAAGACGGGTAGTACGGTGGCTCATCAGAGTGTGGTGAATTTTCCAGTGTCTGAGTCTGATTTAACTTTAGTTGATCCTGATGATCTTGCGTCTGGTGAGACTGCTGATCAAGAAGATGTAATACGTGCGGGGGCGATGGCGCGGGGGATGCCGATGTGGCCGTGGTTACTGGGAGCGGTTATGTTGCTACTCATAGGAGAATCTTTTGCTGCAAGAACGAAGCAGCTTACTCAATCTACAACGAAATGAAACCTGTATTAGAATTATCTCTACTTATTCCGCTGCTGGTGATTTTGCTGGGAGCTGGTATTTATTTGTCATGGCTCTCTAGTGGAGGAGCGAAGTCTGGACTGCGCTGGTTGTTGTTAGCGTTGAGGACGATAGTTTTAGTGGCACTGGGGGTATTTCTGCTTAATCCTGGTGAATGGGTTGTGAAGCATGATGACAGAGCTAAGCTTTACCCTATATTGATTGATGACTCTGCATCTATGGGTGTGGTTTCTGGTGATGATAAGCTGACGAGGTCTGCTATGGCTGGAGCTATAGTAAAGACTATTAGTGAGATGGCGGAGAAGAATGAGGTGGATACTGAGATGTATGCTTTTTCTGATGATTCACGTGAGATAAAGTCTTTATCGGAGTTGAAGGTAGATGGGAAGCGATCTGATATTCATCAGTCTGGTTCGTCGGTGTTTACGAGATTACAGTCTGGTGGGACATCTCCGGATGCATTATTTGTGTTAACGGATGGACGTCAGACTGTGGTTTCTAAGGGGTCGACCTTGGAGTTACAATCTAGGGCTAATAATGCGCCTTTGTATGCAGTGAGTGTGGGTGCGAATGTCTTGAAACGAGATTTATCTGTGGTTTCTCCGAGAAAGACGATTACTGCTTTCCCTAAGCAGAACTTGCAGGTGACTGCGGTGGTAAATAACCTGAACCTTGGTGAGCAAGCTACTACCCTTAGTCTCATAGATAGTGAGGGTAAGGAGATAGCTAGTGAAGCGCTTGAGGTAGCAGAGAATAAGAAGGTGATTCATACTTTCTCTGTGGCTGCACCTGAGCAGTCTACGCGCTATAAGTTAAAGATTAATGAGGCTAATGGTGAGCAAACCGTTAAGAATAATGCTACATTTGTGAATGTTCGTATTTTGACGACGAAGACGCGTGTTTTCATAGCTGAGGGGGCGCCTTATTGGGATTCTAAGTTTTTAGCTCAGTTGTTACGACAGCAGGGGCATATGGATGTGCATTCAGTTCATCGTTTGAGTGATGATCGTTGGTTTCGAATTGATTCTGGTCAGTCTACACCGAGTGCATCTAGTGATGAGGTTTTTCCGAATTCGGCTGAGGAGTTATCTCGTTATGATTTGATCATTTTTGGAAAGAATTCTGAGCATTTTTTGACGGATAAGAGAGTGGAGCTACTGAAAGGTTTTGTTAGGGATCAGGGCGGGGCGATTCTTTTTTCAAGGGGGAAGCCTTATTCTGGTAGGTTGGCTGCATTGGAGAGTATAGAGCCGGTTAACTGGGCGAGTAGTTCTAGTTCTGGTTTTGCTTTTGCTCCGACAGCAGATGGGCAGAGTGCTGGTTTGTTTGGGCAGGCTTTGCCTGCACCTGAGAGTCCGATTTGGAAGTCTTTACCTGGCCTTAAAGATGCTCATAATATTGAGTCAGTGAAGCCGTTTACGCGAGTTTTAGCTGAGGGAGAATTAGTTGGGACGGGCCAGAAGTTTCCTTTGTTGATGGTGCGAAGGTATGGTCAGGGTGTGACGGGGCTGGTGAATGCGGATGGCTTGTGGAAGTGGGATTTCTTTCCTGAGGCTAGGGAGCTGGGAAATATGTATCAGGAGTTCTGGACACAGCTTATTCAGTGGATGGTAGCTTATTCTGAGTTTTTGCCGGGTCATGATTATTCATTGCATGCATCGAATCAGGTAGTTGCCTTAGATGATCCTGTGGTGTTTACGATGAGTTATCGAGGGGATATGAAGTCACCAAAGCCTAGTGTGGTGATCACAGCTGAAGGCATGGAGCCTGTGACGATTCTAGCTACTGCATCTACATCTACTGGTGGGAAGCCTGTGTGGAAATGTTCTTATGTTCCTGAACGTGCGGGTGCTTATTTAGCAACTTTGATTACTGGGGATGATTCACCGTCTCCTGGCCTGAATGTTGAGGTTAAGTCTCCTGTGACTGAGGCGGATAATCTTAATCCTGACCCTGAGTATTTACGTGATCTTTGTGAGTCAACAGGTGGTAAATTGTTAGAAGTGGATGAGCTAGGTGTGTTTTTGGAGCAGAAGTTTGGTGATAAGGAGTTGATCAGTGAGGCTGTGGATACTGTTTGGCGGTCTAGTTGGATGAAGTGGTTTGTCGCTATTTTGGTTTTATTGATTTTAGCGATAGAGTGGTGGATCAGAAGGAGGAATGGACTTATTTAATCTATAAAAATTATGAATTTCAGACAGGCAATTAAACGTTATAAATGGACATGGTCTTTGGGTCAGAGTTTTCAGCTCTTGTTACGGGTAGCTGCGGCTTTGATTGTATTTATTGTTTTATATGGATTTGTAGATGCTATATGGCCTTTAAACAATGGTGTTCGATCTTTTGTTAATAGGTTGATTTTAGTAGTTAGTTGTCTTTTGGTGATGGTTTTAATTTACCGGGTTTATCGGACTCCTTTGGAGGAGTTAGCTAGGGCGGCGGACTCTGGTTCAGCTGATCGGTCTGCTAAATTTTTAGCTGCGTATGATCTGAGTAACGCTGATTCTTCTTCGGAGCTGCATCAGTATTTGAGTATGAGATCACAAGAGTCAGCAGTGGCTGATCTGGGGGAGCTGGGTTGGATGAAGAGGGTTCCGCTTAGGGGTATATGTGTGGGTGTGATTAGTGTTTTGTTGATGGCTATTATAGCTTATGGAGTGCGCGGTTTTAATCCGCCAGTGTATGATAATGTGGTTCAACGGCTGAAATATCCCGAGCGTGATATACCACCTTATTCGCCATTAAAATTTTTAGTGACTCAGGATGCGGATTATACTGTTTATGGAGAAGATAATAAGGTTCGTGTAGAGATAAGTGGTGGTGAGATTAATGAGGATGTGATGTGTCTTGTGAAGAATAAGCAGACTGGCGAGGTGAATTCTATTAGCACTTTTAAGCAGTCTTCACGTGTGTTTAGTAAGAACTTTACTCATCTGTCTAAGGATCTGGAGTATGCATTTTCCTGTGGGCGGGCGAGGAGTGAGTGGCATTCCATTAAAGTTTTGTTACAACCTAAGTTTACAGAGGTGATGATCAAGATTACTCCACCCGCTTATACAAAGAAGAAAGCGGTTGAGTTTTCTTTAGAAGGGAATGAGATCAAGTTGATACGAGGTTCTGCTGTGGAGCTTACTGTGACATCTAACAGGCCATTGAGTGGAGGTGATTTGGTGATAGTTTCTGAGGGTTCTGATTTAGAACGAGAAGACAAGGTGGAGGGTGTAGCTGATGATAAGCGGGTTGTGTTTAAGTGGTTGGTTTCTTATACTTCTAAGGTTTCGTGTACTTTGCGGGATCTTCGGAACACCGTGTCAGCATCGTCTCTTGATTTTGGTTTGACTGCTCGGTCAGATATGGCTCCGGTTGCGGATTTGAGTTCACCGGGACGTTTTGTATTAGCGACACCTAATACTAAGCTACCTTTGGCGGGTAATGTTGAAGATGATTTTGAGGTGGATTCTGTTCATTTAGTTCGTAATTTGGTGGGGTATAGAGATAGAGCGAGTGAGCTAGCTAGTGAGGTAAGTAAGGATGTGTATGATTTTGAGAAGGAGATAGATCTTAGGGAGATAGGTGTGGAGGTGGATCAGATATTAGAGTTTTATCTTGAGGCGAGTGATAATAATCCCTCGTTGTTGGGTATAGCTACATCTGATGTAGTGAAGGTGCAGATTATCTCAGATGAGGACTATGCTGAGCGCATCAGGGTTGCTTCCGACTGGAGGGATTTTAATTTACGTTTTGGTATTTTGAGTGGTGCTGTGCGGGATGCGATAGGTTCATTAAAAGCTCTGGATAAGGTATATCAGGAGAATGATATGCAGGCGTTTTTGGTGGAGCGAGATGTTGCGAAAAAGGTGCATGAAGCGTCTTATGAGGCTGCTTTGAAGTTAGCTGAGGAGTTTAATGCTTATAGTAAAGAGGCTGATCTTGCTGAGGAGGCAGAAAGGGTGAGTGTGAAGCTGATCAATAACATTAATCAGCTAGTGGATTTTACAATTGGTAGTGGAGAGGTTGAGATAGAGGAATCTATACGAGAGATGTTAGCTCGTTTAGGGGCTTCACTGAAGGAGATTGAAGAGCTGGAGGAAGAGGCAGAGGATATACAGAAATGGGCAGCTGTTGCAGAGCAGGCTGCAATTTATTTGAAACTACATAGGAATCAGCTTTCGATAGCTGAGCGGATTAGTAAGATAGTGAGGGAAATACAGATGGGAGAGAGGCGTAATGCGCCACAGGTTAAAGCACTGGGTGAGGCACAGCGTAAGAATAAGGGACAGTTGTTGAAATTTGCTAATGATTTAAAAGCAGCGGCAGCAGGGTTAGATAACCAGGATTTAGAGCTGCAGGCTGATTGTGGAGTTTGGCTAGATGCGTTTCATCAGCTTAATATTCCTGATGCGATGGAGGCTGTAACGAAGTCTGCTGAGGTGGGTAAGTCACATGATGCAGCAACGAATGCTTTCTTGGCTTATAAGCTTATGAAGGAGCTCATTGAGATGAACGACAATGAGTTTGCTAAGTTATTGAGAAATGATGAGGAAGATAAGCCTAATGATCAAAACAAGAGGCAGATATTGGACGCATTGATGAAGCAGCATGGAGATGAGGGAGAGGGTAAGGGTGAGGGAGAAAAAGGCAAAGGGCAGGGTAGAGGTATGGGTATGGGTAATGGCCAGGGTGGTGGGAAGTTAATGAGGAATAGAAATATACCGATGTTTGGCCCAAAGCGTAATAAGCTTGGTCGTAATGGTGGAGGTTTTGGAAGAGGTGGAGGATCTGGAGGTGGTTCAGGTAGGGGTGCTGGGAATACACCTAAAGTTTCTGATAAGAACTCTATTGAGTCAGCTAAGAAGCGTGAGTCTAATACATCACAGGCATTTAGAACGAACGTTCCTGATAAATATAAGGAAGCAGTTAAGCGGTTTTACAGTGAGAGTGATAATGAGAATGGGGAATAATATTAACAAAAGAAAAATAAATTATGAGAGATAAAATAATGAAGTTGGTTATGTTAAGTCTGCTGATGTTAGTGGGCGAGGTGAGAGCGAAGGAGGGAGCGGTTCAATGTGGCAACTTGATATATGCAGGTACGAAGACCTCAGAATGTTTTAGTGATGAGTTTCTGACGACTGTTCAGCAGAAGACTAGTGTGTCAACTGAGCGAAGATTCAAGGCGGTGAAGATGTCTTCTGATGAGTTGTTTAAATTTCCTTTTGTTATTATGACGGGAGAGGGTGATTTTTCACTTACTTCTAAGGAGCGAGTGAACTTAAAGAAGTATCTTGATAATGGAGGGTTTCTTTTGGCTTCTCCATCATGTTCAGATAAAGACTGGGCTGCTGCATTTGAGCGTGAGATAAAGAGAATATACCGTAAAGACAGATTGTCTGATCTAAAGAAGGATCATGCGTTGTTTAAGACTATTTTTACTGTTAAAGAGCTTAAGTGTAAGAGTGGTAAGTCTACAAAGTTACAGGGTATAACTAAGAATGGGAAGTTGGTTGTTTGTTATACACCTGATGGTTTGAATGATACATCACATACGGAGGGTTGTTGTTGTTGAGGTGGTGATGAGATAAAAGATTCGGTCCGAATCAATGCAAATATATTAGCTTACGCGTTACTTCATTAGTAGAAGAGAAGATAGAAACCTAGAACATCGTTATATTGTGAGTCGAATTTTCCTAATTACTAGTTTGATCTGTAGCTTGTGTCTGAGTGAGGCGCGTGGACAGAGTAGTCCAGATTATCTATCTTCAATTCGAGGAGGTGGTGCGACTGAGGAGCAGTGGGCGGAGGCTATGGTTGGTCTTGCTGACTTAAAATTACGGCCTAAGATTCAGGATGCTATTCGCAAGTTAAGGGTGTTTCCCAAGAAGGGATTGGTTGCTTTACTTAATCATGAGAAGTTATCAGTTAGGTTAGGTGCGATAGAGTTGTTAGAGGATGCTGCTGGGGGAGATCATGGTTTTAATCCATGGATAGGTGCAAAGGGAGTAGATAACACTGAGCCTTTAAGAATGTGGGGTGAGTGGGCTTCTAGTGATGTGGAAGTAAGTGATCAGAAACCGGGGAAGTTAAGTGAGGAGAAGATACAGGGGTATATACAACAGCTCTTGTCCGATGATAGAGCTAGGGTATCCCGGGCTATTAGAATGTTAGAGGGAGATAATTTTAGTGTGGTGGCTTCTATTCAGCAGTTTATTGTGAATCATCCGACTTTGCCGAGGATGAAGTTGTCTCAACTGAAGCAAGCGCAGTATGAGCTGGTCTTGATTAAGGCAACGCGCACGGGGGCGAGTAGGTTATCAAGAGAGCTGATTAAGGGGAATAGGGATCAGCAGTTAGCTGCATTAGCTAGTTTAAAGAAGCTGGGAATGATTACTATTCCAATTATTCGAGATTTTGTGGATGATGCAGATGCTTTGATAAGAGAGACGGCTATTGATGCTGTTTTGACTGTGGGTGGGAAGCAGGCATTGCCTTTTATATCTGATCAATTAAGCCGTGAAAAAGACATTAATGTGATTCATGTAGCGATAGAGAATTTGAAGGATATTGGTGGTGATGTGTCTTTAAAGATTATTCAGTCATATTTAGATCATGATGATGAGGATTTGGTTATATCTGCTATTGCGGCTATTAAGAAGTTATCTGGTGGTAGCCGAACAGATTACTCAGGGATGTCTATGGGTAATCCGCTTCTTGGAAAAAAGGCTGATGCAAATTCGCTAAAGATAGTGCGACTTTTAGGTGATAATAGATGGCGCGTGAGGGTGGCGGCACTGGAGTATGTAGAGAGTTTAAAGGTAAGAGATTCTGCGAGTGAGGTGGTGCGTCTACTTAATACAGATGAGGATGAGTTTGTTAGGCATCATGCAATTAAAGCTGCGGTTGCTATGAAGCTTAAGGATGCTGAGAAGACTCTTGAAAGGTTATTTATGGAGAATGATGCGATGGTTGGGTCTTTGGCGAAAGCGCTGATAACGATGAAGGGTAGTTTACCTGAACCGCTTTTGGCACATTTGAGGACTCGAGATCCGGATACTATCATATCTTCATTGAAATCATTTAACAGTAGTAAGCTGATTCATTTATCAGTTTTGTCTAGTTTTGCTACAAACGAAAATATGGATATTGCTTGTGCTGCTTTGAGGCTTTTAGCAAGTAATGATAGGCATTTGAAGCATAGTTCGGTATCGAATGTGCTTAATGATGCTCTTAATTCTGGCAACGCTGATAAGATAGCTGCTGTGCTTAGTACGTTGGATTTGCCTGTTAATAAAAGAACGGATTCTAGGTTGAGAGCTATTGTGGGGGATGGTTCTGGTGGGGCTATTGCAAGGGGTACATCATTAGATCCTCTTTATGCAGCTTTTTTGTCTCCTGGGGGTAAACCTTTGGTTGCGGATAGTGTTGCGGAACTTGGTCTTAAGACAGAAGCCAAAGGAGGGCATAGAGCACTAGTGGCAACTGTGGTTAAAATGGCAGAGGATGATATGGGCTCTGAGCGCTCATTTAAGTTAGCTTTGTCACTTATTAAAGCTGGGGAGGCGAGTGGCTTGTCTTTAATCAAGGAGAATGTTCAGAGTATGCCAGTGAGCAAGAGGGCAAGTTTGGCTAGATCTCTTTATAATCCTAAGCAGGCGGCGGCCACGCCTCTTATTCTGGCGTTGATTGAAGATCCGTCCAAGGAGATACGTTCGAAGGCTCTGAATGCGGCATTCTCTAATGAAAAGAATAAGGTGCTGATAAAAGCAGTTTTGGATTCTATTACTAAGGATGGTTCACGGGTTACTGGAGCTGATGCTTATACTTATCAATCTGAGTATAGTGCCAGAAGTAGAACAACGAAATCTATATTTTACCAGTGGTGTATGAAGCAGCTGAAGAAGGATAAGTTGGATGATAGGCTTAGGGTTTTGAGTATTATATTATTCCGCAAGATCGCAAGGGAGGGTGATGAGGAGCTAGTAGCTGGATTTACGGGTCATAAGAATCCTTGGATACGCAGGGCTGCATGGCAAGCACTTGGAATTATGAATGGTAGCTGGTATAAGAAGAATCTAGCTAAGTTACTAGATGATAAACATCCTGATGTAAGAGCTGCTATCACTACTGCTCATAATAGGGCGGATACGAGCTGGAATCATATTTTTTCTGATACTGAGACAAGGCGTGAGCAGTCTTATTATCAGAATAAGAATAAAAGGAGGCTATCTAATGAGGTAAAGGATGCTTTGGTGTATATAGCGGCAAAGGATACTTCTACTGCTAATCGATTTGAGGCTCTGTTTACGCTGTTATCTCATTCTGTGGTGATTGATTTAGATCAGTTTACGGATTTGATTTCTAGGCAGAGTAAGGCTTCTAATGCGGTTACTCGCCTTTCTAATTATGTTGAGTCGAATTACCGTAGGATGGGAAAGGGGACAAGGTCGTTACTTGCTTATATTGATTTTAAGCAGATCAACAGGAGGTATCATGATAAAATTATTAAGCATTTTGGGAGTGATGGTCGGTCTGCTGGTGGTGGATTTGCGACGTTTGCTGGTTTAGCGAAGGCTTCTGATGCGAGTGAGGCACCACAGCATTTGAGCACACCTGAGGATGAGGATGCTGTGGTAGCGAAGCGAGAGAAGATGGTTGTGGTGTTTTTTGAGAAGGCGGGATGTAAGAAGTGTCTGGAGGTGGAGTCTTATTTGGATGATATGAGGGAGGATTTTCCTTTGATGGAGATTCGGCGGGAGTATGTGGATCAGAGTGAGGGGATATTGTTAAACAATCATTTGTCTAAGAGGCTGGAGGTTCCTTCTACTCAGATACGTAAAGCTCCTGCGGTTTTTACATCTGATGGGTTTTTGGTAGGAGGGAATATAGATCCTCAGGGTTTAGCGAAGCTTTTTTCTAATACAATGAATACGCCTGAGGATGCTGCGTGGTATACGTTTAAGAGTGAAGAAGAGATCGCGGTGGCTAAGGAGGAGGTAGATAAGGCGTTTCAGGATCTTACATTGCCTATTGTGATTGCTGGTGGTTTGTTAGATGGGATTAATCCTTGTGCTTTTGCGACGATTATCTTTTTCCTCTCTTATTTGACGATAGCGAAGAGGTCTCCGAAGGAGATCTTTTTTGTAGGTTTTTCATTCATTTTGGCTGTGTTTTTATCATATCTTTCTTTTGGGTTATTATTTAGTAAGGCGCTTGAGTGGTTGACTGCGAATGAGAGTTATCAGTGGGTTAGGAATGCATTGAATTATGTTTTTGCAGGGTTTGCTATTTTGGTTGCTGTGTTGTCGTTGAGGGACTGGTGGAGAGCGAGACAGGGGCGGCTTGAGGATATGACGTTGCAGTTACCGAGTTTCTTGAAGAAGAAGATACGAAGTGTGATCCGAGAGAACTCTAAATCTGGCTTGTATGTGTTTGCTGCGTTTGGATCTGGTGTAGCTATATCGGTGTTAGAGCTGGCTTGTACGGGTCAGGTCTATGCTCCGATTATTTATAAGATTAATGAGGGAAGTCAGGATGCGTTGACGATGTTGGTGATTTATAATTTGGCGTTTGTTTTGCCGTTGATCGTCATTTTTGGATTAGCGATGGGTGGTATGAAGAGTAATGCGTTGATGAACTTCCAGAAAAATCATACATCAAAGATAAAGTTAATGACTGCGATATTGTTTTTTGTTCTGGCTGCTGTGCTGCTCTTTAGTTCACAGATTAGTGCATGGGCTGCTGGGTTCTCTCCGAGTGTATGATAGGGGTGGGCGGTTGTGGCTATATTACTGCTTGGTTTGCGGTTAGGCTTGGAGGTGATGGAGTGCGATTTCTGGTAGGCATGAGAATCTGACTCTAATTGCTGTGGTACCTGTGCCTTTGGTGACGAAGACTGAGCTATTTTCTCTAGAGTATTTCCCATAGATGTATTTTTTACCGTATTTGACGGTGCGGGGTGCGTAATTTATGATGGGGACTCTGCATTGTCCTCCGTGGGTGTGACCTGAGAGCTGGAGGTGGTGGTCTCTGTGTTTAAGCATGGTATCGAAGTAGTCAGGCTCGTGAACCATGGTGATGAGTGGGGCATTGCTGGGAATGCCTTTTAGGGTTTGTAATGGGTTTGGGTTTCCGTTCCAGATGAAGTCTGTGGCTGCGATGTAGAGTGTTTCGTTATTGATGTTTAGGGCTGTGTTTTGGTTGATGAGGAATTGAATGTTATGTTTTTCGAATGCGTTTTTGAAGTATTGTCCGGATGCGGTCCAACCATCGTGGTTGCCCATGCATGCGAGTATGCCGTGGTTGGCTTTAAGTTGTGAGAGGTGCTCTAACATTGGGGTGATGCCAGTTGTGTCGTGGTCGACGTAGTCTCCTGTTAGAATGATGAGGTCAGGTTTTATGTTGTTTACCTTATCTATGATAGATATCAGCAGGTTTTCATCTTTATCTGGTTTATAGTGAAGGTCAGATAGGTGGACGATTTTGAGGTTGTTAAGTGATGTGGGGAGGTGGGGGAGTTTTAGGAGGTTTTTTGAGATGTGTGAAATGTTAGGCTCTATGAAGAAGGCGTCACCGCAAGCTGCGCCGATGGCGCCGTAGATGAATTTTCTGCGAGTTAAGAACCTTTTTTTGTTAGGTTTTTCGTCGCTTGATTTCATTTTTTGGGGAGGAAGAAGTTTTGTTGTTTATCTGAGATAGGCATTTGGAGTTTTTCCATGATGGAGAGCATGTCTTCCCAGATTTTTCGTTTGTCTGAGTGGGCTTCGTTTTGGAGGAGGTAGCTTGGGTTGTAGGTGATTCTGATGGGTGCGTTGGCGAATGATGTGTGATGGAACTTACCTCTGAGGTTATCTGTTGGTTCAGATGTGTCTAGGATGTGTTCTGCTACGACTGATCCTAGTGCGACGATTACTTTAGGGTTTATGGCTTTTATTTCTTCTTGGATGAATGGAGCGAATGCTTCTATTTCGTCATGTGTTGGTTTGCGGTTAGCTGTGGTTTGGTTAGGCATGGAGGGGCGGTACTTGACGAGGTGGGTGATGTAGATTTGTTCTCTGCTAAGACCCATTGCTTTAAGTATGCCGTCTAGTTTTTGGCCGGCTGGGCCTGCGAATGGGAGACCTTTTGTTTCTTCATAGTATCCTGGAGCGCCACTGATGAACATGATGTCAGCGTTTGGGTTGCCTCCTGAGAATACGAGTTTATCGCGGAGGGTTTTGATGTTGGAGCTGAGGGGGTGATTCTTGACTTGTACTGTGAGAGAGTTGATTTTTTCTTGTGGGGTGTTTCCTTGAGCTAGGATTTGCTGGGTGGTGGTTATAGGTGTTTCAGAGGTTGTTTGTGCTGCTGGCTTATCTTGTGTTTTGATGCCTTTGGCGAGGAGGTAGAATTCTCTGAGGACGTTTCTGGCATTTTCGTCGAGGTGGATGTGGGTTTCTCCTTTTCGTTGAAGTTGCTGGAGGTATTCGATTAGTGGTTGAGCTTTTGTAGGCATGGGGTGGGTCTTGTAGGGTGATGACTATTTTGCTTTGAGTGAAGTTAGGTATGCAACGAGGTCACGGATTTGGCTTTTGCTGAGAATTTGGCCCATTGGAGGCATGGATGACATGACTGTAGGCATGGTTTTGATGTTTTCTTTTTTACAGATGGTGTCTTCTTTGGTTTCTGTGTTTCTGATGGTGACTTGTTTTTTAGTGTCTTCCATAAGGAGTCCTGAGACGATGGTTCCGTCTTTCATGGTGACTGCTATGGATGAGTATCCTGGTGTGAGTTTGGCGCTTGGGTCTATGATTGATTCTAGTATGTAGTGGGCGTTTTGTCTTGATCCTAGACCTTTGAGGTTGGGGCCTGCGTCACCTCCGCGGTGGCCTACTTTGTGGCATTGTTTACAATTGGCTGAGCTGTTACGGAAGAATATCTGTCTGCCTGAGCCGGGATTCCCCCCTTCAAGTGTGACTTTGAATGGAGCGAAGGGGTCGTTTTTATCGATGCTGGCTTCGTAGACGGCGAGTTCTTTTGTGAGTGCGGGTTCTTTTCTTTTTATAGCGGCTTCTGTAATGTTTAGGTGAAGGGCTAGGGGTTGATTTTTTATATCTTTGAGGAGGTTTAGGAGTGTGCTGGCTGCTTTTGGGTGTTTGAGATTGTGCAGTATGTTTGTTGCTACTTGTTTGTCTGGGATAGATCCTGATGCTAGTGTTTTTTCAACGATACGGAATGCTATGTTAGGTGCTAATCTGGAGAGACTAATCATAGCTGATCTGCGCATGGTTGGGTTGGGGTCTTGGGTTATTTTTTCAAGTAGTTGGGGTAGGTTTTTGAGTTTTTGGGACTCGAGTTTTTTGAGTGCAGCTAGCCTGATGTTACTGTTATTTTTGGAGCCAGTGAGCTGACTGATTAGAGCGTCTTCGGATATTTGGACTTTATATTTTCCAGATAGGCGGATGGTTTCCACGAGGGTGTCACCTGTTGATTTTTCTAGGAGGACGAGTAAAGTTTTGCGGATTTTATCTTGAGTGTCTTTGCTGATGACTCGTCCTTTTTTGAGAGGGCGGTGTTTTCCTGTAGTGGGGTCTACTGGTGGTGGGTTTTCGAATCTACGAACTTGGAAGAGTGCTTCTGCTCGAGCGTCGTCACTGAGTGAGGAGTCTGTTGCTATTTTGAGAAGGCGCTCGATGTTTTGGTCACCTCCTGCGCGGATCATGCTGTTTATGATACGGAGATCAACCATCCATGTGGATTTTCCTATGAGGTGAGTGGCTTTTGCTAGGTGTTGGTATGCGTCTGTGATGTAGTTGTCATTGATAGCTTGGACGGCTTCGACGGCTATGGATAGTTCTGTGTCATTGAGCATAGTGCCTATGCGAGCGTCTTTGAAGCGGCGAAGGGCTAGGGTGACTGCTCTGCGTATGGCTGTGGATTTATTTTTAGCAAATGCAAAGACAGCGTCTGGTTCGTTTATGCTGATCATACCTTGGATGGCTCCGTGTCTTAGGTATTCGTCTTGATCGTTATTTGCCTTGATGAGGTTCATGAGAGCGGGGATGTGCGTTTTATCGCCAAGCTTGCCAGTGGCGATGGCTGCGAGCATGCGTGTTCTGGGGTTAGAGTCATTGAGAAGAGTAATGGCGGTGGTTATTCCTGCTTTGTGACCTGAGCTGCCTAGGGCTTTGACTGCTTGGCCTCGGACTTGTGGGTTAGAGCTTGAGCAGAGCATGATGAGAGCTTGTGCAGACGCGGTGTCTTTTTTAAGGCGAGCTAGGTTGCCTAGTCCCCAGACGCCATGGAGGCGAGTGGTGAGGGGTTCGTTATCTTTAGTGGCTGCGATGAGCAGGTCTCTGTTTGATGGTGTTTCTGCGAGTGTGAACTGGGAGCGGAGGCGAACACGCATGTCTGGATGGCGCAGGAGTTTAGCGAGTTTTTCTGGGGATAGTTTGTTGAAACCATTTGCGAATAGTGAGCGCACTTGTTTTGTTTCTGGCTTGGCTGTTTCTTTTGGGTCGTGGAAGGTAAAGATGTTTCCGAATTCATAGGTGGGCCAGCTGCCGACGTAGTCGGAGACATAGGTTTTACCGTCGTAGCCGAATTCGATGTCTGTGTTTAGGAATCCTGAGATGAAGTTTTCGACTCTTTCTACTTTGAATCCTGCGCCGTCTGGTTCCATGCGAAAGCCGATGACAGAACTACCCGCACCGACGTAGTCGCAAACGAAGAAGTGGTTATCCCATTTTTTAGCGAGGCCAGTTCCTGGGTTGTATGCTAGACCTGATGGTCCTTTTGAAACGAATCCGGAGGGTCTGAGTATGGCTCTTGGTCTGAGGTTGCTGTTGTGGTCCCATTGCTCTTCTTCCATCCATGGAGTTTTGTTACGTTTAGATCCTTTTATGATGTTAGTGAAATATGGGAATGCTTGGTGGCCTCTGTGCCAACCTGAAAATGCTCCTTCAATGATGTCTACGACGCGAGCCTTGTCACCTAGGTCAGCGTTGTTATCGACAGAGAATGCATTTCCGAATTGGTCGAAAGCGATTTCTTTTGGGTTTCTGAGTCCTGAGTGGACGACTTCGAGGTTACTGCCGTCTCTCTCCATGCGGAAGGCTGCGCCTTCGTATTGTGCGTAGAGGTGGCGTTTTTCTTTAGTTTTGAGGTTGTATCCTCGGTCTCCGATGGTGAAGTAGATGCGATTATCTGGACCGATAGCGAATCCGTTAAGGTCATGGCCACTCAGGCTTACGCTTATTCCGTATCCTTCTTGGAGTGATTTTTTGTTATCAGCGATGAGATCTCCGTTTTTGTCTTCAAGTTGCCAGATGTGTGGGATGCATGCGAAGTAGATTTTGCCATCGAGGGCCATGATACCTGCAGCTGTGCCGTCGAGTGGGTTATTGAATCCGTCTGCAAATATTTTGAAGTTGTCAGCTTTTCCATCACCGTTCTGGTCTTCGACCACGCGGATTTTTTCTGAGTATTCTGTGAAATGAGATAGGGGTTTTTTGTCCTCGTATTTTTTATACATAGCGAGTCTCTCAGCGGTGGATGTAAGAGCATAGTCGTCTGGTACCCAGTGTCCGTTTCTTCTGTTGTCTTCGATGCCTCTGCCGAAGCGGTGGGTTTCAGCGATATATAGGCGATTTTGTTCGTCTAGTGATATGGCTGTGGGGTTCATGACGAAGGGTTCTTTAGCGAAGAGGCTGGCTACCATGCCTTTAGGGAACTTGATGGTGGAGAGTAGGGCTTTTTCAGGATTTACTATTTCGAGAGCATTTGGGTTTGCGGTGCCTTCAATCTTCTTTGGAGTTGCTTCTGGGACAGCAGATGCGCAGAGGGATAATGAGCAAAGCGTTATGCTGAGTTTTGCGATTTGGAGAATCAGTTTCGAGTGCATGGTATCTTTTTTAATAAGTAGGTTATATTTTTACGAGCATGAAGTTTGTAATCATGCATTTTTTGGGGAGTTTTACTGAAGAAATTGGCTCTAAAATGATATTGGTCTTTGGATAGGTATATATTTTATGTTTTATTTATGATGTGTCATCATAGGTGACGACTTCTTTAAATCTGTATATTTTTTCAAAAATGAAATGACTAAAATAAACATCCTAAGGCATAGAATTAATGAAGAGCTATAATCTCCAAACAGCTAGGATAAAATATTTAGTCATTTACATACTTGTGAGGTGAGAAGTGAGGATTTGTCATGCCTCAATAATGGGCTCTCCTAAAAAAAGTACAAGTTATTTATTTTGTGTTATATGTAATCTGTTTATTTAGAGTTGCTTAAATTAATGATGTCTTTTAATTTAACAAGTGCGGAATGTGTGATGTATCTTCACTTGTTCCTCATAAACCCTTGCTACGTTATAGTTAGGCATTTCAAAAATAGCCTAGGCGTCTCTTTTTTATTACGAGTTTGTGCATAGATTTCCTTTTTTGATGGCATATGCATGTTTTAGCTGTTGTTATCGGTTATTTTCTGTAATTTTTTACAAACGTGTAACTTGTTTTTTTACAGTATCATGTTGTTTTTTGTGGGAGTTTTTGAAGCGGGAATGATTTAAATTTTACTTAATTTGCTTGCAAAAAAAGCGGTTTTGTGAAACACAGCGCCAGACCAAAATTATTATGTGTTCGTTTAATTTACTTAACCTTAAAAATGCTTCGCGCGCCAAGCGCCAAAAAACAGCATCGATGACTCAGCAAAGCTTGCTGTCGTTGCGTTGTGTCTCTGTTGTTTT
>CALGZA010000037.1 GCA_937934595.1 uncultured Verrucomicrobiales bacterium | reverse complement strand
CACCACCCCCCCAACAATAACCAAACCCATCAAAATTGCAATCCAACGATCCTGCTTCAAAATCGCAGGCCTCGCAGGTGACTTAGACAAAGGAAAACCAATCAAAGCATATAACATCCCCGCCAACAAACCTCCCCCATGCGCAGCATTATCAATAAACTGAAAGCCTAACACCCCCATCAGCGCCGTAACAACCACCCCTGCCAACAACCTCCTTCTAGAAGACTTAGGCACCAACCGCTTGTGCAATGTCTCAAATACAAGCAGAAAACCCAGCAAACCCATAATCCCGCCACTAGCACCCACACTCGGAGCCTTCAAAAAATGACTAGTCGCTAACCCTCCTACCAACGCAGCACCAAACATAACTATGATCACATGCGGCCATCGCGCCAACAGTTCTACCCTGCGCCCTAAAAACAAAAGCCCCGCTGCATTCATCACCCAGTGTAACAAATTCCCGTGCAACAAAGGCGCAGTCAAAAACCTCCAACGCTCTACCCCCTCACCCTTCAAAAGCCCAGCCCTCTCCACACTCAATCCAGACCAGTTCACACCCCTCTCCAAAAATAACTGCATCACCCCAGACACAACCATCACCCCTATAAGAAAAAAAGTAGCAGGCACACGCTGTCTAGACAGCCAGCTATCAAAACGAGACTCCTCTACCTCGGACACCCACTCTGAATCACTCACAGGCATCCCCTTACGTAACGTTTTCCACCCCTCATAAAGTGGCAACAAACCAAACATCAACAACAGAACCCCACTCACCCCCAATGATGGAGATAAAAACATCCGCACCATATCACCTCCATTATTCCGATAACCAGCATACAAATACCACAAAATAACAGCCCCAAACAACAAACACATCCGCTTACCATTCTCCACATCCACCCTAGCCCAGTCACTTCGCCGCTTCCACAACACCCCCCTTAACTCAGGCAACTCCTCAGGAGCCATAAGCGTTTCACTGTCCGGCGTCCATATCAGATCCACTCCAGCACGCGACCTCTCCACCTTCGCTGACAAATCCTCAAAACTATCAGCTCCAGTCTCCTTACCTTTCGCATCCACAAACCCATAGACACCAAAAACACCAGATGCTGGCTTTTCAGGAAATGCATCCCCTCTTGCCCATACTGGTGCTTGCTCGTCCTTGGCCATCATCTAAAGACCAATAAAAAATCAATTAATTCTCAGGAACAACCGGTGCCGCAGGAGTCACAGGAGCCGTTACCGCAGGCTTAGCTGGCACAACAGGAACTGCTGGCGTCTCAGGATCAGCAGGAACTACCGGTTCAACAGGAGTAGTAGGCGCTTCAGGCGCTTCAGGAACTACAGGCGCTTCAGGAACAACCTCCTCGGAAGCCTTAGCCGCTGCATCCTCTGCATCTTTAGCTTTTTCCGCAACCAGCTCATCTACCTTCTCTTTAATAGAATCAGCACCAAATCCACTCAACATTTCCTCAGCCTCACCTGCAGCACTATCCACTTGAGCCACCTTGTCACTCTCCTGCTCTGTATCGATAGTAACTGCATTAGACCTACTACCCACCAAGATAGATAAAATCAAAGTCACTAAAAAAAGAACCACAGCAAGATACACGGTGCCCTTCTGCAAAACATCAGTCGTCCTTGCACCAAAAGCTTGATCAGTCATACCACCTCCAAAAGCTGCACCCAGACCCTCTTGCTTAGGTCGTTGCATGAGAACCACCAAACACAAAAGCACGCATACTACTACGTGAACCACGAGAAGAACATTCTCAATAGTCGTACCCCATCCGCTTGTTTCTGCTAAAATCGTCATAAGTTCGGGAACATGATAGCAATCTGGCGACTTGTAAAGCCATCATTTACACCAAAAGAAAATTTATTACCCTCTGCAAATCCCCACCACCCCTAATATTTGGCTCAGAAACCAGACAATTTACCAGCCCTCTTACCCATAACCCAACATTTCACAGCATTCACCTCCCTTAGGCTACCTCTTCTTCAGCGTCTTCAAATAAGCAATAATATCCCGCATCTCACTCTTCGTAAGCAACTTCTTCATACTAGGCATCGCAGAAACCTTAGCATCGCCATACCCCTTCACCACATAATCACTAGGCTCAATCAACGACCGCAGCAGATACTCATTCGTCGACCTCTCCTGCTTACCAATACTAGCCAAATTAGGCCCCACTTTCTTTGACCCAGCTGGCCAGAAGCTATGGCACACCTTGCACTGACCCTTACCAGCTTTAACCAACTGCTTGCCCACACTCACATTACCACCCACCATCGTATGCCTATACAACCGCAAAGTATCATCCGCAGGAAAGCTCCTCTCATACTTCAATAACACATCTTTCGCCTCCTTCTCAGACCTCATCTCCAAAGCACTAACCAAATCTAAAGCACTCACCTGCTCATGCTTACCCCTTAGCAAACTCTCTGCACCCAATAATATCAAACCCAAGGACCCTTCATCCTTAAGATCACCCAAAGCCGCATAAACTCCCTGTAAATTCTTACCCCCCTCTATCCTGCCACGACCATACTTCAACCCCCTATCCAGATCTGATGATAACAAATCAGACAAACCGCTCTTCACTATCAACCGCTCCCTATCATCAAGAAACTTCTCCCTCACCCTATCTCGAATTGCCTTATCACTAATTGACTCAAAATACTTCACCCTGTCTGCAACTGGAGTCCTTACATTCAACGCCAAAACAGCCAACCTACTATTATCAACCTCAAGCCCATAAGCAGCACCTAATGTCACTAAATGATAATCCAAATCCTTATGACTCTCCTTACCCATTTCATCAAGAACGCTCAAAACCATAGCCCTCGTAGAAACCCGCTTATCAGAAATACCCCGCACCTGACCAGCCACAGGATCCACCGGCACCAAATCATGCCTCTCATTCCACCGAGTCAACTCATACAAACATATCAAACGAACCTTCATCGAAAGCTCCTTATTCAGCGCCATCGCCATAATACGCTTCGCAGACGCCATATCACCTAAACGGAAATTAGACTGAATCGAACGAGCTATCACAGACTCACTCACACCAGTCGCCCCCTCAACATACACCTTCGCATACTCAGCCAGCGCCTTCACAGCTCCTCCTATATTATGCCGGTAGATTCCCCGCACAGCAGCATGCTGAATACGTTCAGATGCATCACTCAAAAAAACCACACAACGAGCATCTTCCATCCGCAACAAAGCCAGCAAGGAACACAGCCTAAGACCCTCACTACCCTCACCAGCCACAGCCAAAAGCCCATCCGCATCACCAGCATAATCCATCCCAGTTACAACCGCATTCCTCAAAAACGCATCCCCTAAGCCATACCTATCAGCCAACATCCCCAGAACTGACAAACTCTTCCTCCCACCACACTTAGCTAAAGCAGGCGCTAAAAATGAAATCACACGCCTAGAACGATGATCCACTAGCTTCAACAACGCATCATAAGACTCTGCATCATAAGACTCACCTATCACCTTCACCGCCTGACTCACCACCTCTTCCCTACCATCAGATAACATCTTCCTCAAAACCTCATTCACCTTAACATCTCTCCTACTCAACTGCCCTAAACCCCATACAGCATGCAACCGTGCCATCAATGAAGCACTCCTGTCCTCCGCCACACCCGCCAGAACACGCACCCCCCCACGTCGCACTAACTCAAACTGAACCTTTAACCTCACCCGGCGGTCAACATGACCTAATAACCTTACCAAAACATCCATCCCATAACCCCTCACATCACCAGATAGCACCTCAGCCGCCTCCACCACACTAGCCTTCTTCCTCGCCTTCTCATCCACTACCGAAAAAACAGCACCCTTGTTCTCACCCTTAGGCGTATTCTGCGTAGTCACATAATCCACGATATACAACGCACTATCATGAGATAACTCAGCATCAACCAAATATCCACCCTCCCAAATACGATGAATCCTAGATGCACTCACACCCGCTCCATCGCGCTTCACCCTAAATGAATAAACACCCTGCGTACAAGCAGCAAAAATAAAACTATCCTTATACTTATCGCCTAACCCCAAACCAGAATTAAATAACAACCCAGCTGATCCACCATCAATATGAGCTACAGAAGGAATACAAAAATCCGGCTGACCTGTAAACTTAGGCCGCCATGCCCCCTCATGCACCCATGGATCATCATACCTCGGCCCCATACGTTTATTCAACTTCAGCGCCCACCTGAATTGAACAATATTCTCATAACCAGAGTTCCACCCATACTGACCACCTTCTACCAAATAGCACAAACGTGACCTATCCCCATAACCACGGTTATTATCAACCGTATAAAGATTACCAAACTCATCAAACTCCAAATCCTGAGGATTCCGGTTCCCACGCGTGAAAATCTCTAACCCAGATCCATCCGGCTCACAGCGAAAAACCGCCCCCTCCTCAGCAGAATAAAACTTCTTCCCATCCTTACTCACTATATCATAGCCCCTATCACCATTAGAAAAATAAAGCCTGCCATCATTACCCCACACTAACCCATGCAAGTCATGACCACTCACTCCCATCCTCAAACCAAAACCAGACACTATCTTCTCCCGCTTCTCAGCCACACCATCCCCATCAGCATCCTTTAACTTCCATACATGAGGAATATTCGTATAATAAAGAGAACCATCACCACCCGTTAAAATACTAGACCCTATCCCATCCTGAGGATCATTAAATCCACTCGCATACTCACTCACCTTATCAGCCACCCCATCACCATCCTTATCATGAAGACGCACCACTCGGTCAGAATACTCTGAAAAATGCCCAGGCTTAAACTTCCCCGCCTTAGTCCACTTCTCAAACATCGCCAACTTATCCCCCATATTCATGATCCTCACCTCATCCTCCATCCAGTAATTATGCTGACGCGTATCCTCCACTCCCCTTTGAAACCTCCACACCTCAGCAAGATATACCTCATTCTTAGCCCCTATCGTCAAAGCCAGCGGATTATTTATCAAAGAATTCCCCGCAAACTCCCTCACCTTAAAATTCTCAGGAACCCTATACTTCTCAGCCAAGCTATCGAACTCAACCTTCTCCTCCACCTTCCCCATCACAGGTAACTCCTTAATCCTCACATTACGATACCAGACCCGCTTCGCCTCATCCTGAAAACTAATATAACCACTCAGCGGACGCCCCCTCATCTCCGTCCTACTCAGATCCACATCCTGGATCTCCTCACCATTCAGAACCACCTTAATACGACTCCCAACCAAAGTAATCGTATACCGATTCCACTCCCCCGCAGGCTTCATCATATTCTTAGAAGGCCCACTCGTCCTAATAATCCCACCTCCATCATGATGACCCACATCCTTCTTCCCATAAGTATCCAGTATCTGCACCTCAAAACCAGACTCCACATGATCCTTCTCATCTCCCACCCTCATAAACACACCAGAATTACCCCCCTTATTAATCTTAAACTCTAAGTCCAATACAAAGTCCCCATACTTCTTCAGCGTCCTTAAATAATCCCCATACCGCTTCCACCCACTCTCACCATCTCTTGGCTTCAAAGTCACCACATTCCCCTCATCCACCACCCAGTTCCCACTCGTCTTCCATCCACTCAAATCCTTACCATTAAACATAGGCTTAAAATCACCATGCTCATCACCATAAGAAATCAACGCCGAAATCTGGAACAATGAGAACAAACAGATAAAGAAAAATTTCATGTAAACACACTGACATGTATAGCCAAAATTGGAATACAAATATACCAAACTCTATCGAAAAACCTCCACCACTCAAACAACACCCCCTTCAACCTCCACCACACTAAATCACAGACTTCCTCTCCTCACACCTCTTAATAATCGCTAACTTCTGCAACTCTGACCGATACTGCCAACCAGTAATCTCATCCATAGAACGGAAACACCCAATACAAACACCACCACCATCCAGAGAGCAAGCCCCTACACAAGGACTTGGAACCTCCTCCTGAACCTTACATCCATCTTTCTCATCATTCACAAACAAAAAGCTACGACACATCAACGCAATGACACAAGAAGCAATTCAACTTCTACCGCCGCAAAAAATCACCCCCAATAATCAAAGTAAATTACTACAAATAAATACACTAGCTCCCTTACTCGATAAAATGTATTCTATAGAACTTCCGCCGTGCATTCTGATCCACTGCAGATTTATAGAAATATTTACCCGTATTTGCATTAAAAAGCTCTTTACTATTCGGCACCTCACTCCAAGCCTCAAGATCTTCTGTATACTGAAGCTGAGAAATAAATTGGTGAGAAACTTTCGTATAACTTAACGATATAAAACCTCCATCCATATCAAAATGAATAGGATTCTTAACTTCAGCTAATGTTGGAGAAGTACCTAAAATACGTTCCAAAGAATTAGAAATCCCATCATTATCAGCATCATCATTGGGCCCCTGCAAATTATTAGACACACTATTCCAATCTTGTACAGATTGCCAAAAAGAATACCCTTCTAGCTCACTAGATGGACTCAATACCGTCAATTGATCAATATTACCCGAATCTTGACCAATAGTCTCTACCTTAATCCTATTATTCCCACCCTGTAAAAGCACTACAGGAACATCTAAATTCACCCAGTTAGACCATGACCCCGTGTCAGTAAATGAAATATTTTTTACCAGACCATTCACCGTTAACCTCACTGCCCTAGGACTCAGACTTCCCAAGGAATAACGAAACTGTATCGTAGTATCACCACCATCACCTCCATCAACACCAGACCACTCAATAGAACTCCCAGTCGGACCTAAATTAATAAACGCACTACCATTATAACCACTGGCATTAGTTTGCATCGAGGCAGCAACTAGCGTAGCATCCTCAGCCTGTAGAGTAACAGCAGATAAATCATTGGTTGGTAAACTAATCTGATCAATATTGCCTGAATCCGCTCCAGTCGTCTCAATACGTATCGTATTAGTTGCACCCTCATTTAGACTCACAGTAACAGGTAATTCAACCCAAGTCGCCCAACCACCAGAATTATCAAAAATAATAGTCTCAGCCACCCCATTAATCACTAACATAGCCTGCCTGGCTGAGTTGCCCAAAGCATAGCGGATCTTCAACTCCACATCACCACCTCGTCCTCCATCCACGTTAACCCACTCTATCGAGCTCCCACTGGGACCATTATTTACAAACCCTGTACCATTAAAGCCAGCATGCGCGCTCTCTATTAGAGCAGCCGTCAAATTAGCATCCTCAGCCTGGAGACTAATGGACTCTCCTGTGTTTATAACCATCGTCTGTGTGTCCGCCGCACCAGTATCACTAATCACACGCAGGCACACCTCATAACTACCACTGCCAAATGTGTGAGTAACATTAGCACCTGTTGCAGTTGCCCCATCTCCAAAATCCCATAAATATGACACCACGGATCCACCAAAAGCTCGAGACTCTGAGCCGTCAAAATTCACTACCAAAGGAGCTCTACCTCCCACCTTATCCGCTATAAGGACAGCCTCAGGTCGCTCTATTGTAGGTAGCCCCAGCCTCTTAGCCCTCTGTGCCTGATGCAAATCAAGTGGTGTTATATCTGCAATAGGCTCTACCCATTGACCGCTCGCACTCATAGCAGCACTATATCCAGGAACTCCTATCACATTCATCTGCCCCCAGCCCGGCAACCCAGGCGCATTCACTCCAGGATCCGAAGTGACGTTCCACAACGTAGTACGAGCCCCTGAATTCGGCGAATTACTATTCCCTCCAGAATTATATAAAAGACTAAAACTATCAGTATAAATATTACTAAACAAATTTTCATAAGGTAAATTACCATGATGATCAAAAGCGGCTCTTACTATTTCACCATTTGAAAAAACATTACCATGAGGAAAAGCGCTCACTGTAATCGAATGCCTAATAGGCGTCTCTATCTTAAAACGAGTAAACAAGTTCCCCTGAGCCCAAGACGAACAAGACAGACCGTGGTGACCAGTATTCCCAACAGAAGGCTGCCTCTTGACCGCTTTCAAAGTAACATCAGACACCTCACAAAACCTAGCCCCTCCTAAGCCAATACCATTATCAGCATCTATCACCGTAACTCTGCGCACCCAACCAAATAAAGAATTACTCAGACCCACACCATTAAATCCTAATTCTTGAAGATGAACAGGCTTCGGCGTCCCTAGCATTTCACAAGTGAAATCCTCAAAACCCACATTCTTAACACTAGTCGAATAAGTAAATAACTCAAAACCCCACTCAGGTCGCACATCCGTTCGTAAAGGATTGGCAAACGTTATTGTATTCCCATTAACCGCAGTCACTCGTAACAATGTATTCACAAAATGACTCATCGATGCCGTAGTCGCTGATAAATTTACACCTCCTGAAATATTTCGCCCAAGATCAGGGTGATTTCCAGATTTTAAATTCACCAAATCCCCAGGACTAACCGCCGGCGCAGAATCCAGTGTCAAAATTCTATCACCCCTATTTGCATTCAACGCCACGGCCCCCAAACGCGCACTCGTCACAGCACCAGACGTCCCCAAAAAATAAGCATATTTGCTTGAACCCACCTCTGTCATAGATTGAGGCATATAAAAAGTAGTTAGCCCCTCTCCTGCTCCTCTCAGAACAAAGTTCTCTTTATTTCTAATAATGATAGGACTACCTAGCATGTAGCGCCCAGCCGGGACAAAAAGTGCCCCATTCTGAGTCGCATTAATTGCAGCCCTAATAGCAGGGGCATCATCAGTCACGCCATCACCCACTGCTCCAAAATCCATCACATTAGCTACAACAGGAAAATCAGGAACAGAACTTTCTCCAAATTTATAGCCTGCATGAGAAAAATCTGGCAACCTAGAATAAGAATCATGTAACTCCCCGTTCTCACCCCATAACAATGAAACACCAGTCCCTCCAGTATCGCCAGTCGCACCTATCAGATAAATAGACAAAAGCAGTGCAGAAACAGCAGGAAGAGAAAGAGTAAATAAAGGTTTTAATTTCATATTTAAAAAACAAAATAACGAAAACATCACCATGACACAACTTAAAACAGATCATTAACATTACTCGTCTAAAGCATGTTTTTACCCCACTCTCACCTAACTCACGTAAAGAAAATTCTAGACAGAAATAACTAAAATCATACTCTACCTCATACAACAGCCCATAACTAAAAACCAACATACAACCATGTCGCCTGCAAAAATAATAATACACACCTGCCTCATCGCACTATCCATCGTCCCTTCTACTTTAGCACAAACCAAAACACCCACCCCCCTAAAACCCAACAAAGAAGAAATCAAAGCCTACTGCCTTGACTACAACTGGGCACCCACAAGCAGACGCCGCAGACCATTCGCAAACCCAGGACACTGGGCCGCATCAAACCCAGCAGAACACGTCGCTTGGTACAAAGCCATGGGCGCAAACGTCATCCAAACCTTCGCCGTCTCCACCAACGGATACGCTTGGTACAAAAACAGCTTCGCTCCAGAACAACCAGGACTCAAACACGACTTCCTCACAGAGGTCGTCAAACTCGGCCATCAAGAAAATATGAAAGTATTCGGCTACTTCTGCGCAGCATCAAACCCACTCTGGGCAAAACTTCACCCAGATCTAAGCTACGGTAACCCAACTACCTACCACATCCCATACACAGACGAATACCTAGAATACTTCTCTAAATCCATACACGATGCCGTCAAAAAAACCGGCATGGACGGCTTCATGGTCGACTGGCTCTGGATGCCCAGCAGAAAATCAACCAAAGGCAAATGGCTAGATTGCGAGAAAAAACTCTACAAACAACTCACGGGAAAAGACTTCCCAGGAGAAGACAAACTATCAAAAGCTGAAGACCTCGCATACAGCCGTAAAGCCCTAGAAAGATGCTGGGACGCCATTCGTAAAGCAGCTAAAACAGCTAACCCAGATTGCATCGTCTGGCTCACTGTAAACAAAATGCTCCACCCACACGTCACTAATTCCAAAATCTACAAAGAAGCTGACTGGCTTATGAACGAAGCAGGAAGCGTCAAAGCCATCCAAAAAGCCAAACCAATGGTAGGAAAACACACCAGACTCATCACATGCCTCGCAGTCTGGAACGGAGCAGACGCATCCAGCATCGTTCCAGAGGCACTTAAAGAAGGCATCGGCCTCTACGGATTCACCACACCAAAAAGCAACAGCGGAACCGTAAACCTAGAAAACATCTTCAACAAACAAGTCACCGAACTCTCAGGTGACTCGAAAAGTATCGCCGTCCTCGCCCGTGCATACAAAGGAAAATCAGAATACGCCATCTGGAAAAACAACCAATTCATAGAAACTAATGACGCCCCAACATTCAGACTCAGCATCAGCCGCCGTGGCCGCGGCCACCAAGACACTGCACACATCAAAAAAACAAACGATAACTACGAAATCACTATCAACACCCCCTACAACTGGGGATCCGCAGTCATCAAACGAAAAAATAACAAATGGCCAGAATCCATCACTCTAAACCTCCAGAACAGACCAAACATAGCTGCTAACTTCCCACACTTCGGAATCAACAACGGCAAAACTGGAATCAAAATACAAACCACTGACATTACAAACTCAACCATAGGTGAAATAGACCCAAAAATCAGAACCCGAGGACGCCTCGGCATTCAATTCGGATTCAAAGATGATGGAAAAAAAATAAAAATCAAAGCCACTAAAACCAAAGAAAGCATTAAAATCACCATTCCAAATGAAATCATCAAAGAAAACCCCAACTCATTAAAATTCACCTGGGGAGCATAAAACAAACCTAATCATCACCAAAAATCACTCAAAACACATAAACATCAAAAAACAATAACCCACCACAGCCAAGACCACACAAAACAGTCAACATGTTTGCCCAACACTAAATAGCTGATTAAGTAATCAACAGATCACTGAATTACAAACGTAAACCTCAGACCAATAGCTCTATTCAGTTGCCGCTTTAACCCTGTAAAATACTTTTGCAGAACTTGCATCAACAGGAAGAATCAATGTTTCTTCAGGCGCACTAGCAGCCAAAGCCCACGGCCTATGAACTGTCCAAGTAATCAAATCACTACTCCGCTCAACCTGATAGCTCAAACCATGCACAGCGGGCCAACTAAGAATAAACCCTCCATTAGCATCCTCACTAAGCACAGCTTTAAAAATAGAGTTCGGATCATTCGGATCAGTACCTATTTGAGCTTCTCTAACATCACTTATTGAATCCCCATCTGAATCCCTAGTGAACAAATCAGGATAAGTAGCGCTGATGAAGTTAGACAACTGGTCTCCCATAGCCTGTTGCTCTGCAACTATCGGATGACGTCCAGCATTGATAAACGGAAACACTAAAGTCTTTATCTTATCATCCCCTTCATCTTCAAGCTCCTGCACCACAGTATTTACATAGCCATTCCACACAGGATTATTCACTATATCCATACTACCCAGTGCACATATAATCTCAGCATTCGGGTGCACTGCTCTAAATGACTGTATCAAGGATTTGTAAGATGCCCTTATCCCATTCGCAGTTGCTGCGTCATGCGGCGTTGGCTTTACCCACGAGTCGTTCTGAAACAAATTAACAACCACTATATCAGCGCGGTCATTCGCATAGGACCAGAGATTAGCCCCCACCGGGTCAACATAAGGATTAATAGCATTATAATGCAGATCCATCGTATAAGGACGGTTCGTAAGAGTCGGCCATGGATGTTTTACAGCCAAACCCGTACCCGCAGTACACATATAGCGCATGCCTAAATTTCGAGATGCCACCGCACCATATGCCAGATAATTATTAAAATATTCAGGCTCAGCATTCCCTCCAGGAGGAGCTTCTACACCATGCCCATCAGTAATCGAATCACCATAAAATTGAATCGTTAAAGCCGGTTCTGGTGGCAGTAAAGCCATACCTTTTCCAGCATCTGTTACAAATCCCCTAAAAGCCGTATTATCATTATAAAAAGAAGTGATTTTAAAGATCTCCACTTTATGAACAGCATCAGCCAACCCAGCAGCCACCGGCAATGTCTGAACACCTTGCCCAAGGTTTAACTTCTGCGGCACACCATCGTTAACTATAGCATAAAAATAATCATTCCCAGTAGCACAATCCAAAGTAACACTCAACGAAGTCCCCTCAAACCAACCCTGAATATGCGCCCCACTCCAATACATCCTCGGTGCAGCCGGGTCAGTCTGATCAAACCGCCCTACATACCGGATGTTAGGGTCATTCGGAGCAACAATATCAGCTGAAACTTTTGAGGCTACGCACACCAAAAGAGCAGCACCTAGTGACGAAAAATAATTTAACTTTCGGGGTAAAAAATTCATAATTTCAATGGAGATTGAGTCTGTTTTTATTCAATGAATGAAATCATTTATTATGATAAATAACCCTACCATTAATTTTAATGTGTCAACCTACATTCAATTAAAACACCCAAATAACTCACCTAATCTGAAGCAACTTAAAATTCTAAATCTTCATCCACAAGCATGATGCCATTCTCTAGTCGAGAATATCAGTCACCACTTTAGCTTCTTCTACCCCAGTCAGTTTCTGTTCTAAACCTTGATAACTGAATTTTAGCTGATGATAGTCTATTCCACATCGCTCTAATATAGTAGCATGTAAATCTCTAACATGAACCTTTTCCTTGGGCGTCGTAATGTTAAACGAATACTTATCGGTATCACCATAAGTCATCCCTCCCTTCACTCCTGCCCCAGCTACCCACAACGAAAACGCCTTAGGATGATGATCTCTCCCATAGGTCGTCTTAGTCAATCTACCTTGTGAATAAACAGTCCTACCAAATTCACCACCACAAACCACAAGAGTATCATCTAACATACCTCGCTGCTTAAGATCCTGAATCAAACCATAACAACCCTGGTCTATATCCTTACACTGCGACTTCATATCCTTAGGTAAATTCCCGTGAACATCCCAGCCACGATGAAATATTTGAGTAAACCTTACACCTCGCTCAGCGAGCCTACGCGCCATAAGTGCACAGGATGCAAAAGAACCAGGCTTCTTTGCATCATCACCATAAAGTGAATACGTAGCCTCAGTCTCCTGACTCATATCAGTTAGCTCAGGAACAGACATCTGCATGCGATAAGCCATCTCATATTGCTGCATCCTTGTCTGTATTTCCGGATCCCCCACCTCTTCTAACATCTTTTGATTCAAACCAGAAAGACCATCTAACATATCTCGCCTCATAGCCCGGTCTACTCCAGGCGCATCCTTTAAGTAAAGAACCGGATCACCTGATGACCGGAGATTCACTCCAGAATGATGCCCAGGTAAATACGCTGAATTCCACAGCCTGTTAGATATCGCCTGCACGTTTGCTGTCGGACTCGTATGCTGCGCATGAAGCACACAAAACGTCGGTAAATCCTTATTCAAAGTCCCCAAACCATATGACAACCATGATCCCATAGAAGCCTTACCTCCCTGCATAGAACCAGTATAAATCAGCTGGTTAGCAGGCTCATGATTAATCGCCTCCGTATACATAGACTTAATCACGCAAATATCATTAGCCATTTTCGCAGTATACGGTAATAAATCAGAAATCCACGTCCCTCCCTCTCCATACTGCTTAAAATCCACAAAAGACGGAGCCACCGGAAACTTTGACTGCTTAGATGTCATCGTCGTCAGACGCACTCCAGAATCTACCAGAAACTGCTTCATATCTTTATGAGCCTCCTTGTGTAAATCAGGCTTGTAATCAAAAGTCTCAAACTGCGACGGAGCACCTATCAACGATATATAAATAACCCTCTTCGCTTTAGCTGGAAAATGAGCCAAACCCGGGATCGGTGATTCTCCTCCGCCAGCACCCTCAAGTCGATCCGGCAACATAGACGCTAGCGCCACAGATCCTAGACCCATCGCATTTTGCCTAAAAAACTGACGCCTTGTCAGTGCCGAATTCTGTAATTCCGCAGCCTTAAGAATATCTGTATAATTCATAAATTTATTTGTTTAATGTTTCATCAAGGTTCAACAACTGATTAGCAACTATACTCCAACTCGCCAATTCCACCGGATCTATATCAGATGGAGCCACAGATTGACCTACTTTATTAAACCTCTCAGCCTCCTCTGGCTTATCCTTAAATCTCACCATCAGCTTACTCAATGTCCCCTTAACTAATCCAAGCTCTCGCTCATCCATCTCCCTAGAAATTAGTCGCATAGACATATAATTAATCCTATCCTTATCACTCTCCGCATTCTGTAATGCCAAAACAGCTAACTGACGAGAACTCTCCACAAACTGCGGATCATTCATAATAACAAACGCCTGTAATGGCGTATTCGTCAAATCTCGCTTCACACAGGATTCCTCTCTCGTAGGCGCATTCAAAAGCTCCATTGCAGGATGAACCGCCGTCCGTTTAATAAACGTATATATTGACCTACGATACAAGCTATCTCCACTATCCCGCCTGTAATGCCTCGTATTCGAGCTCTTCATCGCTACAGCCTCCCATACATTATCAGGCATATAAGGCTTAACAGACGGCCCTCCCACCTTAGAATTAAGCAAACCTGATGATTTGAGAGCCATATCCCGAATCTGTTCTGCCTCCAAGCGATAGCGCGGCCCCCTCGCGTAATACTTATTTAACGGATCTTCTCTAAGCTTCTCTTCAGTGATAGTAGCACTCTGCCTATAAGTTGAGGACATCACCATCTGCTTAAGTAAATGATGCAAATCCCAACCACTCTCCACAAAATCAACAGCCAACCAATCCAATAACCCAGGATGCGTAGGACGTGACCCCATTACTCCAAAGTCACTATTACTATCAACAATGCCTGATCCAAAAATATAATACCAATAACGATTCACTGTAACCCGAGCAGGCAGTGGATTATTCTCAGCCACAAGCCATTTTGCCAATCCTAGACGATTCCTCGGCATATCATCAGTCATTGGTGGAAACGCAGCAGGCACACCAGGAGACAAAACCTCTTCACCTGGCTGACTGTAATCCCCTCGCACCAAAACTCGCGCAGTCGGCTTCGTATCTCTCTTTTCCTCCATTATCAATGAAGTCGGCCCCTTCCTCCTAGTTGCTAACTCAGCATTAAGTCTGTTAAACTTGACCGCTTCAGGATGAATCTTATCAAAATACGCCTCTCGTAGCTGATCCACTAATTTAGATTCCCCCAGCCTCACATAAGCCTCAGCTTCAGCATCCCCAGCCTCAGCTGCAGTAACCACCTCTCCATCCAGTAACACCCTGTCATAGACCTTGAAATTCTGTAACTTACCATCCTTAAAATGCCCACCTTGATAACGTGAACCAAGAAGCAAGGGAGCACTTGTCTCTATACTTCCATCAAGTGAATCTTGCATCACACTATAATCCTCTTGCTTCCCATTAAAATAAAGCTTCAAGCCCCTTGCCTTACTACTACCGTCATAAGTAAGCATCACATGATTCCACGTATTCGCAGCTAAAGCAGAAACAGAAGTCACCTTCAAAGCATTAGCAGAACCACTGTGAACCAGCTGCACCGTAACCTTACCACTGTCAGTACTTATATCAAATCCACGATTCCCCTCCTTCGTGTGCATTTTCGAAATAAGACTACCCACAGCAGTATCGCTTGGAGTCCTAAACCAAGCTCCCACACTAAAACTACTCTCACTATTGAAATCTACAGCCTGCCCCAGATCAATATAACTACCATTCTTAAAATAAGGCGCCGTCCCTGTCTTGCCCCTTGTCCACCTTAGGCGCTTCACAGCTTTGAAAGCATGATAACCTGCCCCCTTTGGTCGCTTACTCAGAGGCAAATTCACAACAAGTCCACTTGGCTTGGTGTAATGAGTCTCATAAACTTTAGCCAGCCTCTCACGCTCAGCACTCAGCCAATTTATATAGGATTCATTATCAGTAACTTTCAACTCAGATTTTTTCTTCGTATTAGAAGCCATTTGAGTATCGATCTCTCTTACCTCTTCAGGCGCCAAGGGCATCCTAACAATGGGCGCATGCGTAGCGCTATTTCCATCCATCGCTCGCATCGTCGTATTCCTGAAAAACGCAGAAAACTCATAGTTCTCCTTCGTCGTGATCGCGTCAAACTTATGATCATGGCAAGCCGCACATCCAGCTGTGATACCCAACCAAGTCGCAAAAGTAGTATTCACTCGCTCCTGCGCATATGACGCATTCACCTCATCATCTATAGATCCTCCCTCACCAGTCGTCGGCATACACCGGTGAAACCCAGTAGCTACCTTATGCTGAACTGTCGCATCCGGCATCATATCCCCAGCTATCTGAATTTTTGTAAACTCATCAAACCTCATATTACTCCTAAACGCATTAATAACCCAGTCCCGGTAAGGCCAGATCGAACGATAATTATCATTATGAATCCCATGTGTATCTCCATATCTAGCCACGTCTAACCAATGCCTACTAAAATGCTCAGCGTATGCCTCAGTAGCCAGCAACGCATTCACCTTCTCCTCATAGACCACATCCAAATCACGCTTGTCATTGACAAATCCCTCCGTCTCCGCAGCACTAGGCGGTAAACCAGTTAAATCAAACGTCAAACGCCTCAGCAACCGCGCTCTGGTCTCATCCCCATTCGGCTTAAGCCCCTTCTCCTCAAGCTTCGCCAATATAAAATGATCCACAGGCTTGCGGACCCAGTCAGTCTGCTCCACCTCAGGTAATTCCACTTTCTTAGGCTGTATATAGGCCCAGTGCTTCTCAAAAACCGCACCCTCCTTAACCCATCGCCTTACCAATGCTATATCAGCAGGATCCATCACCTTTCCATGCGGACTCCTTGTCGGATGCAAAGGCATTACCTCATCCGGGTTCTTAGACTCCATCAGCTGTATCAAATAAGAACCATCAGGATCTCCCTTAATGATATTCGCCTTCCCATTAGCGCGAACCGCCAAAGCATCCTCCTCCCTATCCAATCGATAAGGCTCATCCTCAGGAAACCGCGTACCGCTATCCGGTCCATGACAATGATAGCAATTCGCAGATAATATCGGCTGTATATGCTGATTAAATGAAATCTTCTCATCAGCCGCTACCACATCCTTACCCCCCTTAACAGAACCAACACCCACCAATTCCACATCACCACCCACATTACCACCCACATCACCATCCACGCTCACTCCCTCAGTTGACTCACTTTTCCCAGTACAAGAAACCAAAGCACCCGCCAAAACCAGGTTCATAAATAAAAATATTATAGATCGATTGTTCATCAGTTAAGTAAGTTATATCAAGGATAACCTACACCCGCACAACCATAAATCTATCATATTTTTCTCATTATCTTTCGTAAAAAACAAAAACTCCCACCCAACAACAAAAACACACCCTATTACACCAACTCCACAGCCAACTTAATCGCATGTAACATAGATTCATAACAAGCCTCACCCCGCCCAGCAATATCAAACGCAGTCCCGTGATCAGGACTAGTCCGCGGACAACTCAAACCCAAAGTAACATTAACACCAGTAGAAAAATCCAACAACTTCAAAGGAATCAAACCCTGATCATGATACATACACAACACCGCATCATATAAACCCTCAGACGCAGGCTTGAAAATCGTATCCGCCGGATGAGGTCCACTAAAAACCTCACCACCAGATACCACACCCATATTCAACTTCTCAATAGCCGGACGTATTATCCGCTCATCCTCATCACCAAACGCCCCTCCCTCACCAGCATGCGGGTTCAGACCACATACAGCAATCCTAGGCCCCCCATCCACCTTCTTCACTCTCCTCTTCTTTCTACAAAAAGCCTCCAACAAACGCCCAACACGAACCACCTCAGACTCTCTCAATGAACCTGACACCGTCGAAATAGGAACATGTATTGTCACCAAAGCAACCGTCAAATGAGCCCCAGATAAACACATCGCATAATCATCACTCCCTAATCTATCCGCAAAAAACTCCGTCTGACCAGGATAATCAAAACCCAAGCCATGCAAACCCTCCTTAGCCACAGGCGCTGTAACTATAGCATCAATCTCTCCAGCCTCAGCCAAGCGCACACTCTCTTCCAACGCACTCAACGCCGCCCGCGCAGAAGCCACATCCGGCTCACCACTATGAGCATCTATCCGCTCACCTATAACACGATACTCCACATCATCACCATACCAATCTCCCAAACGCCCATCCCCCAGCGCAGCAGCCACTATCTCAGGGCCTACGCCTGCCTGATCTCCAAGAGTGATCCCTATTACCATCCAAACTCAGACTATACTAAATCCGATGAAGTCACAGATGTCTGCTTCCGCGTCCCCAAGAATATAGCCTGGTCTACCACTCGTGTCTGAGAGGTATCAAACCTATACCCATGACAGTTAGAACAAGTCACAGAATTAGCACCAACAATAGAATCACAACATTCGCAAACTTTATAAGCAGATGGATTAGAAGCTATCTCCTGAGCCCTCTCTAACCGTGCACTACTCACACCCTTGCTTATTGTCTTATTCATCTTATTATTCATTATTTTGTCACATTCTGAACCAAGCTCAGCTTCACGGCAAGCCAGAACTATAAAAGCATCATAATTTAGCTGAATTTCTGGACCAATAAACTCGCATTATGACCACCAAAACCAAACGAGTTACTCAACGCTGCCTTCACCTCAGTCTCTCGCGCTACATTAGCACAATAATCAAGATCACAATCAGGATCTTGATCCTCCAAATTAATCGTCGGAGGTATAATGTTATCCTGCATCGCCATCAAACAAGCCGCCAACTCTACTCCACCCGCCGCTCCCAATAAATGACCAGTCATAGATTTAGTGGAACTGACCACAAGACCATCCTTAGCATGAGAACCAAAACTACGCTTGATCGCCTTAGTCTCACATATATCACCCAGCGGCGTCGATGTCCCATGAGCATTCACATACGAAACATCCTCAGCATTCAACTTAGCATGCTTTAAAGCCATATCAATACAACGACTAGCACCCTCTCCCTCAGGATGCGGCGAAGTCATATGATACGCATCAGAGCTAACACCATATCCAGTCAACTCAGCATAAATCCTAGCCCCGCGCGCCTTAGCATGCTCTAACTCCTCTATAACAACCACTCCAGCTCCCTCCCCCATCACAAATCCATCGCGCCCAGAATCAAACGGACGTGAAGCCCTCTCTGGCTCATCATTCCGTGTGGACAATGCGCGCATATTAGAAAAACCAGATAAACCCATTGGCAATATCGTAGACTCAGCACCACCCGCTATAAAAGCATCCGCATCGCCAAACTTTATCATCCGCCACGCCTCACCTATATTATGATTTGCTGTAGCACAAGCAGTCACGATAACCATATTAGGCCCACCAAAACCATACTCCATACTAATCATCCCACTCGCTATATTAGAAATCATCATAGGTATAACAAATGGAGAAACCTTACCCGGACCACGCTTAATTAACTTCTCATGCTCACGCTCCAGCGTCCCTAGCCCGCCTATACCACTACCCACCATCACACCCACTCGTGTCTTATCCACAGCCTCAGGATCTAAACCCGAGTCAGCCATAGCCATCTTAGATGCACCAAAAGCAAGCAACGTATATTCATCCGCTCGGCGAGCATCTTTAGCGTCATTAAAATAAGGCTTGGGATCATAGCCCTTCACCTCACCTGCAATATTCACAGAATACCCATCAGTATCAATCTTAGTAATATTCCCTATACCACTCTGACCGGCCTTCAGCCCATCCCATGTACTCTGAAGGTCATTACCTAATGGGCTAATCGCCCCTATTCCTGTGATTACTACTCTACGCTCGTTCATAAAAAAATGGGTTACTTCTTAACTGCCGGCGCACTATCAATAAAAATTTACCATAGTGCAAGCCTGATAACTTAAAAACAACTGCTCGCCAAACTCCTCAAAAACCGAATCTAACCTAAACTCTTATCATAGCCCCGCACTGTTTTCCTCCCACACCCCACACACTCAGGCATTTTCTCAGAACCTCGGTCATCAAATACCTCCCCACATACCGGGCACTGCACCACCTGATAGCGCCTCTTCCTCCGATAAGCCTTAGACCTACTAGAATGAAGAAATAATAAAAAACCCATAAACAAAATACTACCTCCTACAACAAACAAACTAAACTCCTCAAAATTCAACTCTATCATAACCCTCCTCCTTTCATAACCACAGCACCCACAGGCATCACACTCACATCTAAAATACCCACCCTACTTTTCCCCACCGCACCCCGCTCAGGCTTAAACCTTATCGTCTGTATCCAGTCCTCAAGCCCCCTATACTCACCCACCTCAACCCACTCAGAAGGACTCACCTTAATCACCCGCCCCATATCATCGACAGCAACAATAAACCTTACCTCACGCCCATGCCAAGATTCAGGTATCCACTTATCGTAAACCAAAGACTTCGGCAACCTGAGCCTTAGATTCTCCCCAGCCTCCACATTCACACCCCACTCCACTACCACATCATCATCAGAAACCTCCTCCTCAGACAGCAAAACCTTATGCCGCCCTATCCGGGGCATCACCCCATCATTTGATAAATAAACCCTCTCACCAGCAATGCTAATCTCCTCCATCTCCACATCTTCAATACGATGCTTCTCCTTGTGCCGCTCGCTAATCTCTCCAAACAAAAGCCCCCCCACTCGCAAACTACTCTGCAAATCCCCATCCCCACCCCAAGACGGAAGCAATGGTGAATTCCTCTCTATCCACCACTTTAAATCATCATCAACCTCACCTAACTGAACCATAGAAGCCCTATAACGACTCGGAACCGTATTCTGCTTCGCATAGACATTTATCATAATAAAACCCGCACCAAAAAATAACGCAGTCAACAAAAACGCCACCGTAAAACCACCCCGGTTAGCCTTATAACCACCCCTCCACCGAAACACCAATCCAGCATTCCTATCACGTTGTAATTTCCTGTTCTTAGAAAACAACATCACTTACTCACAGGATTCCCAGCATCATAAACTCTATAACCCTCAGCCAACAACATATCTCCTATCCGTGACTTGTAACCACTCGGAACTCGCCTATCAACTCGGAAAATAATCCCCACAGCTCCACCACTTTGCCAGTTTACAGCCTCACTCCTCAGCTCTTCTATCAAATTCTCCTCTACCACAAGACGCCTATTTATATAAATCTGCCGCTCTCGCACCCCCTTAATAGTCACCACTATACTACGCTCCATCCTATCAAACCGATGCCCAGTATCAGGTAATCTCAGCTCCACACCAGCATCAGTCGTAAAAGAAGAGCCCAACAAAGGAAACACCAAAACCAACACCAAAATATCTAACACAGGCATCGCGTAAATCAAACCAGGACGCTGCGGTAATGACATCTCAAGCTTCATTTCTTAGACTTCTTTGAATTTCCAGCTCCCTCCTCTTCCCCACCATTCTTCACAGCCCCCTTAGAAAAATTCTTAGCCTGCTCTCCAGACTTAGACGCCTCACGTTGATCACAAATGATATTAACTATCTCAATAGCTCCCCTCTCCACCCTATGAACCAAACGTTTCGCCCTACCCACAAAATACAAATAAAACAAATAAGCAGGCACAGCCACCAACAAGCCAAGCCCAGTAGTGATAAGAGCCTCATAAATACCCCTAGCCATCTCCAAGTTATTACTCTGGCTACTACTATTACTCATATCCACAAACGTCTCTATCAACCCATTCACAGTTCCAAGCATACCTATCAAAGGCGATATTAAAGCAACTGTATACAAACCACGTAAATTCTTCTCAATCCGTGGCACCTCCAACTGCCCAGCCTCCATCGCTATATCACGTAAATCAGCCCTCGGCAAAGTATAGCGCATCAACGTAGCATGAGCCACCCTCGCCACAGACCCAGGTGCACGTGCAGACTCACGTAATGCCTCATCATGAGCTCCTTTCCTCACATGATTCGAAAGCCCCAACATCAAATCTCCAACATGAATCTTAGTGCGTTGAAAAAAAATAATCTTCTCAAGAACAATCATCATCCCCGCAAATGATAGCACTAATAACACCCACACAAATGGGCCTCCCTGGTCGATAAATTTCAGCATTGATCATACACTAAACCATTCCCACCACCATGCAAAGCCCACAATTCCAGAATTTATTACCACCAAAGCCAGCAGCCACGTCACAATGAATCAAGCAAGCTATCGGCTCTTACGGCAAAGCATCACCACACCACCAAGCCCCAACAATAAAGTAGAACAAGGCTCAGGAACAGTCCCCGTTATCTCAAAAAAACTCTGTGTCGCTGTCCAGTTAGTTTGGTTATTAGATTGCCCCCTGTTATCATATAAATACACCGTCCACTCAAACCCACCAACCTCAGTACCAGCTGCCAATCCAACATCATCATAGTCCATTATACTATTACCATTCGTGCCAGTCATATTCTCCAGTGAACCGTTACCTCCCGCCACCGTAGGATCACCACCCACACCAGTGACAGTTGAACTAGATGCAGCGAGCCACCACCCCTGTGACGGTGAACCCTGCTCAACCGCAGACGATGCCTGCCATGTTAAATAATCACCCACTACTGGCGCAGCAGAAAAATAGGAACCATCCTTCTTTAAATAAGCTAGCTCACTATACTCCCAAGTAATCCCTCTCGTATTCAAACTCCTAAAATCAGTCGCAAAGTCACTCACAGAAAGATGACTACCAAACTCCAAACGTATCGTCTGCTTAATTAAATTATCAGGATTATTAGGAGTTCCTGATGCATAAGTATTCGCAAACGTCCTACTATAACCATGATTTGAAACTAACCCCCCAGATGTAATCTCTACATCAGCAAATGCTCCACTAGCATTAGACGGAACACTCGTATTAACAGTAATAAAAAGATCAGCCGCATCACCATTATCAGAAACTAACTTAGCCCCAGTCAAATCATCTATAATATTATAACCAGTTGTCCCAGAAGCTAAAGTACCAGTCGTAAACGCACTCTCACTAAAATCAAAATTAAGGTTTGAAAACATCGAAGCAGCTGAAGCCCACTGACTGGTCACCAAAAGGCCAATAATCATCATCTGTCTGTTTTTCATAGCCTATATCATTAAAGAACCATCTCTATTATGTCAACGCCATTAAACAACAGCTACTCAAAGCAAAACCAAAAGCAACATCACCCCAACAAGTAAACATACACTCAATAAAGAAAAGCCTCATCCCCTAAAAAACTAAGAAGAAAGCCCCGCAACATACTCAGCCATAGTCTTAAGAATAATAGATACAGAAATCGCCCCAGCATCAGGTAACCCAATAGTCTTCTCTCCCAGTGTCTTAGCCCTCCCCATCGTAGCCAACATCGCCTTACTAGCCTCTTTCCCATCATTCGCAGCCTCAGCAACACTCGAGATAACATCACCAATAGCCTGATCCATCACCTCCTTAGCCACCGCAGCAGCAGGCGCCAAAGCATCTATCATCGTCTTGTCACCTGGCTTCGCTCCACCACGCTTCATCACATCCGCCAATGACTGATTCAATAAATGTGATAACTCATGAGAACCAAAACACTCTGCTCCATACATCGTCTTATCACCCGCCAAAAAAAGCGAACCAAAAACAACCCCAGAAGCACCGCCCATAGTACTTAGCAAGGACATCCCAGCCGTCTTGAACAGCTCCTGCATTGAACTAAAATCAGAAACCGCAGGATCAAGATTCTTTTTCAAAGCTCTGAATCCCCTCTCCATCCCTAATCCATGATCACCATCACCTAAGTCACGATCTGCCTGGGATAACTCCGGCTCAGCCGCTATAATCGCATCTGCAACACTTACTAACATAGCCCGCGCCTGCTCAACACTCAAACCCGAGTCAGACCTCGATAACTCAGCCTGAACCCTCGCCTTCTTTGTCACAGCCTTAACACCTGACTTCCCGCCCTCATTCATAGCCTGCACCTTACCATGCCTCTCAGCATCCAAAGGCCCCTGCATCTTAGAATAACAAAATGACTGACAAGGCATAGACCACAACTCCTTCAACTCATCATCCACACGCGTGACAGAAAAAGAAATACCAGCCATCTCCTGGCATGTAACATAAGGCCCCACCATAACATCGAATATCTCTATGCCACGCTCCTCAAAGTAATCTGCTGCAGTACGCATACAAATCAAACACTCCATCATCGTCGTAGCTCCAAGTGAGTTAATTAAAAACAATATGGAATCTCCAGACCGCAGAGGCTCTACATCAGCATCTTTCTCAAAATCATCTACTATATAATCTAACATCGTAGGCGTCAAATCAGCCGCAGTCGTCATAGGTATATCCTTCACCCCCGCCTCGCCATGTATACCCATCCCTAAACCCAGCATACCCTCTTCTAACTCAAAAGTCGGAGTACCAGTAGCAGGAATCGAACCAGGTGCCATTGCACACCCTATCGAGCGCGTCTGCAAACACGCCTTCTGAACCGTATCAGCCAGCGAATCCAAATCAGCAGCATGCTGAGAGGCCGCTCCAGCTATCTTCACTATCGGAACGAGACCTGCGATGCCTCGTCGATCATTCTTCCTCTCCGGTGGGGCTGATGCCACGTCATCCGCTATCAAAATAGTCCGCACCGTAGCACCTTCCTCCTCAGCCTGCTCAGCACCAAGATCGAAATTCATCACATCACCCGCATAGTTACCATAAAGGAACAGCACCCCATTTCCTTGATCAATAGCAACCGCAGCCTCCTTAACAATATTAGGAGCAGGAGCAGCAAAAATATCACCGCACGCCGCACCATCAGCCATATTCTGGCCCACCATCGCATGATAAATAGGCTCATGCCCAGCTCCCCCACCCACCAGCAGAGCAACCTTTTCAGAAGCAATATTACTCTTAACTATCGAGCGTGTACCTACCTTATAACACTCCCCATTATATGCCTCAACTAGTCCATCAATGAGTTCGTCCGCAGCATCTAGTGGCGAGTTGATCAATTTAGGGTTAAATTTCATGTGTCGTAATTTTTTTAAATAAGTGGAAGTAACTGCTCGTTGCACCATTGCCCATTCTGAAGAGTCACCTCATCAGGTTCAGTAATAGCAAGCTCACACTCATCTTCACAAATGATCCAGCCCTTATAGTTTCTTGCTGCAAGAAATTCAGTAATCTTATGGAAATCAACCTTTCCCTCACCCATCTGAGCCCACGGCTCAGGCCCATTACCAGAAAAATCCTTATAATGAACATGGTTAATAAGATGCTGCCACTTCGTCATAGTACCTATGATATCCATACCCCCCCTCACAATATGACCCACATCAGGAGTCCAACCAGTCACTGAAGGATCCAATGAATTCAATACAACATCATAGTCATCCTGCGTTCTCACAATAGATCCCGGAGGTGAATTCGGATGGAATGAACATGTCAAGCCAGCCTCAGCCGCCCTCCTAGAAACACGGTTAACATTGTTTACTAAATTTACTCTTCGCTGCTGAATATCATGCCTTCCATCCGGAAGCGGCACAGTACCTAACGCTGCACCAGGAAAATGCTTCAGCATCTCAATAGTCCAGTCAGCACATGCCCTCTCAGACTCAGTCTCTTCCTCGCCATCCCACTTACAAATCAGCGCTAATGCAGCAAGCTCAATACCAGCTTCATCAAGCGCAGCCTTCAACCTTGCAGGATCTTTATAATCCCCCATCCAGTAATCATCATAAGGCTCCAGAACCATCGGCTCTATCCCTTTGAATCCAGCCTTACCTACTATATCCACCATATGACCAAGCTTGTTCTTATTGCCCTCGCCATAACCGTCCATAAACCAAGTATAGACCTCTGCTCCAAATTTTATATCACTCATATTATTTCTTATTTTTATGATTTATAATGACAGCCCCGCTTTAACATCAAGCATCGCTCCTAGGATCGTCTCCCATGTCTTCCCTTCTTCTAATACGTTATTATCAAACATACATCCATCCCAACATATATGCTCAATCCCGCGTGAAGCATAGTCCTGTAACCACATCTGTGAACATCGTGTAATGTCTAATTTTCCACTCGGATGATCAGCTAAACAATGACGCCCAGTCTTATCATGGGATCCTGAACCATGCACAGAACCATCATTCTGAGCAACATGGAAATCTATCGTCCATGGACGCAACTTATCAGTCAAAGTCTTGTAGGCAGACCAAAACTCCTCCTCACAATACCCTTCCTTAAGAAGCGCCTGCTCCGGTGCATTATATCCAAGCAAGTAAAGATACGTATGCGCTAAGTCAGCCTGAAATCCAACAGTCTCAGGTGAACCAGTCTCTTCCAGAGTATCTAACATATGCTTCCATGAATGCATCCCTCCCCAGCAGATCTCACCCTCAGCCGCTAGCCTCTCACCATGATCTCCTGCTATCTTCCCAGCCTCTCTGAATGTATTAGCTAAAAGCTTCGTATTCCCTAACTCATCTTTAGAAAATTCCTCAGGGCTACCTGATGAATCAATCCTAATCACACCATACTGACGCGCTCCATGCTCTTTAAGAATCTTCGCTACACGGCAAGCATAATGAATCGCCTTGAGAAACTTCTCACGTGCCTCAGCTGGCCCAAATGCTGAATCACCAATAGTCCCACCCCATACCGGAGCTACTAAAGAACCAATATTAAACCCCTTCGCCACTATCTTATCCGCCATACTGCGTATAGCATCATCAGATGCCTCTGGATCAATATGTGGATGAAAAAGAAACAAATCTACACCATCATACTTCTCTCCATTTACAGATGCATTGGCTGTCAGATCCAGCATCTTATCTAGTGATATAGTAGGCTGATCAGAAGCATCGTCCTTACCTACTACTCCTGGCCACATTGCGTTATGTAATTTCATAATTATTTTTTGTTTTTGGGTTATATATAGATTATTATTAAGTGATCAAATCCTAAATTGCTTTCTGTACTTATGGGGTGAAATGTTCATCGCCTTGGAAAATTGTCGACTAAAATGACTCTGATCATAAAAACCACATTCATTAGATATTGTAATCAAAGGTTCTGAACTGTGAATCAACAGATGACAAGCCTCTTGAATCCGTATATTCAAAATATACTGACTAGGCGTAATATGAAACACCTTCTTGAACTTCCTCTCAAGCGCACTAACAGACAAACAAGACATCTTAGCCAACTCCTCAATAGACAACTTCGAAGTATAATTCTGCTTTATATACTCAATCATCAATCTCAAATCCTCACTCGAGTTCTGCGCAGTCAGACTCGTTGAAAAAGGACGCGTCACACCTATAATTGCCACTATATTCTCCGCATCATCAAACATCGGAACCTTATTGGTCAACGACCAGTCTGCCTGACCCCTATTAGTCGGCACCAGCTCAACCTTATTTAAGATCGGTTGCTTCGTCTTTAATATAAGCTGATCATCTTTAAAAAATGCATCTGCCATAGAATACGGAAATAGATCAAAATCCGTCTTACCAAGAATCTCATCCTCAGTAAGACCTATTTTCTCAACAAGTGTTTGATTAACCCTCACAAAGCGCAGCTCCTCATCTTTCATGAAGTAAATAAACCTCGGCATCTCATCAAACAATAATTGTGCAGTATCAGGAAAATTCAGATAACCTGCCAAAAAATCATTCATGAGACACTATACCGTAATGCGTGCCGACTACTTATTCGTCAAAAAAAGCATCAAGTCCCTAAGCTCATCAGGATTAAGCGCATTGATCAAAGAAGGAGGCATAGAGGATGTATGTGACAATACTCGCTTCGCTATTTTAGACTTCAGAACCGCCGTCTGCATTGATAAATCAAAAGGATTCGTCGCCAAATACACATTCTCTGCATCTTCTTTCATTATCTTACCTTCCAGCGTTGATTGATCATTCAGGTGCAATACAGTCGCTTTATACTGATCAGAAACCACCTCTGAAGGCACTATTATTGCCTTCAGAATGTCTTCCTTACTAAAACGATTCGCTAACTGTGTTAACTCAGGCCCTGAACCCCCACCCTCACCAGAATGAGCATGACACTTCATACAAAGTATTGCCTGATACATCTTCTTCCCATTAGCTGCATCCGCCTTAGAAAGATCCTTAATAGCCTTGACCGCCTCTTCATGCGTCCAGTTTCTTCCAGGCCCCTTCGCCACAGCCATAGGCTTAGTGACAACCTTCAACTTAGAAGACTCCTTAGCAATACCAACTAATTTAGCATCAGCATTCAAGTTCTTCATCGCCTCCTTGCGTATATTGCGGATAAATCCCTTATAGCTATTACCACCTGTCTTTGACTCAGCTTTAGCTAACCATTGATAATAAGAACGGACAGTAGCCTCATTCCATCCACTCTTCTGGTTCTTTAACATCAACGCATAATGAAGCGCCTGACTATCAGGCTGATTCTTAAGCATATTCATTATATCTTTACCATACTTATCATGGCCAGCTAACAACTCCATAGGTATATCCTCTTTAACCACTACCGAATGACTCATCATCAGAAGTGTTTTACTAAGAACACTACTAGAATCCAAATAAACCAATACTCGGCATAACTCCCTATTCAAAATAGCACTCGCACTCGGATAAAGATTAAACTTCGTAAGCAATTGATCAATCACCGCCTTACCAGGTCTACCTCCTCTAATACAAGCTAAAGACACAGCTCGCAAATACTCAATCTTCAACCCTTCATTAAGCCCATTAAAATCAATCTCCAGTAACTTACCAAAGATAACACCCGTATCCGCCTTTTTCCTCGATAAGGCCAAACTAGCGGTAATGATAGTCTGAGCATCAGTAGCTGACTCATAAACACTTAACCACCTCTCTGTTGGAATCTGTTCAAGCGAAACCCTAGCAGCATAACGTAATGTCCTGTCCACACTCCCCAGACTCTTCCAAAGCTCAGCTACATCCCTTGAAGCCTGAACCTGCCTCAACTGCTTCTGTGCAGCACTAACTACCTCAGCAGCCACAGGCGCCGTAGATGCAGCCCCCTTGTAACTCACACGGTAAAGAGCAGACTGCAAACGTCTCCCCCCAGTAAGAAAATACATTGCTCCATCAGGACCTACCACAGCATCAGTCAAAGGAAGCGGCTTGCCTGATACAAACACCTCTTTCTTCGCAGAATAGGTCACGCCATCAGGAGATAAATGGAGTGCGTAAATGCGTCCAAACGTCCAGTCCAATATATAAAGTGCTTTCTGATATTCCGCAGGAAACTTAGCTCCTGTTCCAAAAACAACGCCCGTAGGGCAACCTGGCCCTATATCTAGAACAGAACCCAAACTATCAGCATAATAATCAGGCCACTTACCAGTTCCAGTACGCCATCCATAATCAGCCCCGTCAATGTAATGATAAACCCTCGTAGGCCTATACCACGGCGTACCCACATCATACTCCATATCAGAATCATAACCAAATAATTCCCCAGTCGGACTAGCTGCTATATCATAGGTATTCCGCATACCTATCGAAATAATCTTCCTCTTCTTACCATCCTTAGATAACCACAGCAATGTTCCAGCCGGAGCCTTCTTCCCCACCGCATGACCACTAGCATCATTCAAATGAGGATGAAGCGTGTCCTCTGCCCAATTCCTGCCTCCAGTAAAACCAGCATCCTGCGGTGGCTTTGTAAAATTCCCAACAATAAAATAAAAACCCTCACCCTTCGGATCCTTTATTAATCCATGTGTCCCATGCTCACCAAATCCCTTTATGTTTAAAATAAGTTCCTGCTTATCAAACTGACCATCACCAGTAGTATCGGTCAAGCAATACACCCCAGGCTTCTGCCTATTACTAGACACTATATACAGACTCCCATAAGCCCAGCATAAACCCTGCGCATGCCCTGCGCTCTCTATAGCCGTCTTCTTAGCAACCTTACCGTCTTCTATAATCAACTTATAAAGACTCCCATACTGATCGCATACAAAAAGCGCACCCTTATCATCAAAGCACATAGATACCCATGAACCCTCAGATTTTTTATCTACAGAATAAATCTGCTCAACATGGAAGCCATCCAGGCTCTTTATATCATTTACTGATGTTTTTTTTTTAATGACCGGCTTATCCTTAGTATCCAAAAGCTCTAATATCTTTATGTCTTTATACTGAACCTTCATTGGTGGCCCCTTATGCAACTGTAAAGCTAACATCCCCTTGGCTGAACTCCGGTTCTTTTCATTATCTTCTACCTGAACAGTAGTGAAACCATTGATCAGATGTGTCAAATGCTTGCCATCAGCCACCACCCTATAAGTGCTCCACTCCCCTGCCTTGATTGAATCTTGAGCCTTCTTCGCATCAGCAATAGGCTTAGGATCTACCGTCTTTTTCCCAGCCAAATCAATCGTCACCTTCTCCCCTCTCCGCGCTACTATCCCCCTACCATCTTGCTCGTATAAAATCCCGCTATAGTTAATCCCAGTCTCTATGTCCGCTTGGTACCCCTTAATCTTGAAAAGCTTCTCATCCGCCCACTGACTCCTATACTGAATGCCCGAATTCCCCTTCTCTGACAAAAAACGGAACTTTAACGTAAGCTCAAAATTCTGAAACTCTTTCTTAGTGTAAGTCAAATAAGTCGTTTGCTTACAAGGATTCTCCTCAGAACACTGACCAGTTATAAACCCATCCTCCACACTCCAAAACTTAGGATCTCCCTTCCAACCATCTAAATTCTTACCTTCAAATAAAGTAATCGTGTCAGCCTGAGCACTCATCGCAAGCCCAAAGCCCATAAAGCTATTACAGAGTAAAATAAATTTCGATTTGTAATTCAACATACACACACTCTATACTAGATCATAAATTTGTCTTGCATTAAGTATGAGTATTTTTGCACAAAATCGGCTCAGCACACCAAATGTAAAGCATCAGCTACCATAATAATGATAGCTGTCACCCCCACTAAAAAACAAATCCACTTTTTGTATCACATCAGCTGTGCTCCAGCTTCAGCCAATGGACTACGCTCACCTCGGCTTAATGAAACATGAGCCACAAAAGGCTGCCCTTTGAGCCGGTTCCTTGTATAAACCAACCCGTTACTACGACTATCCACATAAGGATTGTCAATCTGCGCAGGGTCTCCCACCAAAACCAACTTAGAACCTCGTGACATCCTCGTAACCACAGTCTTAGCCTCTTGCGGAGTCAGCTGCTGTGCCTCGTCCAAAACAAAAAATCGATTGGGTATAGAACGGCCTCGTATATAACACAAAGCCTCTATCTCCACCACCCCCTGCTCAACCAAATGCTCATAAGCCTTAACACTCTGAATATCATCTTCCTTTTTACCCTGCTTCCTTCTTGGTGACTGATTTCCTCCTTGTGGAGCCATCAGTAACTCCAGCGCATCATAAATAGGCTGAAGCCAAGGCCGCATCTTATCATCCAGATCACCAGGCAAAAAACCCAGCTGATCACCCATCGCCACTATTGGTCGACTTATCGTTATGCCATTATAACGCCTATTGAACATCTCATGCAACCCAGCCGCTACAGCCACTAAAGTCTTACCCGTTCCCGCCTGCCCATAACATGTCACCAGTGAAACATCAGGATTAAGCAATGCATCAATAAGACATTTCTGCCCCAAGTTAAGCGGCTTCAAATGATGACCATCTGGTATCCGCAGCACCCCAGGGGCTTGTAACCTCACAAAAACTCCCTCAGGATCTAATCGAGCCGGCATCGTCTGCTTCTCACCAGCCGTCAAAAGCACATATTGATTCAACACTACACCATTTCGCCTCTCATGCGGTAACTCCAAATGACCGCTACTAGCAAACCGCTGCAATTCAGCAGCATCCACCTCCACAGGCAACATCTCATAGTTGCTAACCTCTCTTGGATCCACCTTATCATTCAGATAATCCTCACAATCAATATGAACAGCTCGTGCCTTCAACTGCATATTCAGATCCTTTGTCACCAAAATCACAGGTGACTCATTATACTCTGATATCAAAAGAGTAACCGCCATAATCCTGTGATCAACCCTCGCTTTATCAGGAAAAATCCTCAGAAACTGCTCAAGTATCTCACTATTATCAACACAAAAACTAGGATCATAAATAACCAACCTTATCGTCCCACCTCCCTCAGTTGCCACACCCTGAGTAACACTCCCTTCCGTAGCAAACAACTCAGTCAACCTGCGGTGAACCCGCCGTGCATTCGCTCCACGGTCACTCTGCTCATTCTTAAATTTATCCAGCTCACTAAGAACATCAGCAGGAATGCAAATATGATTATCAGCAAAACGATTCAAACACCCTGGATCATGCAAAAGAACATTTGTATCTAACACAAAGTTCTTCGCCCCTATAGGCTCTCTCACTGCCTGCAGACCAAACTCAATCAACTGCCTCGCCACCTTACTCTTATCTGACTTAGCATCAGAACATGCGCTTAAAGCAACGCCATTCTCTGCTCCACCTTTTTGTTGTTTCTCCGTTTCTATCATAATCTATTTACCAAAACATAACCCAACTAACACCTCTCCATAACGCACCTCAACCACAACCAAAATCCATCCATCCCTATGTAAAAAATTGTTCAATCTATACTAACTATCCATGCATCGTCATCATATGGCAACAGAAAAATTCCTCGTGAAGACGTTTTCAAATCATCAAAACTCACCACCCTAACAAACCCTCACCGATTCACTTAACCTAACTAACTCACAACAAAAACATTACTTCACTAAAGGAATACCCTTCACCCCCAAAGGCATCCTCCCGCGCGGCGCACTTCGCCCAGAGTCTTTGAGCTTCTTCAACAGTGCCTGTAACTCCTCCCGCTTCTTCTGCTCCTTAAAAAATAGATTAACCTTCTCACCTGGATCTTTACCCAGATGATATAACTGACCACTCGCACCCGGCTCAGTATCCTCCAGAGCATAATCCTTCAAAAACTTCCTGTCATATCGATTCCCCCCAGACCCCTTATGATCCAGATATTTCCAGTCTCCCTGACGAATCTGAAATTCACCACGAAAACTCTGAGTCAATAAATGCGGCCTAACAGACTCCCCCTCATCCTGCCTACCCAATAACACAGGTAACATATCAAAACTATCCCTCGCTGCACCATCAGGCAGCGGATAACCTACAATAGATGCCAAAGTAGCCATAATATCCGTCGTATTAGTCATCTGCTTAGAAACCTGCCCCTTCGGAATACGCCCAGGCCACCGCACTATGAAAGGAACACGGTGCCCCCCCTCCCATCCATCCCGCTTCATACCCCTAAAACCACCAGATGGATCATGCCCGTGATCCTGCCTCATCCACACAACATGCAGAGTCTCAGCTCCATTATCTGTATTAAACATCACTATCGTCTCTTTATCGATACCTAAACCCTTAACCAAATCCAACATCTTCCCAACCAAACTATCTAACTCATAAAGAAAATCCCCCCGCGCACCAGCCTTCGTCGCTCCTCCATAACCCTTACCTGGCAAAACAGGTGCATGAGCAATCTGTGTTGAAAATACCGCAAAAAAAGGAACCTCAGGCTTAGACTCTCGGTGACTAACTATAAAATCACGCGTCTTCTCAAAAAATAACGTATCCGCATCCACAAACTTATAACCAGGAGCCATCCAGCCCTCATCATTATCCCATCGCCATTTCCCCTCAGGATTAGGTAACGTTTCCCGCTTATGTCGCATACTAGCAGGCACAGGCACCATCCCATTCTCAATGTAAAGATACAACGGATCAGTCGTAGGACAATTAGGCGTCACATAAGAAACATCAAAACCCCTCGCATTCGGTCCATCAACCAGCGGCGTACTCTTCTCATAATCAATCAACAAAGAATTCTTAAAACCTCCTCCAAGCACCTCACCATTCTTATCACGCCAGGTCAATCCCACATGCCACTTACCAAAAATACCCGTCCTATAACCCTTCTCCTTAAGCATACCTGCAAGAGTTAAAGTCCCTGGCTTCAGATAACTCGGCCCTCCTGGCCCCTCAAAAGCTCCACCGCCACCACCCGTAGAACGATAAATCTGCTGCCCAGATAACAGCCCATACCTCGATGGAGAACATATAGTAGACGGACTATGCGCATCCGTAAAACGAATCCCTTCAGCCGCCATCTGATCAAGGCGAGGCGTCTTATAAGCCGCCTTAGCATTGTAACAGGACAAATCCCCATAACCCAAATCATCAGCATAAATAATGATAATATTAGGCAGCCCCTTCTCCACAGCAGCACCCATTCCAGATAACCCAAAAAAAAGAACTACTACCCGAAAAACAAAATACCTCATATCATCATAAATCTTCATCACTTCTAAACACCCTAACTATCCCCTCTCAGAATGAAACCATAAAATCACACCACCATTCATTCACTATATCAAACTCCTACGGCAACTCCCTATAAATAGTATGCCCTAATACAACACTAACTAACAAAACCACCAAACCAGGAATCATAAAATACATAAATAACTCATCCACCTCCTGATACTTATGCATCGTCCGCTGGACCTTCTCAAGCGTATCTATCTCCTCATAGATTTTCTCCAGAGACCTAGTATCTGTCGCCCGGTAGTAACGCCCACCTGTCATTCGAGCTACCTCAGTCAATGACTCCTCATCTATATCCACTTCCATCATCTGAAAACCCTCCCTCCCAAAGACATCCCTCACAGGATAGGGCGCCTTACCCCTCGTCCCCGCACCTATCGTATACACTTTTATGCCTAATGTCTCAGCCGCCTCAGCTGCAGTCATCGGAGACACTTTCCCAGAATTATTATTCCCATCCGTCAGTAATATACCAATACGTGATTTCGCATCAGACTTCGTCAAGTGACTAGTCAATGATGTAACCGCAGATCCTATCGCCGTTCCATCTTCCACCTGGCCCACCTCTATAGAATCCAGTCGTGTCTTCAAATAATCCTGATCATATGTCAAAGGACTAACCATATAAGAACTACCTGCAAAAACTATCAGTCCTATACGGTCATTCGGGCGCCCACCTATGAACTCCTTCACCGTCCTCTTGACCGCCACTAACCTATCAACGCGTTTCTCATCCACCCTAAAATCCATTGCCTTCATCGAACTCGAAACATCAATCGCCAACATAATATCTATACCACTCGCCTCCACTTCCGCATGTCCCTTCCCTAACTGAGGCCGCGCCATACCAAGTATCAACAAACCCAAAGCCAACAACATCATCGAAAACAAAACAACTCCAGCCCTCGACTTCGGACGAGCTCCCACCTTCCTAGCTAGACTAATACTAGGAAATGTAATCGCTGCAGCCTTCCCTCGCCTACCACGTAACCACGCCAACAGAGGAATCAACAACAACAACCAAAGAAAATATGAGTGCGCAAAAAAATACATAATAACTTATACCTTTGTTTCCTTATTTAAAAAATCCTGAGAAATCTCCTTAACCAGACCACCCGCTAAATCAACCAACTCCTCACGCTCATCATCGGCCAGCTCATTACCAGCAAATTTCACCATATCACATAAAACAAAAAAGCGCTTCAAAGCCACCCCATGCCCTTGAAACAAACCTCCATCCCTTAAGTCATCCATAAACTCCTCCGTAGTCTGATGCATAGCCGCACTCTCACCCTTCACCTCCAAGTAGCCCTTAATAACCCCAGAAACCTCCATAACAAAATCCCCATCACTGAAACCCTGCTCAGAGATTACCCCCAGGCTAGCCATAGCCCTATCCTCCGCACTCACATCCTCCCCCTTCCTCCTGCTCAGCCAAAACCACAGCAAACCACTAAACACACAGATCAACAATACAACCAACCATATCCATAACCCAGACCCACTCGCCTCATCATGAACCAACACCTCTACAGCTGGCTTCAACGGCCTCAAACCAGACATTAACTCATCCACCACAGCACCAGAAGCTGATGAAGCCCCATCCGTTAACTGACTCTGCCCTAATAGAAAAATCATCGTTCCACGCGTCGTTCACGGTTAGAAAAAAACTGCTTAATAACCAGTTCATAGCGCTCCCCCGTCTTAAGCTCTAAGAAATCCACTCCTTGCCTAGAGAAAAAACGCCTTAAATCCTCACGCTGCCGCAACGCTTCACTTCGGTATGAATCCCGCAACAACTTATTACCACAAGGAACAGAGACTATCTCCCCACTCTCTGAATCCTCAATACGTATCATCCCCACAGAAGGCAACACCTCCTCACTCTTATCATTGATCGACATAGTAACCAAATCATGACGCCCAGAACTAGTCCTAATCTTAGAATCTAATCCACTCAATACCTCTTCTTGCGCATCAGAAAAAACAAAATCAGACATCAATAAAACCAACGAACGCCGCCGCTGTACTCGATTCACAAAATCCAATGCACCTACCAAATTCGTCCCTCGCCCCTCCGGCTCATAGTAAAGTATATCCCTTATCAAACGTAACACATGTCGCCTTCCACTCATAGGAGCTATGTAGTGCTCCACATCACCAGTAAATAATACAAGACCCACTTTATCATTATTTCGCAGTGCAGAAAAAGCCATCACACAGGCCACCTCTGCAGCTAGCTCCCTCTTCGTCTGAGAACTTGAACCAAAGTCCAATGAAGCACTCAGATCAATCACTATCATCATCGTCATCTCTCGCTCTTCTGTATAAAGCTTAACATGCGGTAACCCCATCCTAGCCGTCACATTCCAGTCTATCGTCCTCACCTCATCACCCCTAACATACTCGCGCGCCCGGTCAAAATCCATCCCCCTTCCCTTAAAAACAGACTCATACTGACCAGCTAGACTCTCCTCAACTAGGCGACGAGCACGTATCTCTATCTCCCTAACTTTAGCCAGCACCTCCTTACTCTTATGATCTACATTCTTCATATTATATCATCTACTGTAACCTATCAAAAAAATAACTATGGAACAGGAACCTCATCCAGTATGCCTGATACAATAGTATCACTCGTGACACGGTCAGCATCTGCCTCATAGGTCACTCCTACACGGTGACACATCACCTCCTTAGCTATAGTCTTTACATCTTGTGGAGTTACATAACCTCTACCATTAAGAAAAGCATTCGCCTTACTCGCTAAAGTAAGCGCTATAGTTGCCCGCGGAGATGCTCCATTTCTTATATACGCCTCTATATCTAAGCCATAGCGCTTAGGATCACGTGTCGCATACACAAGCGCCACAATGTAATCTTTTACCTTATCATCCATATAAAGAGAATTCACAATACGCCTCGCATTCACTACCTCATCCAGCTCTAAAACCGGACTAAGCTCAGGCATAGGCTCAGTAGTTGCAGCCGTATCTAATATCTGACGCTCCTCTTCTATCGATGGATAATCAACCACCACCTTCATCATAAAGCGGTCCACCTGTGCCTCCGGTAACGGATACGTCCCCTCTTGATCAATAGGATTCTGAGTAGCCATCACTAAAAAAGGCTCAGGCAATGGATATGTATCATCACCTATTGTAACCTGTCGCTCCTGCATCGCCTCTAACAGCGCACTCTGAACCTTAGCTGGCGCTCGGTTAATCTCATCCGCTAATACAAAATTAGCAAACACTACACCCTTTTTCGTCTCAAAACTAGCCGTCTGCGGATTAAACATCTCAGTACCCACTATGTCAGCAGGAAGCATATCCGGAGTAAACTGAATCCGCTGAAAAGAACCTCCTATCAACCTAGCTAGCGACTTAAGAGCTAAGGTCTTCGCCAAACCAGGAACCCCCTCTAACAAGACATGGCCATTTACTAACAAAGACGTCAACAGCCGATCAACCAAAACCTGCTGACCCACTACCACCCTAGACAACTCAGACCTCAATGGACTAATCCAATGCGAATTCTCAACCACCATCTGTGTTAGCTCCTTAATCTGATGTGAACCAACTCGCGTAACATTTTCTTCTGTAATACTCGTCATTTTTCTATCTCTTTTTATACTTCGTTCTATTTAATCATTACCTATTCATTTATAAATAAATCACTCCAAAATACGCTCATAACTACCCACTTTAAGCCATCCACTCTTACCTGTATGAAGCTTCACCTTATGGTATTGAGAATGCCCCTGCCGCGGCAACAAAGAAATCATATCCCCAGACTCTATCACACCTACCTTTTCAGCCCCATCATAAGGAGACACTCTAACATGAGCCTCATCAGAAACAACGATCGCCTTATCAACAAAACGCTCCCGCTGAGTCTGCACAGCACAAAAAGCCATCCACACCACCAGCGATAACACCAAAAGTAACAAGACATATAACCCATTCGGCAAGGTAATCACTCTAACCAAACCCAATAAAAATAACACCATTACAAGAACTCCTACCAAACTAGCCACAACAACCCAGTCGTTGATCGATAAAGAATTCGCCACTACGCCCCAGCCCCAAAAACCAACATATCCTCCTGACAAATCTGCCCCCCTTAATTCCTCTAACCGCTCACGAGCATCAGCATCATAATGAGAATAGAGTAATGCCCTCTCATAGTGCAAAATACTCCTCCCCACATTACCCAGCGACTGATAACTAACACCCAGGTTATAATGCAGCCCCCCACCCTTCACTCCTTCAGCAAGCAAGCCATCATATCCCTTAACAGCCTCATCATAACGTTGCTCATAAAAATGATGATTCGCCTCGTGAAACGCAGACTTCTGCCCAGCATCTAAACTTCCACCAGCTACAAGAACACGAAGTATTACCCCAGCTACAACCAAGAATAAAATAACCCCACTTATAATCAGACAATGCCTCTTCTTCATAATAAACAATAATTAATTCGATGCCACAGAACGCGCAACTTGCCCCCATGCCAACTCAGAAAAACCCTCACCAGCTAAAGAACCCTCTATCTCATCTAAACCCAATTTTGTCTTATCTAGCCATATCTCCAACCCTTCTTCACCACTCACATGTGAGCCATACTCTATCTCCTCCACTCTTTTGAAAATCTCTATCACATGATCACAGTGAGGAAAGTTTTCCTCCACTTCTTTAATCGTAACTGTATTCATATTACATCCTATCTTTGAAGCTATCCGCATCCTCAAAACCATACAACATCGCTGAAGAAAATCCCCCTCACCACCATCATCCATAAGTTGCTCCAATGCCTTTAACTCCTGCTTCTCTCGCTTATCCTGCGCTCTTCTGACTGAAGAATCACTCTGCTCTAAACCTAACTTACGTCTCTGCAAAATAACAAAACTACCTATAATAGTAAACAAGACTAACAACCCCACAACCCAATACCAAATCCGCTCATAAAGAAAAATTAAAGACGAATACACTCCTCCCACATCTTCCCTTATCACAGGCAAAACTAAACCAGCTCCAGCAACAACCTCTCCATCACCACCAGCTACCTTCGGCTCCACAGCTCCACCTAGCATACTCCCCTTAACGTGAACCACGCTCTTCTGACTTTCTATCGTCTTATATTCTTCCAAATCAGGATCAAAATAACTAAACCTAAAATAAGTCTCCATCTCACCAGGTCGCTGAATCACTGTCGGCATCTTAAAATGCTTCCTCGCATGATAAGTCAGTGCATCCCCACGCTCTAACTCAGTACTAACCTTATAACGTTTCCAACCATCTTCAGGCATAAGAACAGGCACCCTTACCCTATCAAAGTTCCCCTTACCTTCAACGTAAACTTCATGAGTCACAGCATCTCCTAACTCCAGTGAACTAGGCAAGGGCTTCGCCTTTATCTTAAACTGACCCACCGCTCCACTATACGTATCTGGCCTCCCCGCCATCGGAGGTGCCACCACTTCTATCGCCTCATCTTCACTTTCTATACTCAATTCCTTATGTTCATAACGCCTAAAAAATTGATCAAAAAATGGATCCTTCATCCCCATACCACCAGCAGAATTTACTGGAACACCTATCGTCGCTTTTATCTTTGCTTTGATAGCATACTCCCCAGCCTTTACTCCTGAAATATTTCCATACCAAGTGATTACACGATAACGCACACCATCCAACACCTCTCTATTTTGCTCAGGATCTTCGCTCAGCGATGACAAAGTAAAAGCATCATTTGTAAGAGATAACTTATTAAGCCCCATGACATTAAGATCATCACGCAGATAAACCTTTATCGATACCGGTCGCGATTCCCCCACATAAAGATGCTCCCTTCCCTTCCTTTCTGATCGTTGTATCTTAATAAAGGCCGTCTTCTTCTTTTCCGCATCACTCAAACCACTTTGATCAAATGCATTAGATTGAACCGCACCCTTCTTAGCCGCTGTCACTTTTAGCTTTTGTTTATCACTACTATATCTCTTGCCTCCTATCTGAACAGTCACAGCTGGTATCTCATATTCACCCTCCTTATCAGCAGTCACTCTGTAACTCAGCTCTACTGAAGAAGTCACCTCCCCATTAATAATACTCGTACGGCTACTCTGACCAGATGCAGAAAACATCAAATGCTTCATCGCCGGCAGCTCAGGCTGCCCCCCCTGACCACCATTCTCTATCACTATACTAAGCCTTGCCTCACCATTCAAAGGTATTGTCTTAGGCTCTATCTTCATCGACACAGACGGCTCTGCCTCACTCCATATCACCAGCGACATGTAACTTATAATAATCAATAACAACCTAACTTGATTTTTTTTCATAATAAACAACATCTAACTGATTCTACCATTCCTTACCCTTCGTCCCTTGGCCTTTTCCTTTTTTACCATGCTTACTCTGCGGAACTATCAATAACCTCTTCTCATCACTCTCTAAAGATCGCAACAACTGCTTCGCCTCTTCCTTTGTCATCTTCCCTAACTCACGCCTTTCAGCAGCACGCGCCTCGTCATCTCCAACTCCACCTTCACCCTCTTTACCTTTTTTCCCCTCTTCACCCTCTTCACCCTCTTCACCTTCTTCACCTTCTTTACCTTCTTTACCTTCTTTACCTTCTTTCCCCTCTTTCCCCTCTTTCCCCTTTTTCCCCTCTTCACCTTCTTTACCTTCTTCACCTTCTTCACCCTCTTTACCCTCTTTACCCTCTTCACCCTCTTCACCTTCTTTACCTTCTTCACCCTCTTCACCCTCTTTCCCCTCTTTCCCCTCTTTCCCCTCTTTACCCTCTTCACCCTCTTTACCCTCTTCACCCTCTTCACCCTCTTCACCTTCTTCACCTTCTTCACCTTCTTTACCTTCTTTACCTTCTTTACCTTCTTTACCTTCTTCACCCTCTTCACCCTCTTCACCTTCTTTACCTTCTTTACCTTCTTTACCTTCTTCACCCTCTTTACCCTCTTCACCCTCTTTACCTTTGCTCTGATTATCCTTCTTCTGCTGCTCCTCTTTTTTCTTCTCCTCCTTTTCTAACTCATCGATCTTCTCCAGCACATAATCACGGTTTTTCTCAGCATCTTCATCTGACTCATCAAGAGCAAGAGCCCCCTCATAAGCTACAACACTTTTCTTCCACATTTCTTTTACCTTCCCTAGATCACCGCCAGAAAGCAATGAAGCTCCCTCTCTAAACATAACATTCCCCATGTTATAATAAGATCGAGCATGTAAACTCAAGTCATCACTCGCTCCCAATGATAACTGAAATAACTCTCTAGCTCTCGCAAAGTCCCCAGACTGATACTTGCTAACCCCCTCATTGTAGTGTGCCCGACCACCATCTCCATAAGCAGAACTATGACTCATCACGCTAAACATGACTAACACTAAAGCCATGCGCCCTATCACAGAGCCACCAGTCAGACCAAACCTACGCCTATCCCCAAGCACCACACTCACCAACAAAAACAATATCCCAAAAGACAGCGGCCACTGATACCTCTCTATCCCTACTTTCTGCATACGCTGATTCAAATCAACCTTCGGAACTAAGCTGAGTTTCTCCTTATAAAGCAAATCCAACCCTTCTCCAACTTTACCAAAAGGAGCATACAGCCCACCAGTAATGTCTGCCAGCTTCTTCAGCCCCTCCTCATCCAGCTTCGTCCTCACCAGCTCACCTGATGAATCTCGCATATACTCCACCCCACCAAGTCCATCAGATAACGGGATCAACTCACCTAACGTAGAACCAACTCCCAAACAATATATCATCACTTCCTTCTCAGCAGCTTGTCGGGCAGCATCTATCGCCTCTCCCTCCAAATCCTCACCATCCGTAACAATCACAAGCGCCCTATGATTATTTCCTGACTCCTCAAATATCCCGAGCGCCTCATAGATAGCACTCGCCAAATCAGTCCCCCTCCTCGGTATAATATCTGTCGTAACAGCTTCAAGAGACTGCTCAAACGCACCATAATCTAATGTAAAAGGACACAACAAAAATGAACTCCCTGAAAAAGGCAGCAACCCCACCCTATCACTCTCCAGCCTATTCACAAAATCCATCACCCCCATCTTAACCCTATCTAACCGATTCGGCTTTATATCTTCTGCAAGCATTGACTTTGAAGAATCCACCGCAAATAAAATATCTATCCCCCTCCTATTCACCTCCCGCCACTCATATCCATACTGAGGCCGTGCTAATGACAAAAAAACCATCAACACACACAGTAATAAACTAATCCGCTTTAACCAAAACCGAAACCTAGAAATACTCGAACGCAACTGGGCAAATAATTCACCAGATCCAAAACATCGCAACGCCTGACTCCTCCACCTATCAAAAAAAATCAACCCAACAACCAAAACACACACCACCAATAACCCAACCCACAACCACACAGGAGAAACAAATTTCAAATCATTCATCATCAATTGGAAAAACATTATAAACCCTCAACAAAAAAATCTAATCCAGCAATTTACTCAACCGTCAAATTCAACTTAAACTCCTTCTTACCCCTCACCACCATAACCTCAATCCGCTCACCCTTCTTCAAATGAGCTACCGATGAACGAAAACTCCCTAAGCCCTCTATCGCCCTACCATTAATTTTTGTCACCACATCACCAGCCTTTATTCCTGCCTTCTCAGCAGAACTACCCGCTACCACACCCTTTATAAAAACTGAATTCTCCCGCACACCCAGCCCCTTAGCTTGCCTACCAGTCAACAAGGATATATACACCCCTACAGTCCTCCTCTGAACCTTCCCATCTCGTATCAACTGCTTACTAACATCCACTGCTAAACGTGACGGTATCGCAAAACCTATCCCTACATTACCACCTGACCTCGACATAATAGCAGAATTTATTCCTATCAATCGTCCCCGCACATCTACCAATGCACCACCAGAATTCCCAGGATTAATCGATGCATCAGTCTGTATAAAATTCTCATACCCCTCAGCCCCATATATTCCAATGTTTCTATTCTTCGCAGAAATAATACCACTCGTAACTGTCAAACCAACTCCCATCGGATTACCTATCGCAAAAACAACATCTCCCACCTTCGTCGCCTCACTATCCGTTATCTTCGCTACCGGTAACCCACGAGCATCCACCTTCAATACCGCTATATCCGTCTTAGGATCCCGCCCCACAACCCTCGCCTTATACTCCTTCCCATTACTCAAACGCACTAATATCTCATCAGCCACTCCGCGCTGTTGATTCGCTATCACATGATCATTCGTAATAATATAACCATTAGAGTCCACTATCACACCAGAACCCACCCCCTGAGGAACCTTCCGTGTCTCAATACTCGAACCCCGCCTACCGGACCTTGGCAGGCCTAAAAACTCCCTCAACAAATCATCTCTCGATGACCCGCCATAACGTAAATACTGAACCAACTCAGCCGTATACACAGACACTACAGACTGCTGAGCCTTCTCCAGCATACCCGCATAACTACCACCCTGAGACCGATCAATAGGCGAATTATCAAAACTAAAATCAGCACCTGATGTAGCTCCACCACGATACGCATACAAATAAAAAGCAGACCCAGCAATGCACCCTAAAAACAACATCTTCATCATAAAACTCCTACTGCACTGTATCAATTTCATCTCTATAATTTAATTAAAGTTTCCTATTTAACTATAACAATCCAGCCGCCATCAAACAACCAGAACTCTCAAACGAAAAACACCCAAAAAAAACCAACAATAAACAACCAAAGCACAAACAACCAAAGCACAAACAACCACCATCGACAACAATCAACAAAACCAGAGGCAACATACCTCCCAATCTTATAGCCATTTGACCGACCTTACTCATAATTAGCTCTCTTTTTCGTTATTCCAGTTGCCTCTCCGGACAACCCATCATTAATAAAAATTCACTAAACAAGCGAAAACACCCCCAGCATTTGTCTACAAAAAAACAAAAAAAGCAACCCATCTAAGATCCCAGCGCATCCCAAAAAAAAAGCAAAACCCACCTCACCCCAAACACAGCTCCTCAGCCACCTGGCCTATCGCCTTAGGATACAAACCATGCTCAGCCACCTGAATCCTAGCATGTAAACTAGCCGCATCATCACCATCTAACACAGGAACCCTGGCCTGCATAATAATCGGCCCAGTATCCATCCCCGCATCCACATAATGAACCGTACAACCACTCTCCTCTGCTCCAGCATCAACCGCCTGCTTCCAAGCCATCAGCCCAGGATAAGCCGGTAAAAGCGAAGGATGAATATTCAAAATCCTATCCGGAAACACATCCAAAAGCGGACGCTTCACCAAACGCATAAACCCAGCCAAACAAACAATATCCACACCAGCATCTCTTAATCTAGAAGCCACCACAGCCTGCCTCTCATCAGGAAACTTCGTCTTATAACCACCACAGTCTATCACCTCAGCCCTGATACCCGCCCTCCTAGCCCGCTCCAAAATATAAGCATCCTCATAATCTGACATCACCAAAACAATCTCAGCATGCAAATCACCAGATTCAATCGCATCAATAATCGCCTGCATATTCGAACCAGATCCAGAACCCAAAACCCCAAGCTTAATCGAACCAGCCATATCTACTAATTCTCAACAACCTCCACCTCTGAATCCCCTCCATTCTCAGCCTCCAACTTCTTACGCATCTTCTCAGCTGCCTTCCTCTCATGGATAACCCATGCCATCCCTCCCCCTATCAGCATGATCAAAAACTCCATACCATAAAACATCCATATATTTGTCATCGCAGCACTACTTGTAAAACCATAGTTGTGTAAACCAACTCCCAAAAAGTTTACATGCCACCATGAAAACACAATAATCGCAAATCCAAAGACACTACATACATGAAGACCTATCTCCCTTATATAACCACCCAAACGAGCATGTAAAATCACAAGCATCCAGATCACTATCAATAAAGCTCCATTCTCCTTCGGATCCCAACCCCAAAATCTACCCCAAGAATCCGCAGCCCATACACCACCCAGAATCGTCCCAATAAGACTAAATAGCAACGTGAACGCTACCATACCGTAAACAATCTTAGTCAAATACTTCCTATCATTCTTATCCACTATCACCCCAAAGGCCCTACCAATAATATAAAAATGTGATATGCAAGCAGCCACTATCCCACCCATATAACCCAAAGTAATCATCACAACATGCGTAGCAAGCCAGTAATTCGATTTCAATACAGCAACCAAAGGATCCATCTGGTCTTTCGCCTCACTCACCTCATACCTCTTCGCCAAAAACAGGATCGCCACACCAAAACATACAGAAACCCCTAACAAAATAGCCTTCCGGTGAATCAACTCTACCAAAACTAACAATAATAAACCCGCACCAGCTATAAAGGGCATCGTATCATACAACGTACCAATAGGTGGCCTACCCATAATAACCGAACGATGAACAATCCCAGCTATCGTAAACAAACAAGCTGCTGCCGTTAAACCATAAACACACCAATACAAAACTCGACTCGCCTTCGTCCCCACACACAAACACATCGCTATCAAAAACACCCCCGCTAACAACAATATAGCTATACCATTATTAAAATAATCTAACTTATTAAGATACACCTCCGCTTTAATGTCTCCTCCCACATCGCCAAAATCAACCTCACTCTCATAAGCCGCCTTAAACGAGGAAATAGCTCTCAATTGCTCATCAGAACTACCTCCAGTGTAAGGCGCCTGTAACTTTTCCAGCTCTACCAATTCCTCCATCAGACCATCTGGATAACTCTTCTGCCTTTTCATATACGCCTGAAAAACTTCAAGGTAATCAGCATAAAACGCTTCAATGGTATTAGCACCCAGTTCACCATGCTTCTGCTTCAGCTCAGCTACCTGCTCCGCATAGAGCCGATACGCCGCCTGATTAGGCTTCGCTACCTTAGCAAACCTCTCTCCTATAGACTGCCACTCACGCTTACCAGAAGTAGGGTTTAATAACAATTTAGAGACCTCACCTAGACTACTAATATCAGATAACAATATAGCATCAGCCACTATCTTACTGTCTAAAATACCAATAATCGACATCTTATCACCACCAGTATTCAATAGGCGCTCTTCCAATGTACTACCAGTAACAAAGAAATCCTTCATACTACCATAACCCGTAGCCTTTTTCACCTCAGCTGACAAAATAAAAGGATTCTTCAGAGAATGATAACTCTGCAACAGCCTAACAAAAGCAATAGTCTGTTGCTGCCGAGGCGTAAGACTATCATCACCTAATCTCTTAATTTTAGCTAATATACTCTCATACTCTTTCTGTAACTTGCGAAGATAAGGCCTTATCTGATTATAACTATACCTATCACGTAAAGAATTTACATCCATCCCCAACTGCTCAAGTATCGCAGAGTTATCTACCCTAAATGTAGGCAAATCATCCGCTAACTCAGGACGAAATATCACATCCATTAACCACTCAGTAGGACTCAGCTTCGTCTTCTCACCACCTATAGACACCTTCATCGTCCTATCACCATGCATCCCATACATGTAACGCCTCGCCAGAGTCTGAAAAGGCTTCACCCTGCCCCCATCCTGTACCGGCAGCGTCTGCATCTCAGAAACAACACGCTCATCCCACACCTCATATCCCTCCACATCTTTTAACAACGCGCTCACTACCAAACTACTGATGCCAGCATATGCCACCACTAAAATAACGATCATCGTCAGACAGAACCCAAGTATTCTTACTCTCATATTCATGATAAATCCCTCCTTACTGCTGGTCTCGTCTCCCTATCTAAATAAGAGATCAACTTTAAAGCAAAATGCAAAAATAACCCAAAGGCAGAAACCCATAAGCAATACTCAGGCCACCTATCAGCAGGATTAGTCACTATCTCAAATCCAGAATACTCCAAGCCATTTATAGGCTCATTCCAACTAGCTTGATAAAGCGTAAACCCTTTATAACGCATCGGCTGATTCATCTTGATCGTCTCAATCTTCTCCTCCTCACCCTCATCTCCAGTCCACGCTATCGTACTCTGGAACTTACTCGCCTTTTTCGTACCAGGGTAATACTCACCAACAGAATTAATCAAATCAACAGAAAACGGCATATTCCATATCTCATTTGGCATCTCTATTCCATAAAGCTTACCACCCACAGAAAAAGTCTGCGGAAAACCTATCGACCTACTCAGAAGTATCTTCCTACCAGGTGAACCATCATTAGGCCTAACCATGACATAACACCCATAATTATAATAATCCATCTTAACATCAAACTCAGCAGGCTGAAGGAAGAAACCATCAACTAACTCACCAGAATCCTTACCCCTAGCATAATTAGCACCATTCCTAACAACCACATGCTCCCTGAAATGCCTTACCTCAAGATCAAATGGTAAATCTTTAAAAGTAAATTTACGCACCTTATCATTCAGGTCCTTAATCATATCATGCTTTATAACGTAAGGAGACTTCTTCTTCCCCTCCTCATCAAACTCAGAAACCTCAATAGAAGTAAACTCAAACTTCGTCGCGTAATCATACTTCTCACCCTGATAAGACTCCATCTTACCACGAATAGATTGATGGTGATCCACCTGCCCCACAACCAATAAAGCAGCAATAGCAAAATGGGAAATCACTGCTCCCACATTCCTCACATTCTTGCGTATCCTTATAATCCCTCCCAGCACCATATTGATAAACAAAACACAACATACCCAATACGCACCCGGCAAAGGAATATAAACTGACTTCCCACCATTAATCTCAGGAACTACAAAAATCGTCTTGTGACTATAATACCTCTCCAACGTCTTAGACAAACCCACATCTTGCATCTCCAACGTACTAAACCACACCAACAAACCAAGCAGCACTAGGCATGTCACAGCTAACAAATAGCCAGAAAAAAAGTCCAGCACCCTCAGCCCCATATGTTTCTTCTTCTTAGCCATCTTAATATCCACCTCCATCAGATTTATCCATAGACCCATTCTTCTTAGACCTCTCACTCGGTTCCTGAAGGTAATTAAAACGTAAGTTCTTCGCAAACTCTATCAAGTTTTCATACTCCACATCCACCTCCTCCTCCGGACCCATCATCTTAATAGTCACCATCACACCCCCACCTACATCACATATCACTCCATTCACACCCCAGCCCTCTGCCTTTACCGGCATTCCAGCTACCTTCTTCTTAAAACTACCCTTAAGCCTTATCGCATAAGCCTCCCTACCCTCCAGCATCTCAAAACGCTCTAAACCATCCAAACTCTGCAAAGCACCCTCACCAAACTCTCCCCGCCACCGATTCAAATTAGCCAATACACCGCCACCATTCACCTGACCTACAGCCACCTCAGTAGCCTCACCTACAGCATAATTCAACAAGCGATACCGTGTCCCATTCACCCTCCTCCAATGCAATGGCTGATCTCCAACCCATGAACTATAACCACTACGATAAACCTTAGGATCATCATACTGACACAACTCCCTGCGTTCAACCACCTCAACCACATCAGGAACCTCCTCGCACGAAGCCAATAATACCACAAAAGGCACTACGCTAAAAAACTTACCTATGAGTAATTTGAATTTCATCGCTGGTCTCAACTAAACCCATTTTTAATGATTTGCAAGCGATTACGGAAAGAGAAAATAACATCCTCAAAAACACCTCACACACACCATCATTAAAAACAAGACACCCTTAACATTGCCTGATTGCATATCTCACCAAATAAATTACCATCAACACATGAATAAAAACCAAAAAACAATAAAACGCTCCGCAGCACTCATCATCGCCCTACTATACACCATCTGCTCCATAAGCTCTCAAGCCCGAGAAATGCTACCACAGTCCACCACCTTCATCGGAAAACAAAAATTCAACCAAATCACAAAAAAAGCCATCTCCAACAACTGGCAAAAACTCCCCATGGGAGACCGCATGGCAAAAATCGCACTAGAACTAAACGGAACACCATACAAAGCATACACACTAGAAATCCACAACAAAATCGAATCCCCATCCGTAAACCTCCAAGGACTCGACTGCTGGACATTCTTCGAAGTCGTCATGGGAATCTCAAAAATGCTCGAAACCCCACAGAAAAAATACACCCCCACCCACCTACTCGCTCAGATAGAACACACCCGCTACCGTGGCGGAACCTGTAATGGAAACTACCTTGACCGCATTCACTACCTCGCAGAATGGTTCACAGACAACCACAAACGAAAAAACATCAAGGACATCACCAAAAAATTCCCCACCGCCACCATGCCAAACCAATGCAACGAAATGTCTCTCCTCTGGAAACACTACCGCTACCTCAAACACAACCCAGAACTCCGCCCCCTCATGGCCAAATCCGAGCGCAAAATGACAGCCATGAAAGTCAAAATGATCCCCAAATCTAAAGTACCCAGCATCGAAAAACACCTCAAAAACGGTGACATCATAGGCATCGCCAGGCACGGAAACGGCAGCTACTGCTCACACGTAGGCATCATTATCAAAGACGATAAAGGCAGAGCCCGCTTCATGCACGCATCCACCACCTACAAAAAAGTAGTCATAGACTCCACCATATCAGGATACCTCAATAAATTCAAAAAACACGCCGGAATCCTAGTCGCCAGACCAAAATAATCCCCTCCCAGTCAAAAAAATCAAATTCCCCGGAATAAATCACCTCCCAGAAACGCTCACCTAAGTAACAAGTCACATCTTCACACTTCCCAAATCACGCAAACTCATTACCCTAACGCCACCGAAACCAGAACCAATATCCATGAAAAACTTCTTCATCACCCTGCTCTGCATAGCCAGCATCAACATCGCCATCACAAACACATCAAACGCACAGCTTGGAGATACCCAGAACGATATAAAATCCTCCTCTTCCATCATAACCAGCGCTGACTCTATCGCACCAGGCGAAACTTTCAAAGTAGCACTAAAACTCACTCACCCAAAAGAATGGCACTCATACTACCATAATGACGGCATTGGCGTCTCAGGCATCCCCTCAGTTGAATGGATACTACCCAGTGGATTCACAGCCTCAAAACTTAAATTCCCCACACCTCACATGATGCTGTCATATGGGCTCAACTCATACGGTTACGATGGAACCAACTACTTCATCACAGAGATCACTGCTCCAAAAACACTAAATATAGGAGAGAAACTATCTATAACGGCTAACGCCGCATGGCAAATCTGTAAGGTTAGTTGTATTCAAGAAGAAGCAAAACACAAACTTCAGATTATAGCAGCAGAAAAAACACAACCTAATCCCTACTACCTTGAAGAAATATCTACTTACCAGAAAAAATACATACCCACCCCAAAAATCCCTTCAGACTGGAAAATCACTGCATCATCACGTGATGATACAATTAACATAACCATTAACTCAAACGATAAATTCCCAAATGATTTACAACTATTTGAATACAATGGCCAAATTGATGCACAAAAACCTATAAAAATAAATCCTGATGGCGCCAAGTTAACTATCACAGGCCTCGTGAATAATGGCAACGAGTTTAAAGAAGAACCAGCACCAAAACTGAGTAGCATCAATGCTATCCTACACAGCCCATCCACTCCATTAGTAGGAGACAAACACAGTATTTTCATCACTACAGACTGGAATAACAACACACCTCATACATCCTCATCAGACAACACCTCCGATAAGCAACAAACTACAACAACACAAAAAGCAATCTCTCTAGACGGCTCTACTGAGAGAAAATTCACCCTACTCACTGTCATCCCTTTCGCTTTTCTTGCTGGTTTGATACTAAATATAATGCCATGTGTCTTCCCTGTCCTTGGTCTAAAAATAACTGGTTTTGCTCAGCAAGCCGGAGAAGATGAATCCAAAATAAAATGGCACGGCATAGTGTTCGGTCTAGGAATTCTAGTATCAATGTGGGCACTCGCAGGCACACTCATCGTTCTCAAATCATTTGGTGAAGATATCGGCTGGGGCTATCAACTTCAAAACCCCATCGCTCTTGCTATAATACTTATAATTATGTTCGTGATGGGACTCAACCTAAGTGGCCTTTTTGAAATGGGCACTAAACTCACAGGTGTAGGCAATGAACTTCAGTCCAAAAAAGGCTTTAGCGGCTCTTTCTTTTCTGGATTACTAACCACCCTGATTGCTACTCCCTGCTCAGCTCCAATCGTAGCTCCTGTAATGGGATACGCCACTAACCTAAACACTTTTCCGTCTCTTTTCGTTTTCACTATATTTGCTCTAGGAATAGCATCCCCATACGTAATATTAGCATTCATGCCTAAACTGATCCAAAAGCTCCCTAAACCCGGCGCTTGGATGGTAACTTTTAAAAAAATAATGGCCTACCCCATGTTTGCTGCCGTCATCTTCTTCTTTGGTGCATTCATGAGTCTCACAGGAAAAACAGGGGCTATTTGGCTACTATGGGCATTTCTAGCTATTGCATTTGCATTATACATTTACGGACACTGGGGCGTTCCATATAAACCCAAGTCAACACGTATTAAATCATTTATTGCTACGCTCACATTTGCCGGTATCGCCTATTGGGCTATTTCTAAAGCTGTAAATGCCCAGCCACAAAACTCAACAACCGGTAGAGAAATCACCAAAGACGGTTTCGTTTGGGAGGTTTGGTCACCAGAGAAAGTGGCTAAGCTACGAAGTAGCGGTAAAAGGGTCTATGTAGATTTTACAGCAGATAACTGACTAACTTGCAAAGCAAATGAGAACAGTGTGTTCTCAGGACAAAACGCTATAGAACTTAAAAAATACTTCGAAGAAAACAACGTTGTCGCTTTAAAAGCTGACTGGACACGCAAAAACCCAGATATCACAAGAACCCTAAGAGACGAGTTTAATCGCTCAAGCATACCAGTTAACGCAATCTACCCAGCATCTCTTAACAAACCTGCTATCCTACTACCAACATACCCACTAAAAAAGGAGCATGTCATTAAAGGTGTAAAACTCTCCTTAGAAGATTAATCTAAACACATAAACCCTACAGCCCCAAAACCTCAGCAATAAGCGCCATCCTCACAGGCACTCCATTCTGAGCCTGCTCAAAATACCTAGCCTGGGGCAACTTATCAACTGCTTGTTGAATCTCATTCACACGGGGCAATGGATGCATAAGAGTAGCACTTGACTTCATCTTACCCACTACCTCAGGTGTGAAAATAAATGCATTCCTCACCAAATGATACTCATCCATATCATCAAACCTCTCCTTCTGCATCCGTGTATCATAAATCACATCAGCACCAGATAGAACCTCATCGCTTAACTCATAGTGAACCTCATCACCCTCCTCAAGATAATCATCCGGCACCTGAATAACCTCAGGAGCCACAAACGAGACCTCTACACCATCATAATTCCTTAAAACCTTCGCCAGAGAATGCACCGTCCTTCCATACTTCAAGTCCCCCACAAAAGCCACCCGCATCCTCTCCTCACCAATCCTATGGTGCTTCGCTATCGTAAATAAATCCAATAAACTCTGTGTCGGGTGCTCACCCGCTCCATCCCCCCCATTGAGAACAGGCACAGGCGAATAATGAGCAGCTAACTTCGCCTCTCCCTTCACCTTAGTTCGGATCGCTATCACATCAGAATACCCACCCACAATTCGTATCGTATCCTCCATCACCTCACCCTTAGTCTGTGATGAAAACGTCACGTCAGTCTCAGAAACCACATCCCCACCCAGACGCATCATAGCCGTCTCAAAAGACAACCTCGTCCTCGTAGACGGCTCATAAAACAACGCCCCTAAAATCTTACCATCACACAGCTTACTACCACCACCAGCTACAATAGACTCCATCTCTAAACTTCGCGCCATTATAGCATCCAAGTCAGAACGAGTGAACTGATCAGCGGTGAGAACATGCTTTATATCCATAATCAAACTCTAATCACCCCATCACCAATGTCAGTAAAAATGATAAATCAACTACAACCCCAGCGGTAACTCAGACAAATTATGAATCTTAAGCCGAGCCTCCTGCATCTTCTCAGGATTAAACCTTGTCGAATTCATCACCCCCACCACACCACTATTCGTAGTAATCAATCGTGGAGTCCTGCCCCCAGGACCCTTCTTATGATACTCCCTTCGCACCGTCTTCCCCCGTGAATCCACCACCGTATGACTGAAAATAGTAGGCTTAGTCAAAAACAATATATGCATCCTATTCTTATTATCTAAAGTCGCAGAATACTTCCTAAATGACAGATTCTTACCCATCGAATAAGTCGCCAAGACCTTATTACGCTTCACATCCTCAACCTGCACATAAAGCTCACTGTGACCATTCGTCACATTCAGTATCCTAAATTCTCTCGTATCACCAGCAGTCCCCGGCACACCAGCACGTTGCTTCCATGTCGCTATACCCTTCACAACTGTAAAGAACACCTTCTTCGAACGAACTCCCTCAGATGTACCCTGACCAGGCATCCTCACTATCGCATAAGCACTATAGTTACCCGTCTGACTCACATCAAAACTATTATTAAGGGTAAAAGTAGACGTCCTAGTCTCACCTGTATTTAGCCTCACCGGCTTATACACCACATCTTTCAGCGTGAAAACCGAATCCTTGTTACTACGCCTCACTACAAATTCAACCCACTTCTCGCCATACTTATTTGCAAACTGTATCGGCCTACCAGCCCTGTTCGTCATCGTCACATTAAGCTTCACAGCTTCATAAGCTACATACTGCTGCTTGGTCATACTCGCGTTTAAAACAATCTGAGAATGCGCAAGCTGTGCTTGCAACAACAAAAAGGTAATAGAAAAAATAGTTATTAAATGCTTCATCGTTTGTTAGTTAGTTAATGTTATAAAATAAATACCCTAAGGCTGCCCCACCGTCCTAAAACCTATATAAGGCCTCCTTAAATCTCGCGCATCCTTATCACCATCAGACGGATCTATCCACCGCCGCGTCCCAGCATTCACGCCAGATGCTGCTCCATCATGGTAAGAACCTCCAAAAATAACTGGCTTCCGCTTAGTCGCCATAGGATCCGTCTCCTGCTTACTCGGCTTCAAGCACCACTCAGCCACATTCCCCCCCAGTCCATAAATCTTACTCTTCGTTATGTCAGAACTCACCTGATCCACTGCACCCCATCCAGATACACCTAAATCCTTCAAACTACTCCCAGACGCAGCCAATACCACACGCCACTCAAGCTCAGTAGGTAACCTACGTGAGTAAAACGAAGCATAAGCATAAGCATCCCACCAATCAACCCCCACTACGGGACAATTCAAACTCATCTTCTGATCACGCCATACCTTACCTCCACGCGCCGCCTTATACATCGCATCCCAGTCATCCGGCTCATAAGATTCCTTATAACCAGGCTCATCATCATGCTTTATACTATCAACAAGATCAGGACTAATATCACGCAAAAATTTAGCATACTCAGCAATCGTAACCTCATGCGCATCTATTGTAAAATCACGTAACCCCACACCACCAGGCCGAGCCGTATAATAATCCTTCACCGGCACCAAAACCACACCCCCCAAGTCCCTAACCTCAGGTGGCTTCTCACGGAAAATCAAAAAAGCAAAAGCCCCTAACAACAATAAAACTCCCAAACCTATACCAAAATTTCGAAAATTCACCCCACCACCAACAACACGAGCCTTACCTAATACCCCTGTTCGCTGAAGCTCAGCTGTAGCCATAGAATCCACCAATTGAACCTCCACCTCAGTCGATAAATCTTTAATCTGCTCCCACGTCAAAGGAATCTCCCGCCCCCTATCCGCCATGAACCCCAGTAATGACTGAGTCCGCGTATGCCCAGGCTGATCAGGCTTAAGCAACTTCATAAGACTCTCACCTAACATCACCTTATCCTGCGTAGAAACATTATAATCCCTCTCCCCACCAACAGCCATATTGACTATCCTACACATCCCCACATCAGTCACATACAACTGATCAGGCATAAGCGGCATAGACGCCATTCGATGAGACTCCAAATAAAGGTTAGCATCCGCCACCTGCTTCAAAAGATGCACTACTTCCTTAGGAAGCATCTGCTCACCAGCCATCATCTTATCAGCCAAACTATCACCAGATATCTTCTCCCTAGCATAAAAACAAATCGACTCCTCACGCACAGCCTCAAAAACAGACCCTATCAGAGGATGATCCACCATCGCCTTAGTCCTCACATCACTCAGAAAAGCACTCACCAAAGCATCATTACCAAGCGCATCACTATTCAAACTATCTACAACCACCTCTCGACTGACAGAAACCTGCTGTGCAGCCCACGTACGGGTGCTCACTCCATCAGAAAGAATCTCCTCTAAATAATAGTCTCCCACCTGCATTCCAGGTGCTAATAGTTGCTCAGTATCTGCCATAGGGTTAAATATTCCTAAAACACATTACCGACCTCATAATAATTAATCAATTTTATTTATCACAATTGGTAAATCCACACCATCAACCACACAAAAAACAACAACCAAGTTATATAATATTTCCATTGCGCATCACCTAATTTACACTACATTGCTCCCAAACTTACTTACACAAACTATGCAAGACTACAGAAATCAAGATAACAGTGGAAGCAAAAACCCATACGCATCCCCCTACTCCGTTGCTTCCCAAACTGAAGACATCAGAGCAGGCTTCATACGCAAGACATACGCCCACCTCGCCGGTGCCTTAGCAGCATTCGCCTTGCTAGAATGGCTATTCCTGCAAAGCCCCTTCATGCTCGGAATAGCTCATAAAATGGCTGGCTCCGGCACTGGGCTACTAATCACACTTGGCGGATTTATGCTAATATCATTCATCGCTAACAAATGGGCCCTAAGCAACACATCAGTCCAAAAACAATATCTCGGACTTGGCCTATTTGTTATAGCACAGGCGGTCATAGCTCTGCCACTCCTCTTTCAAGCTAGCTTCTTAATAGACGGAAGCGCTATCATTTCAAAAGCTGGCTTTATGACTGGTGCACTTGTAGCCGGAATCACGGCAGTAGCATTCACCACAAAGAAAGATTTTTCATTCCTAGGTGGCTTCCTAAAAATTGGAGCTTTCATAGCGATCGGACTCATAGCCCTCTCATGTATACCAGGGGTTAATCTTGACCTAGGAGTATGGTTCTCTGTTGCTATGATAGTCTTCGCGTCAGTCAGCGTGCTATACACCACAAGTAACATCATTCATCAATACAACACCAACCAATACGTTGCTGCCTCACTAGCATTATTCGCTTCTGTTGCTCTTCTTTTCTTATACATTCTAAGACTACTAATGGCATTAGCCAGCAGCGATTAACCAAACAATCACCAAAGCACCTCAGCATCAACCAGCTGCGGTGCTTTTTTCATCCCAGAAAACAAGCATTTCTCAACAAAATCAACTTTAACTCCACATTTCTCACACTTTCTGGTTGCAAATACACATAATCCACACTATCAAACGCACTCACAACAAATACAATTTTTATTATGTCAAAGCATTCAAGTCTCAAAGCACAAGGCAGCGCAGCAGGTAAGCGATCAGTAATGAAGCGTTTCGAGCGCGTTAAAGCACTCAAGGATAATGGTCTATGGAAAGAAGGACAATCCCCTACAGGCCTACCTAAAACAAAATCAACTGACTAATCATCATCGTAGCCAACTACGAGATTAGCAGTTCATTAATCATCATTTTCGACAAGCCCGCTTAGCGACCCACTCGCCTTGCGGGCTTTCTTTCTACCCAAATTCAGTCAACCAGCTCATCATCATACCCAAATAAATCCAAAACCATGACCACACCAGATGACAACCTCAGCCAAGACGGCGAACAAGAAGAATTTCTGCCACAGCAACATGAAGAATTCCGCCTCAACAGATACCTAGCATCCTGCGGAATAGACTCACGCCGTAAATGTGACCAACTCATCCTCGATGGACTCGTCCAGGTCAACGGCTACGCATGCACAGACCTCTCCATGAAAGTCAGCATTGACGACTTCGTAAAAATAGACGGCAAACGCGTCCTCCCAAAAGAACTTAAAACAATCATATTCAACAAACCCCGCGGCTGCGTCTGCACCAAAAATGACGAACTCGAGCGAGACACCATATACGAATTCATCCCCCCCACCCTCAGACACCTTAACCACGTAGGAAGACTAGACCAAGACTCAGAAGGCCTCATCATTCTCACTAATGACGGAGACCTCGCACAGCAACTCGCCCACCCATCACAAAAAATAGAAAAAGAATACCTCGTCACCACCAACCAAGCATACGATAACGATGTACTAGACTCATTCCTTCGCGGCGTCTTCATCGGAAAAGGAATGCCACGCGCCAAAGCCAAATCAGTAAAACGACTCTCCCCCAGAAGAATGCTCGTCACCCTAGAAACAGGCATGAAACGGCAAATCCGCCTCATGTGTAAAGCCCTTAACCTCAACGTAGTCAAACTCGTCCGCGTCAGAATCGGAATGATCATCGACACAGGACTAGAAACCGGCCGCTGGGCAGAACTCTCTGAAGAAGACATCAAAATGCTACAAACCAACCCCAAAGAACAAGCAAAAGGATACCGCAGCTCACCCATAAAAACAAAAAAAACCGCCCGCAGATCCTCACAAAAAACCTCCCGCCCCACCCAAAGAAACAAATCCTACAAACGCAGAAAATAAAAAAACAACCACCCCCCTACAAACTCATTGTTAAACCCAGCAACCACTTGATTAATCCTATACATCTGCAACATTATGAGAATGCAACCAGTCATATCTAAGCTTAAATCGATGCTCATAGCCATAACCACTATCAGCATATCAAGCTCAATAGCCACCAGCGCAGATCCAAAACTAGTCAAAGACGAAGACACAGGCATCATGATCCAACAAGGATTTGACGCTGAACTACTCTACTCCATACCAAAACACCAAGGATCATGGGTTGCCATGTCATTCGACGCCAAAGGAAGACTCGTCGTTTCAGACCAAGATGACAAAGGCGTCTTCCGAGTCACACTCCCTAAAGCAGGTGAATCAAACAAAAAAACATCCGTAGAACCCCTCAAAGGATTCCCCTACGAGCCCATAGACTGGGGAAAAAGACGCGTAGGAGGGGCTCTAGGCCTACTCCACGCATTCGATAGCCTATACATGGTCACAATGACTGGACTATATAGAATCAAAGACACCAACGGAGACGACAAATATGACGAATTCAAACTCATCAAACGACTCAAAATGGGCTACGAGCACTCAGCACACAACATCATCAAAACAGCAGACGGAAAAGGACTCTACCTAGTCAGCGGAAACTACGGAACCATACCCAAGGGAGTTCCCAGCCTCCTACCCCCAGTCTGGGGAAAAGACTCACTCCTACAGTGGATCCCAGACCAAATGGGCCACGCAGTATCCATCAAAGCCCCCGCAGGATGGGTAGCCCGCATATCACCAGATGGTAAAGACTGGAAAATGATCGCATCCGGATTCCGTAACCCAGTAGACCTCGCCATCAACAAAGAAGGTGAACTCTTCACCTTCGACTCAGACCTAGAATTCGACGTAGGTTCACCATGGTACAGACCCACTCGCATCTGTCACGTCACATCCGCCAGCGAATTCGGCTGGAGATCCGGTTCCTCTAAATGGAAAGAATACTTCGCTGACAGCAACGGACCCATACTAAACGTCGGCCCAGGATCACCCACAGGAATCAGCTTCGGACACCACTCAAACTACCCACCAGAATACCAAGACAAGCTCTTCGTCTCTGACTGGACATTCGGAACGCTCTACACCGTCAACCTCGAAGAAAAAGGCTCCAGCTACTCCGGAAAAAAAACAGAATTCCTTCACGGAAACCCACTAAACATCACCGCCATGCGCTTCGGACCAGACGGACACATGTACTTCCTTACAGGAGGCAGAAACACAGAATCCAAGCTCTACCGCATCCGCTACTCAGGTGAAAAATCAACCGCACCAGTCCGCCAACTATCCAAAAACCAAAAACTCCGTGACCTCCGCCACAGCATCGAAGCATTCCACCAAAACAAAACAGACAGCAACACAATCATTAACGAATCATGGAAACACCTCAACCATAACGACCGCAGCATAAGATACGCCGCTCGCCTCGCAATAGAAATCCAAGATGCATCACTCTGGAAAGAACGCGCACTTAAAGAAACAGACCCACGTAAATCCATCTACGCAATGATCGCCCTAAGTCGCCACTCTGGCACAGAACATGGCGCAGCCATTCTAGAAAAACTCAACTCCCTATCACTAGACAAACTAGAAACCACGGACCAGCTCGCCCTCCTCAGAGCATACTCACTTTGCTTCATAAGAAATGGAAAACCATCAGAAACAAACAAAGCAAAAGTCATCGCCAAGCTAGACCCACACTACCCCGCAAAAAACGATGACCTAAACACAGAACTCTGCCGCGTCCTATCTCACCTCAACGCCCCAAAAGTCGTTTCTAAAACCATTAAACTAATGGAATCCACTCAGACAAAAGCAATGGCATACGACAAAGAAATGCTAAAACGCAGTGAATACGGTAAAGAAATACTCGCTGCCATGAGCGACACACCAAACAGCCTCAACATCCACTTCGCATACTGCCTCAGAAGAGTCAACACAGGCTGGTCACTACAAAACAGAAAAGCCTACTTCGGTTGGCTTAACCAAACACTAAAAAAAGGAGGCGGCAAAAGCTTCGCCGGATACATCCGCGCCATCCGCCAAGACGCCATAGACCACCTCCCAGATGACCAAAAAGCATCAGTCTCATACCTCCTCGGAGACATTGCTGCCATCGACCTAAGCAAACTACCCAGAGCAAAAGGCCCAGCAGTCGCCTGGACAGTCGACCAAGCCATGAAACACTTCAAACAACCACTAAAAAATCGTAACTTCGAAAACGGTAAAAAAATGTTCGCAGCTGGCAGCTGCGTTGCCTGCCACCGCTTCTCAGGAGAAGGCGGTTACTCAGGCCCAGACCTCGGATCCGTCGGTAACAGATTCTCCATTCGCGACATGCTCGTAGCCATCTGCGAACCCAGCCAATCCATCTCAGAGCAATACCAAGCAAGTAAAATCACTCTCAAAGACAACGGCATGATGTACGGCAGACTCATCTACAAAAACGATAAAGAAATAGCCGTAGCAAGCAACCCGTTCGACATGTCAAAAGTCAACAAACAACCAGCCAAAAACGTCCTAAAAATAGAACCTTCTCAGCAATCACTCATGCCTCCTGGAATGATCAACACCATGAACCCAGAAGAACTCAAAGACCTCATCGCATACCTACTCTCCGGAGGAAACAAAAAGCACGAAGTATACAGCAAATAACTTGCCAATCAGGCTAATAAAACAAACTAATCAGACCTCCCCCACTTTCTCCTAGGAACAAAAGCACGCTTGGGCCTGCTCCCCACCGGAGTAATACGCCCATCCTCCACACCATCCCTCAGATCAATCTCTTTGATCTTCTCCATCAAACGTGCAGAATCAAACACCCCCGCCTCCTCCATCAGCTCCATCATACCCTTAATCAAAAGCTGAGTCTCGGCCATCTCTTGCCCCATCCTCTTCATATGTTTCTCAGCACACCTCAAATCTTCTCTAAGATCTGCCTTCTCACGCTGATCATTCATATACTCGTAACGCTTCTGCTGCACCAAGCTTCGCAAATGCGATGCTTGTGCCTGTTCAGGAAAAAAGAAATCAAATGCACTCATAAAAAAAACATAAATCCTCAACAAATAAACTCCAATTATAATAAAACCAAACCTTTCTCATCACCACAACTCTCATAAACATCACATTCACCCCAAATTCAGTAATTTCTGATTGATTTACCATATAAGAATAACTAGTTTAATACTTAACAAAGTTGTTATATGCATGTGAAGACTCTTGCTCTGAATAATAACTAAAAATCATTTATCCAAACGCCTTCAGCCATGAGCGAACAAATTATCAATAAAAATCTCTTACCTAACCTAATTACAAAGCTAAAAAAAGCTGCTATAACCCTTGTCGTAATCCTCGTCGGGAACTACTCACTAAACGCAAAACTCATCGACATCACACACGAAGCCCTAGGTAATAGCCTCAAAGTCGAAGTCCTAGCTCTCAAAAATGAAGAAATCAAAATCAAACTAGATACAGGTGACATCTACACCATCCCAACTGACCTCCTAACACCACAAAGCATTTCAAACGCCAGATCATTCCTCAGAAGCAAGCTTGACGACCTTTCTAAAATCAACTCCTTCATCGGCCAGCCCCTCTTTAACCTAGCCGGCCCCCTCTGGGAGCAGCCCGCCTCAGATACAGCTCGCCGCCTACGCTGGCCTATCGAGTCCAGAGCCAGCAAAACATTGAGCTTCAGATTCTACACACAAGACAACTACAAATTCCTAGGCGCTCACCCCTACTGCGCCACTCTATACGCTTCTCCTGACGGCTCAGCCGCTCTCTTCTCACTCGTATTCGCTAACAAAGGGGACTTCGCCAGTAACTTCGGCATGGGCGAAGACCACTTCAAAAAAATCAACCCAGACAAAAAACCTCCCACATCACTCGATGAAGCCATCAAACTCGATGCCAAAACCCTAACCAAATCACTAAGCGACGAGCTCGGACCACCAAAAAAACAATACTACGGTGAAAAAGCAGACAAACGTAAAGTCCTCAGATGGGACCTCAAAGGCCACTCATTCATCTTATCAGAGCGTGATGAAGAATATGTCAGCCTCCTCATCGTCCCCATCAAAGTAGCTGACGCAGCAGGTAAAGTAACCCTCGTCAAAGACTCCATCCTAAAAGCCACACTCACAAAAAACGTCAAACGTAAAGAAAATGGCGACGTCCTCATCACTAACATCCCAATGGTCAACCAAGGCCCCAAAGGATACTGCGCTCCCGCCACGGCCGAACGCGCCATGCGCTACATGTCAGTACCTGCTGACATGTACCTCCTTGCCGTCGCAGCCACAGCTCCAGGCGGCGGAACTAACACCACCGCTCTCATGAACAGCTGTAAAAGAATAGTAAGAAGTAAAGCCCGAAAAATCAGAGACATCGACCTCAAAAAAGAACTCAACTTCAAAACACTCAAAAAATACATCAACAAAGGTGTCCCTCTACTCTGGCAAATGCGCAGCCTCAGCGAATACAACCAAATCGCCAACCGCAGAACCAGAGACAGACAAAATATTACAGACTTCTCAGACTGGGCTAAATCCATCAGCGAAGAAGCTGAAAAAGTCATCACCCAACTCAAAAACAATGAAACAAACCACCACATCTGCATGATCATCGGATACAATGAAAAAACCAACGAAGTCGCAGTCAGTGACTCATGGGGAATCAGATATGAACTCCGGTGGGTTCACATTGACATCGCTCGCTCAGTCACTTCCAGAGGTGGATTCGTCATAGACTTCTAACAAAATCAGAGAATACCCTCCCAAAATCTCCAGGAGCCTCCAACTCAATCACCCCATCCATACTGCCTAACCCACAAGCTTTCGTAGCTATAACCGGAACTCCCATAACTATAGAATCCAACAACACACGTGGAGAATGCTCAACATAAGCTGGCAAAACAACAACATCCGCATCAACTATTCTATCCACCCCGCCATCCCCCCAAGTCACCAATGAACCTAAGCTTCCCAGAGGACAAGCATCACCCTCATTAGCACTACCTAACAAAAATAGATCTACAGGTCTACCAAGTGAGTTCAACCCATCAACAAGCTCATAAACACCCTTCCTACCCAAGGCAGAAGCTGGAAAGAAAACTCGTAATCGCCCCCCTGATGCTAAATCACGCTTCCTCTCATCAGACGCCGTCCTACAAGGAAAATCCCAATCCAAGCATTCCACACGCCCCTCAAATAAATCACCTACCAAACAGTGCGGAGTAATAACTCCATTCGCATGCGCCAAAGCCTCCCTCTCTGATTCAAGCAACGCATCATCAACTCGAAAATCCCCCAAGGTCAAACTCTCCGGATGCACCCTAGCTCCCACATCCAAGGCTGATTGAAGCTCAGATAAAGGCAACCTATTCGCTAAGACATCAAAGGTCCTACCACCCATGCAACCACTCGCCCACAGATGAGGCAACAAATTCTGTGACACAATCAAATGACTAACAGAATAATCTAACTTCTTCGCATAACTCTCCGCCAGCATCCTATCAAACCTCAGTAAAGCACCCTGCAACGCCCTCCCCTGCTTAGGTATCTTTCTCAGCTTATAAGCACGCTGAAAAGCCACTAACGTACTGTGAACCACGTTCTTCTTATTCGTCAAATCCCACTTGTAAGAACCAGCCCTAAACATCCCCCCATCTATAGGAGACATGAAATAATCATCCTCACCTAACCGATCACTTAAATACCTATCAAACTCAGGTGTATAGGCATCCACTAACGCAGCAGTCACCCCAAAACGCTTCGCTTCTGACGCCTGAGGCTGACTCCTAAAACAGCTTTCTATATTACAGCTATAACAATTCCCAAGATCCTCAACCTCCCGCTCAATATCAACGAAACCATCATCCTCGACAGCTTCTCCCACATCAGAAAACAACCTCACAATAAGCTTATCCTTACTCAATTTAGTCTCTAACCGTACTGCCGTCGCAGACCTAAATCTTAAGTCTACATAATTCCAAAAAACCGTCGCATCGCGATTCACAACAGCCAAAGAACCTATCATCACTTTAGAATGAGCATGACGCTCTAACACCTCCAAGCCAGTCTTAAGCGCAACATCATAAAGAGCATTTGATAACTGGCATAAACCACCGCCCACATTAGGAATAATACACCCCTCCCTCAGCTCCCTTCCCACCACATACCCCTTACTCCTAGTCGCCCTACCCACATTCTTCCAAAAACTAAAAACCTCACCCGCTGGAATAATCAACCCGTTCAGAGCACTACAAGCAACGCGTAAATTCTGAACCTTTCCAGCAGTCAACTCCCTCTCAGAAGTTACCCCATCTGCCCACAGCATACTCGTATGCTCCGCCACTAAACCCATCTTTAAATCCACATCACCCTCTTCACTACAGGAAAACTTCCTCAAGTCCTTCCTAAAAAAGTCTCCCATCAGCCTCGCAACCTGAAGTAACTTTACTTTAATACTAAATACGAACGACTGCCTAAAGGTATGAGTTTCCATAAACTTATAATTTCTCTGTCCCCCTTATACGCTAACAACGCTTCAACCTTTCAAATAGTGCTGTTTTTTTAGCACAAGATAATAATGATCCTAATCTATAAGATAAAGATCCCACCTATCAATAGACCCTAGAGTAATAGAAACTGGGGGCGAACTCTCTATCCTAGCCGTCAACACGGCTCATTTGGCCTCACAACGCCATATCATAATCACCAAGATACTTCTTCATAACACTAGCATCAAAAACCTCAGAACCTAGATCACTCTGTCCAAGAACGCTTAACCTGCTACGCTTCGCCTCTGTAAGAAAGCACTAACTTTTCTAAACACACACTAGTTCACTAAAAACCTTTCGGCTTGAGAATAGAATCATAAAGAACTCCCATCACACCAATATCAACTATCACACGATGACGCCCAAAAACATCTATCGAAACGTTCTCTTCCTCATCATTACTTCATATTGCACCAACCTATTCGGAATAGAACTAAATAACCGTAACCGCTGGGAAACCCCATCCCAAAAAGGCCCAGACCAACACGTCCCAGGCTAACTCATTAACTTAGGACCAACACAGACTATATCCAAATAGAATCAAATGGACTCAAACACTCAAAAAAATATCTTAACGACGCTCACGCAGACAGTATACCATCAGTCTGCTAGCTACTCCTTGCCGCATACGCATGCGGTGATCAAGAAACACTCCGCCAAATGATGGACTACAGCAAAGCATGGATCAACATGGCGCGCCACCATGACGGCTCACTCGTAGCACTCCCAGGACGTGACATCTATGACAAAGTATACTTATATGCCATCTCGCCTGCACCTAACTGAATCAATAGCTCTCATCATATCTGCAGAAACACCAAAAATTAAACTCCAAGGAATCTAAGCTAACTTAAATATTCCTTGATCCACAATACACAGCACTTAACTTCTTAATATGAAAAAAATACTGTCCCTAAGTGTCCCTATCGGCCTCATTCTTTGCGGAGCAGGAGCAACCTCGCTACTCCTACCTCAACCGAAAGAAACAACATCAGAACAGCTCACTGAAACAGACAAAAATAACTTAGACAAAGACGCCACCTACTACATCTTCGTCTCAGAAATAGAAGTCTTCAACAAAGCCTTAGATGACGACAATGATGAAGATGACTGGGATGATGACGACGATGCCCCAGACCTATTCTACAAAATAAACTACCAAGGAAAAACCGTCTTCGAATCACCAAAAAGAGACAACACATTCATCGGTAATTGGAGAGGAATCACTCTCCCCGTCGCTCTCAAAGACCTCTCCACTGTAATCAAAGGAGATATCAACATCAACGTCGACTTCGAACAAATCGTCAACGCAGCAAGAGTCAAAGGCAACTCAGACATAACCATCATGATGTATGATCATGATACCCTAACACCCACAGACATAGTAGGCAAAATACCACTCTCACTCTCAGAGCTCAATGAGGGAACCAACATCATGACAAACAACAAAAGAACCGAAAACAACGGCTGGAAAACAATCGAAATCAAAGTCATCAAACGTGAAGGCAGCGTCAAAGACTTCCTCCTCCCACTCCTCCGTGAGATGAATAACGAAAAATAAACCATTCTCTCCACACCAAGTAACACCATGAAAACCATCTTCACACTCCTCATCCTATCATGCATTACCCTAGGCATAGGCATCCTAGCCCCCACCATGCAAACTGAGCCTAGGCTCAATATAAACAACGGTGACTACACAGAAATCATGAACATCCTCTTCCCAGAAGAATTTAAAACCTCCAGCTTCTCCATCCTACAAGGCATAACACACATGTGGAATACAGACTCCAAAGGAATAGCATCGCTCATCTTCGCATTCTCAATCATCTTCCCTGTATTCAAAATACTCGCACTCTGGATCGCCTCGCTAAATCTATGCGAATCCAAATGCCCAGGAAAAACACTAAACTTAGTCGAAAAATTAGGTAAATTCTCAATGATAGACGTCTTCGTCATCTCCGTCCTCATAGTCACCATAAAAGGCCTCCCTGGTGGATCACAAATTCACGGTGACTGGGGGCTATACGTATTTGCTTTCAGCGTCCTATTATCCATGATTGCAGGTTTCCTCCTTACAAAAAAAGCAACCAAATTAGAAACGCAAACTAACTAATCACCCTCTCGTATCAGATCCTCATCAGGCTCATACAGAACCCTCACGTGGTTCGTCTTTATATGTTCATCATATAAATGCTTACCCACCACCCTTGTTAGAACCTTCCTCCATATCTCATTATGTCGGTAAACAGTATCCCCCTCTCTAACAAAATAATGATTCTGCTCAAACACCTTGTAATTGTGAGCTATCATCTCATCAGAGACTAAATGACCCTTAAGATCATTATCATCAATAGTCAAAAATAACTGAAACGTATAATCCGTCTCATTCACAAAACAAAAATCTACATAATTATAAAAAATAGCGCACCCTGTTCCAAAAGGAATACTACGCTTCTGATCCGGAAAAGGATCAAAACTATGAGTACTCCTCTCCGTTACAGTTAAAGGACTATGAATAACTAACCAATGAAGCATATTAGCCAGCTGACAAATGCCTCCACCCACCCCCGGCCGTGCCTTTCCCATCGTTAGCTCCATCCCCACCTTAAAACCCCTCTTTGCCGTTGGCTGCCCTATCAGATTACAAAAAGAAAAAGTCTCACCAGGCCGAATCAAAAGCCCATTCATATAAGGCAAGCATAACTTCAAATTTTCAACCTTATTATGCTGCAACCACATCTCTGTATCACCCAGCTTCTTCAAAAGCCTAGACGAATGCCGCTTTACGTTAAAAGTCAGCCTAGCCTCTGGATCTAAATTAATCTCAGAAGCAAACTCTCGCCTATCCATAAACCAAAGTAACCGCCGCCGCATCCTATGACAGAACACAGCAAATTTATAAAGCAAAGGATGACGATGACTTAAAAGCATATACAACGATACGCATACACTAGCAACAACTTACAAAAAATCAAAAAAAAGACTCACCTATAACGATGAGCCTTTATACACAATTAAATAGATTCAAAAAAAATCTCTAATTTAACCCAGCCCTAGCCAGCAAAGGACCTAACTCAGGATCCCTACCCATAAACGCTCGGTAAGACTCATCAGCAGGTCTAGAATTACCAGCACGTAAAATCTCATCCCTAAACGACTTCCCAGTCTCAGGATTAAGAACACCCTCTTCCTGGAATCGCGTGAATGCATCCGCATCTAACACCTCCGCCCACTTATAAGAATAATATCCAGATGCATAAGCCACAGCTCCACTAAACAAATGATTAAACTTCAACAAAACACTCGGTGATTCAGTAGCCAATTCCGTCTTGTAACGCTCCAGTATCACACGCTCCATCTCCTGCAGATCCATACCCTTATAGCGTGCACCATTCAGATGAATCTCTAAATCCAACTTACCCATCGCCAACTGAGACATATAAGCACTCCCACTCATATAATTCCTAGCTGCTACCATCTTATCAAACAACGCATCAGGGATAAGCTCCCCACTCTCATAATGCTTAGCAAACAAATCAAGTGACTCACGATCCCAACAAAAATTCTCCATAATCTGTGAAGGTAACTCCACAAAGTCCCACGGAACATTCATACTAGACAATGACTTGATCTCCACATCACCTAAAAGATGATGCAACAAATGACCAAACTCATGAAAAACAGTCTCAACCTCACGATGATCTAACAACGCTGGCTCATCACCCACCGGCTTCGTCATATTCCCCACCATCAACGCAATGTGTGGATCCCTGCCATTACCATCTATCGGCGGAAGCCCAGTCTTCAGAGTATTCATCCAAGCTCCCCCTCGCTTACCAGGTCTCGGATGCCAATCTGCATAGAAAGAACCTAACAATTCATCACTCTCACTATCAAACACATCATAATACAAACAATCCTCATGCCAAACCTGAACCGCACCCTCCTTATCTTCCCCATATACTGTCTCACGCTGCTCAATACGTATCCCAAAAATCTTCGAACTAATATCAAACATACCAGCCATTACCTGATCCACAGAGAAATACGGCCTCAACAACTCACCATCAAAATCATACTCATCCTTCCTACGCTTCTCTACCCAGTAACTCGTCTCCCATGGCTCTAATAATCGAACCTCAGAACCAGTCTTTGTAGCCACATATCGCTTCAACTCATCCTGATCCCTCTGAAAATGCGGCTCCACAAGAGCATGCAGCTTCTCTGTAAAGTCCACTGCTGACTGACCACTCTTAGCCATCCGGTTTTCTAAAATCATATCCGGGAAATTCTCCTTACCCAGTAACTCCGCCTTCTCCTGACGTAAATCCAGAATCTGCCAAATCAAATCCTGATTTGCCCACTCACCCTTATTTCCTATCTGAGACATACCCTCCCATATCTCTTTCCTCAAGCTAGCATCATCCGCAAACTGCATAACAGGACCCATAGAAGGATACTGCAAAGTAAACCTCCACTTCGGATCCTCATCACTACCAAACCCCTTCTCCAGCGCGTTCAACCTTGCCCCCTCCTTCACCATATCAGGTAAACCAGATAAACGAGTTGAATCAGTCACTACCAACTCCCAATCATCCGTGGAATCAACCACATTCTCAGAAAACTTCTGAGTTATCGCTGACAACTCAGCATCTATCTCAGCCACGCGAGCCTTCTTTTCATCATCTAAATCTGCCCCAGAAGCCACAAAGTCCTCACACGTCTCAGCAACAAACCTCTTCTCCAAATCGCTCAAACCACTCGCTGCTTCACTATCCCTAAAAGCCCGCAAAGATGCCCAGATCTCAGCATCCAGCGAAATAGATGAATAAAATGCAGAAACCTCAGGTAAAACCACATTAAGCGCATCCCTTAAACCCTCTACCTCAGACACAGAATCCAAATGATTCAGCCTACCCCAGCCTCTACTTAACTCCTCAGAGGCAGACTCCAGCGCCAAAAACGTATTCTCAAATGTTACATCATCGCTCGTCAGCCCCCTAATAATGTTCAGCCGCGCATCAGCCAGTGCTATGCCCTCCCTTATGTCATTCTCCACGCAGTCAGATGTTAAAGTAGACCAGCGGATGTGATAATCGTCAGATAAAAATGGATGTGTTGTCATTTCAAATTAAAATTTAAGTTTTCTACACACACTCCACCTACATCCTCAGAAATTGCAAGCAACAATACAAACATTCGTCAAAGCTACTAACCTCATCAATCCATGCCCCCAACACCAGATTTTGTGGTTGCTATAAAACATCATCAAATCATAATACTCACCTATGAAAAAATTAATCATAATCCCCGCTGCCATCGCCGCCACATCATTCTCCGCATTAGCCCAGACAGCTGCCACAGACCAAAAAAACTCAGAAAATAAAAAAAACAACAGCAACCCTGAACTCGAAACCCTCACCAAAAACAATTCTCTCAAAGCAGAAAAACTCAAAGCAGAACTTGCAGATGCTCGCGCCGAAATAGCCAGACTAAAACTCCAGCGTGAACTACTCACAGAACAACAACAAATCACAAAACTCAAACAAAAAGCCAAACACCAATCCGAAATCGAAGCAGCACAAACTCTCGAACAAAAACTAAAATTAGAAGCTGCAATAGCTAAAAGCCAAGCATCCCTCGCAGAATCCAAACTCTCACTCGAGACAACCAAACTCCTCCGTAAAACAACCATCCAAGAAGCAGAACTCGAAGCCATCAAAATCAGCGCACAAAGAGAAAAATACTCCGACAATAAACCCGTTTACCTCGAAAAACCACTACTAGATGACAACACCCTCGTCATATCAGACAGACGCATCGCATTCAACGGCCCCGTTACATCCAAAACAGCTAACTACATCTGCGACAGAATTCACTTCTACAACAACAAAGACAAAAAACACCCCATCTTCATCGTAATCGACTCCTCACCAGGCGGCTCAGTCATGGCAGGCTACCGCATCCTTAAAGCCATGGAAGGTTCAGAAGCTCCCGTCCACGTCGTAGTCAAATCATTCGCCGCATCAATGGCAGCTACCATCGCCACCCTCGCAGAAGAATCATACGCATACCCAAACGCACTCATCCTACACCACCAAATTAGCTCCAGCTACTTCTTCACAACCATGAACCTCACACAACAAAAAGAAGCGCTCGAAGACTCTAAAAAATGGTGGAAAAAACTCGCCACACCCATCGCCAAAAAAATGGGCATCACCACTGAAGAATTCATCAAACAAATGTACAACAAAAACTCAGACGGTGACTGGGTCGAATTCGCATCAGATGCTAAAAAACTCAAATGGATTAACCACATCGTTTCCGGCATCAAAGAAACAGCAGAAGTCATTAACCCAGACGCATCCAAAAAAACACCAAACACCAGAACACTTAAAGAAACAACCGGAAACGACGGTAAACCATGCATCTACCTCCCCAGACTAAACCCACTAGACGCATACTTCCTATACAACCCAGACGGCTACTACCGCCTAAAAAAATAACCACTAACCAATAAAAAAACTCATAAAATAAATCAGTCGCACCTCAGCTGATCATAAACCATGAAAAGCTTTCTACTCAAAATCACCCCAATCATTGCCATCATACTCGGCACTTGGTTCGGGGTGAACCACCTCTCTAAACCAACAGAAAAAAACAACAAAAAAAATACCCACAAAAAACAAAACTACAAAAAAAAGAAAAAAAGAAAACGCCAACACCTAGGACAAAAAACCTTCGCCACCACACTCACACCCGTTGACTACAACGTCAAATTAATCACTCAAGGAACAGTCAAAACAAAAACCTCCACCACGCTCAACGCACTAGTCCCAGGTAAAGTCATCAGCATATCTGACAAGTTCCAAGACGGTGCATTCTTTAAAAAAGGCACCGTCCTCATCAAACTAGACCCCTCTGACTTCCAATCCCAGATCATCACATCAGCAGCTTCTCTCGCTCGCGCAGAAGCGGCACTCATACAAGAAAAAGCCAGAGCGGCACAAGCTCTCAGAAACTGGAAAGACATCGGCTTCAATGAAGCCCCTAACGACCTCGTCCTCAGAAAACCTCAGCTCCGTGAAGCAGAAGCCAACGTCGCTGCCCAACAAGCATCACTCGACAAAGCAAAACGAAACCTCTCCAGAGCATCCATCAAAGCCCCCATCAACGGCAGAGTCAGAAGACGTATCGTCGGCCCAGGACAATCCGTCGGCGCCAGCACCAACCTCGGTGAAATATACGCCACAGACTACGCAGAAATACGCCTCCCACTATCATCCAAACAACTCGAGCAAATCACCATCAACGAACAAGGAAACCAAAGCATCCCAGTCAAACTAACAGACGCCATCAACACCAAAAACCAAACCACCTGGAAAGCAAATATCAAACACGTCGAAGGTGAACTAGACGAATCATCACGTGAACTATTCGTCATCGCAGAAATAAAAGACCCATTCGGCATCCTTTCAAACGCACCACCACTAAGAATAAACCAACCCGTCAAAGCATCCATTAAAGGTAACACAATCAAAGACGCATTCGTCATAAACCGCAAACACCTCTACGGTGCTAACGAAATCATCCTCATCGAAGAAAACAAAATCAAACGCCAAAAAATAAACATCATCTGGTCCACCCAAGACACAGTCATCACCCAAGACAATATACTCAAAAATAAAACCCTCGCCACATCCAGACTAGCATTCGCCACAAACGGCTCCAAAGTAGAAATCATACCCACTGAAGAAACAAAAGCAGATCAACCCATAAAAACCAAAAAGAAAAAAGGCACTCCCAGCCAGCGCCGCAAACGCCGCATAAAAAACAACGGCAAAAAAAAACACAACCTCAAACGCCCTCCCCAAAATAAAACATCAAACAAATGATCAATAAAAAACTCCTCACCATCACCCTACTAATCATTTGCGCAGGCGGAATATACATGTGGTGGTCATCAGACAAAAAAGTCATCACCAGAACCACTCAATCCCTTATAGAATGCTTTGAAAAAGAGGCCAACACAGGCAAAATTAGCAGCACATTCTCAACCAGCAAATTCAGAGACCTCCTTGACGACAACGTCGCCTGTCACATCAAAATAAAAGACTTCCCATACGCCGCACTCTTCAACAAAACCATCAGCAGAGCTGATCTCGTAGGCATGCACAGCGGACTAATAAACTCAAACGCCAGCATAACCGCCAGTAACCCCGAAATAGAAATACTCAACATCAACGACAACAAAAGCACCGTCAAATTAACACTCAACGTCACCACTACAAAACTCCCAAAAAACCTAAACTCCCAGCTAACATGCCAGATCAAATACACAAAGATCAAAGCAAACTGGAAAATATCCGAAATCATCATCAACTAAACGACAACACCTCCCCATCCCCCCCCATAAAAAGCCCTATTTCAGCGAGGCAACCATTTACCGAGATCTCAGAGTAGATCGCCATAAATGCGCCATCTCCATCAAACTAACTTGATAGATCTCCCTAAAAGGTTAGTATCACTCTCATGAAGAATTTCTTTATCACTTCAATCATCACCTCTATATCCTCTCTATCGCTCTTCGCAGGTTCCACATCTGTGCCCGCTGAGCTAGAAACCCAGTTATTCGCTGATGCTAAAATGGCTCCATGCCCCGCCGTCATCGCCACATCCCCCTACGGTGACGTATTTGTTGGAGTCGATATGCAAGGATCGCTCGGAAAAAAACCAAACCTCGGATACATAACCAAACTCACCGACACCGACCAAGACGGAAAAGCCGACAAAAGAACAATCTTCGCCGAAGTAGACAACCCTCGCGGAATCATCTCCATAGACAACCGCCTCATCGTCCTCCACTGCACACAACAAGACGGAAAAATCCACACCCAGCAGCTATCTCTATACACAGACGCAGACAATGACGGAATCGCTGACGGTCCACCAAAACCACTCATCACCAATATCGGTAACCCAAAGTTCCTCAAAAGCAGAGGCACAGACCACTCCACAAACAACATCAGACTAGGAATCGACGGCTGGATATACATCTCCATCGGTGACTTCGGATTCGTCAACGCACAAGGAACAGACGGTAAAAAACTCACCATGCACGGCGGCGGAGTCGTACGCGTCCGCCCAGACGGCTCCGAAATGGAAACCTTCATCCACGGCACAAGAAACGTCTACGACGTCTCAATCGACCCATTCATGAACGTCTTCACAAGAGAAAATACAAACGACGGAGTCGGCTGGTGGATCCGCTTCAGCCACTACGTTCAAAGTGGCCAATACGGCTACCCCAGCCTATACACAAACTTCCCAGAAGACATGATACCAGCCATCGGTGAATACGGCGGCGGCTCAGGCACTGGAAACCTCTACTTCGAAGAACCAGGCTGGCCAGATAAATACAACAAAACATTCATGATGGCTGACTGGGGAAGATCACACATCTACATTCATAGACTAACTGAAGACGGCGCATCATTCACTGACAAACCAGAAGAATTCATCAGCACCACTCAAGTATCAGACCTAGACGTAGACGCATCAGGCAGAATGTACATCGCCTCATGGGATGGTGCAGGATACGCAGGTAACCCAAACAAAGGATTCGTCTCCATCGTAACACCAAAAGACTGGCAATACAAAAAATTCCCTAACCTCAAAACACTCAAAGACAATGACCTAGTAAACCTCATAAATACCCCAAGCTCAACAATAAGAGTATACACCCAGCAGGAAATCCTTCGCAGAAATGAACCCACATTCATCCCTCTACTCACCAAAATCGTCGCCAATAAGTCCACAGCCATCGAAAGCAGAGTAGCAGCCATCTTCACCATAGCCCAGCTAGCTGGACCAGATGCACACAGCCTCCTAAACAACCTCGCCCAAGACAAATCTCTCAAAGAACACTGCATTCGAGCCATGGCTGACCGCCTAGAATTCGCTAAAACCGCTAACAAAAACACCATCATCGCCGCGCTGAAAGACTCCAACCCAAGAGTAAAAGTAGCCGCAGCCATCGCTATCGGCAGAATGAATGACCTCTCACTTGCAGATCACCTCCTCAAAAACGCAGCACCACCAAAAGATAAAATCAAACTAGACGCCAAATTCAAAAAAGTCATCAGCTCCAAAATAAAAGGCAAACAAACTATAAATATCAATGCAGACATAAGCACATTCAAAGAACTCTACCTCATCGTAGAAGGTGACTCAAAAAACATCGAAGTCGCATGGATGAACCCCACCGTACACCAAAAATTTGGCAAAAGCACTGACATGACCAAATACAAATGGAAATCAGCCAAACAAGGCAAAAGAAAAACACGCGTTAACAGAACCTGCAGAGGCATGTACCTCCCCAAAAAAGGCAAAGGAATAGGCACCAGCACAAACAGCGTCATAGCATTCAAAATGCCTCCTAAATCAGTCACATTCACAGCCACAGGCATCATCACAAACACCAAATCAAAAGGCTCCGTCAGATTCATCGTATCCCGCTCCCCAGACCCAGACATGGCTGGACTCTTCGCTAACACACACTCCACACCAAACCAAGCCATCATCCTCCCCCACGTCGCCATGCAGTCACTCCTTAAGCTAGACGCTCAAGACGCTTGCATCAGCGCTCTCAAATCCTCAGACTCACTCAAACAGCGCGCCGCACTCGCTACCATGAAATTCATGCACAGCGAAAAAATCGTCGATGCTCTCATCAAAGAATCCAGCAAACACTACACCCCAGAAATCAAAGCACTCATCACGGACACCCTCATCAGAATACATCAAAAAGAAGATGACTACGACGGCTCCACATGGTGGCAAACACGCCCAAATCCAGACGGCCCATACTACCACCCAGTCGACTGGCAAGGAACAGAAAAAATCTCTGCATTCCTCAAAAATCTACACGATAAATCAGACGAAAAAACAAAAGCCGCACTCATAGCCAAACTCAAAAAAAATAAAGCCCACGTCCCAGAGCTAAACCAAAGACCAAAACCAAAAGTCAAAATAGCTAAGAAAATCAAAAAAACATCCATCGAAGACATCATCCTTTACGTCAACAAACATAACGGCAATGCCAAAAAAGGAGCTAAAATCATCAACAAAGTAGGCTGTGCAGCATGTCACAACATCAAAGCAGGTGACCTCATCAAAGGCCCAGACCTAAGCAAACTAGGCCACCTCAAAAATGCAGACATCGCAGAATCCATCATCAAGCCCGCTGCCGTCATCGCTAAAAGCTGGGTCACCATCACCATGAAAAACGGCACCACCAGCCACACCGGAACCATCGTCAAAAAAGACTCTAAACAAATCATCCTCCACGACATCGCCGGCAAACCAACCAAAATCGACCCATCAAAGGTCGCCAAAATCGGCCCAGGACTCAACATGATGAGCATGCACCTATGTGACGACCTCACCCTAAAAGAATTCGCAGACCTCATCGGATACATCAAGTCCATGGACAAGGCCGCGAAAAAATAACCCCCCAGCTATAAAATCACCCTAGAGACACTCATGCGGCTTAGGAATTATATTCCCATAGCGGTGAGTCGTCTCAGAAATAGACTGCTCTCTATGGTAATGTAGTAACTCTATCCTACCATTACTCAGAACCTTCCAGTCTATTAGCTGTAAACCCACATCCTGAGACACCCTCAGCACCGCTTCACTCGCCCCAGGCGCCCTCAGACTATCATAGCTCGCACCACAACGCTTCAGCCTCTCACAGAACTCACGCTCAGTTTCTAAAATCGCCGAAACCCCCTTTCTAGCCTGACTTAAACTAATCTCCACCTTCACCCCCAGCAAATGGCATGCTAAAATCACCAGACCAAGATCCATATCCCCCATCTCATCTCCCCTAACCAAAACCTTGCGTAATCTACGATACCGGAAATGATTATCCTCACCATGAAGCCCAGATGGATCATGCTCAACGGAAAACTCCTTATCCAACCAGTAAACAAAACTCCCCGCAGCAGCTAACAAAGCACCCCTATCCAGATCCAGATCCGTACTAACCCTTACCACAAAATCCTGCTGCACAATACTCGGCTGCATCACAACCTCCGGATCACTAACCTGAGACCAAGCCCCAAACAACCCCACATAATTAGGCCCACCAGCCTTAGCCCCTGGACCAAAACTCGAATTCTTCCACCCACCAAAAGGCTGCCTCCTAACAATCGCACCAGTAATTGAACGGTTAATATAAGCATTACCCACCTCCACAGCATCACGCCATATAGCTATCTCTCGCGTATCCAAAGTATGGATCCCACCAGTCAAACCAAAAGCAGAATCATTCTGTATCTCCATCGCATGCCGCAAGTTCCGTGCCCTCACAAGACCCAACACAGGACCAAAACACTCCGTCCTGTGATACCAACTCCCCTGCTTCACACCAAGCTTAATACCCGGAGACCACATACAAGAATTCCCTCCTATCATCTTCGGCTCCAGCAGCCACTCCTCCCCCTCATCCAAAGTAGTAAGCGCACGCTCCAGCGCACTCCCCGGAGGACGCACCACTGGAGTCACCACCGAAGAAGTATCCCATGAAGAACCAACCCTCAACGAAGCCGCAGCATCCCTTAGCTGTCGCATAAACGCAGCATTATCATAAAGATCAGCCTCTATAATTGCCAATGAAGAAGCAGAACACTTCTGCCCAGCATGACCAAATGAACCCTTAACCAAGTCCTTAATCGCCTGATCAGGATCAGCAGCATTCGTTATAATCAACGAATTCTTTCCAGACGTCTCCGCTACCAATCGCATACCTGGATTCCACTCCAGAAACTTCTTACCCGTTGCAAAAGCACCCGTCAAAACCACAGAACCCACTCGCGAATCCGTAACCAGCCCCTGCCCCACCTCATTATTCGGACAGGTCACAAACTGTAATACATCGCGAGGAACTCCCGCATCCCATAGCATATTCACCATCACCCATGCCGTAAGAACCGTCTCCACAGCAGGCTTCATAATCACAGTATTACCCGCCATCAAAGCCGCCAAAACACCTCCGCACGGAATAGCAAAGGGAAAATTCCACGGAGGAGTAATCACTACAACACCATGTGCCTTAAACTCAGTCCCATCAAAAAGCCCCTCACACCCAAGACTCTCAGCATAGTAATTAGCAAAATCAATCGCCTCACTCAGCTCAGCATCACCCTCAGGTATCGCCTTCCCAGCATCCATCACCATCACAGAAATCGCAGCCGCACGCCCCTTCGCTAGCTCCACAGCTACCCGCCTCAGAAGATCACCCCTCGCCTCCACACCAAGCCCCTCCCACTCCGGCTGACTCCGCACAGCTGTATCCAATGCAAGATCAACATGCTCCTGCCCCGCATAACAGAAATCATAAGCCTCCACATTCTTGGACGGATCCATACTCACACCCACATCCTCAGTCATCACAGTCTCACCATTTATAACCAAAGGAACAGTCTCTATCCCACCCACATCATAATCCCTCACACACTTCACTATCCAGTTCTGATTATGCCTCAGAGACCAGTCCGTATCAGCAGCATTCTCAAAACCCCCATCAGAACCCACCTCATACCCCTCACTAGCCCTATTCTGAACCCTATTAGGAGTCATCTGCACACTATCCTTCCTCGAACACGCCTCCATAAACATAGCCTTCTGCTTATCCCATAAAGGACAACCAGGCTTCATCCCAAATATATCATGCAAGAAATTCTCCTCCGCTGTATTCTCATCCAGCCTCCTCACCAAGTAAGAAATCGCAGAATGAAAATCCTCCTTCTTCACCACCGGCGCATACAATAACAAACCACCAGCCGTATCCTGAACCGCTCGCGCCTGATGATTCGCCATACCCTCTAACATCTCAAACTCCACATAAGCCTCCACACCACGCATCGCCCTCAAAAGCAACGCATAAGAAATCTCAAACAAATTATGAGAAGCAACACCAAGATTAACCACCTCAGCATGCTCAACCATACTCCCATAATCCACCATCCGCTTATAATTAGCATCCACCTCCAACTTCGTAAAATAAGGCGCCTGTGGCCAGTCATGAATACTCGCCTCCACACTCTCCATCGCCAAATTAGCACCCTTCACTATCCTTATCTTAATCCCAGCACCACCACCAGAAACCCTACGCATAGCCCACGCAGTCAAATCCTTCTGCACCTCAAAAGAATCCGGCAAATAAGCCTGTAACACTATCCCACCACGCATTCCAAGAAACTCATCCTCCATCAACACCTCCTTAAACGCATCACACGTCAAATGAAGATCACCATACTCCTCCATATCCAGATTCACAAACTTAGCTGACTCACTCCCATCCTCACGCACAAACGTATACTTCAAAGCAGTCCTATAAAGTAACCTCAAGCGCTCCTTAATCTCACTCAAGGTCTGACGATAAGCCACCAAATTAATCTGTGAAAATATCGCAGATATCTTCACAGAAATATACTCACACTCAGGACTCTCCAGCCTCTCCACCACCTGCTGCAGACGCCTCTCAGCCTCCTCCTCACCAAGTATTGCCTCTCCCAGCTGATTAATGTTCATCCGCGTATTAGACCTCCTTCGCTTTATCAAATGAGGCTTCAATAACTCATCCTCACTCGGTAGAATCACCGTATCAGACTCAGACCGCATCTTCGCTGTCACAGCAGGCATCACCACATCAGGAGCTATCGCTGACGCACATGCCCCCAAACGCATCGCTATCTTCTCATGCATCGGCAAATAAGACGGTATCCCATACTCATCCACCAAATAACGAAACTGATCCGCAGACCTCACATACGTCGCAGGCCGGAAAACCTGATCAGCCATGGCCAAAGTAAGCGCCTTACCAGAAGCATCATCCATCATACGGTTCATCTTCCACGCCTGATAGCGCTCAGAAAACTTCATCTGCCTAGATGATGACAACAATATCTCCTCAGCTAGCTCCACCGTCGCCTCAGCCAGCTCCAAACCAGACAACTCTTCCCCTCTCACCTTATCTAACAGTGGACTAATCGTATCAACATTCCTAAAAATCATAAACTAACCATAACACCTTAAACAACATTCATCTTGTCGAAAACAACCACAAATAGCACCATAATCAGCACATTAACCTCACGCACGCAAAAAACCAGAAATCACTTTGAGTTTGCCTTACCTCCACAAAACCTATATCAAAAACCTTCCTAAATACCCGTTTCCTCATCATGCTACATAAATTTAATCTCAAAATTCTCATCACCCTCCTCTCCATACTTGTTATCTCCACACCCCCCTCAGCAGCCATTCAAACACTCACCAACAAATCAAAAAAATACGTCACACTCAACAGCATAGCAGCAGAATACGGACTAAAAAAAACCACCTCAGGTAAAAAAATCACCCTAAAAAAAAGACTCAGTAAAAAAAACATCCTAAAACTAGTCTTCAACAGAGGCAGCTCCATATGCTACATGAATGGCGTCAAATTCGGCCTATCAGCTCCAGTAACATGGATCCAAGGAAATCTAGTCGTAACCCAGCTTGATCACTCAAAAATGATCAACCCCATACTAAGACCCAAATTCATCCCAAACGCCAGATCATTTAGAACCATCATCATAGACCCAGGACACGGCGGTAGAGACGCCGGCGCAGTTAATAGACTCGGAACAGAAGCCAGATACAACCTCACCGTCGCCCGCACACTAGAAGCAGGACTCAAGAAAAAAGGATACAACGTCATCATGACCAGACGCTCAGACCACTTCCTCACACTCAATCAACGAGTTGCCATCGCAAATCGCTACAACAACGCCATCTTCATCTCCATCCACTTCAACGCAAGTAACCGCAAATCAGCCAGAGGAATAGAAACCTTCACACTCTCACCAGTCGGCGTCGCACACTACGGAAGAAAACTCAAAAACTCAGACTTCAGAACCAGATACGGAAACCAACAAGACTCCGCAAACATCGCCCTCGCCACCGCTGTTCACGGCCAAATGAAAGAAATGACCGCCAAATACGCAGTCCCAGACAGAGGAATCAAAAGAGCTCGCTTCAGCGTCCTCTCAAATATCCGCCACCCCGCCATCCTCATAGAAGGAGGATTCATGAGCAACCCCAC